>JAQTSK010000093.1 GCA_028711345.1 Candidatus Peribacteraceae bacterium
ATTATGAAGCCACCTCAGATTAACCAGGCGACATCTCGGCCAGACCCTTCATCATTATTTGCGGAATCTCGCCGGAGCAACGGCGCAGTTCCGGAGAACGAAGCCGGCCGAAGGCGGATGATCTCCATCATCATCCCGACCCGCAACGAAGAGGGCATCATCGGCACGACGCTTTCATCCCTCGTCGCAGGTCTTGCGGTAACACCCTACGAGATTATTGTCACCGATGGCGGCAGTTCCGACCGTACCGTCGCCATTGCACGGCAATACGGTGCGACGATCGTGACGGACCCGCGTCCTGAACGCCAAACTATTGCACGAGGCAGAAATCTCGGCGCGGCGGCGGCGAAGGGAGATTTTCTGGTGTTTTTGGATGCGGACATCACCATTCTCCACCCGGACGCATTTTTTCAGGAGGCGCTTGCACAGTTCACGGACCGTCCGAATCTCACGGGTCTAACGGGACGATTGAGGGTGGTGCCAGAGAGCGAGACGAAAGCGGATTATGCGGGATACGGGTACATCAATCTTCTGAATGTTGTTCTCAACAATTTTTTGCGGCTCGGCGGAGCGGCAGGCGAATTTCAAATGATCCGGACGGAAGCTTTTCGACAGGTCGGCGGATACCGGGAGCACATTGCGGCGGGTGAGGATTATGAATTATTTGGCCGCCTTGCCCGCATCGGCAGGACGCTCATGCACTGGCCGCTCATCGTGTTCCATACCGGCCGGCGTCCTCATAAAGTGGGTTGGCCGAAGCTCATGAGTACGTGGATCCTCAACGGAATTTGGGTCTTCCTTTTCCAGCGGTCTTACCATGGTGAATGGAAGGAGGTCCGTTCGGAAGCGGTAAAATCGTGCTCCTAAATCTTTTCCATCACCGTACGTCGGTGTAATGGCGGGTGACCGATCGTCGGAGGAGCGATTGGGACAGGTAGTTAATGACGTAGCGGAAGCCTGTTCGCAGAATTCCCTCTTCCGCGAGCCGTCGGCCGGACGATCGAACGAGCAGGCGGAGATCGAAGCGCATGGTTCCGACACTCTTCAGTCGTCGTGCGATGTTGGTGTCATCTCCGTAGAACGAAATACCTGTGTCGAATCCTCCAATGGCTTGGAGTGCGGATTTCTTCGCGATGAAATTGCCGCCGATGACGACGGGGCCGGTGATGAACGAGAAGGGGATGACGAGAAACCGCCAGTAGAACCAAATGAGAGCGCGTTGCCACGAAGGAAGATCGAAGTAATCATACGGTCCGCTTGCCCCCACAATGGCTGGGTCCTGCGCAAAAATCTCCGTGACGGTCTCGCACCAGCCGGGGCCGATGTTTGTGTCGGCGTCGATGAAGGCGAGAAGGGTTCCCCGCGCTTCGGAGAGGCTTCGTTGTCGTGCCGGTCCTGTTCCCTTCGTCGGTTCGTGAACCACCCGTACTCCTGGAAAATTTTTCGCGATGGTCGCCGTTTCATCCGTGCTCGCATTATCAACGACGATGACTTCGATGACCTCGCTATTTTTGTGGTCGACGATGCTCTGAAGACACGTGCCGAGGTACATTTCTTCGTTGTAAGCCGGAATGACGACGCTGATAGTCATAGGATGGCTGCAGAAGGTAGAGCGGCACTTCCCAGTGACCGTCGCCAAGGATCATCCAAATACTTTTTGCAAATCGTAACGATGGTCGGAATGAGAAATGGCACCGCAAAGACGTCGATGGAATAGTGGGTATGCGCCAGCAGGACGCCGGCAGCGAAGAGAGTACATAACATCAGCATGAGAATCCGTGCCCACAAAATATCCCAAAAAACGAGGGCGAGGAGGAAGGGGAAGGCGACATGTCCGGAAAAGAAAAAGTCATTGCTGCTGTAGGCCAGGCGCTGAAAGAAACCGTCCGACGATATCACCAGTTGATCAGTCCGAACGCCGAACGGCGTGAGGATGATGAAGAATGCACGAACGAGGAGCAGAGCTCCGATTGCCTTGAGGGTGAAGGGGATCAGTCTCGGATAAAACAGAAGAATCGAAACCGTGATTGCAATGACGAGCGGCACACCCCACACGATGAATCCATCCATCCCCCTGACCGGAAGGTTATCCAAGATCAGATCCGGAGAACTGCTCAATTGATACGCCATTCCCGTTAGGTGATCCCGCGCAGCCGAAATAAAACCGATGCCGATGGTGAGGATCAAAATTCCGACTCCGACTGATCGACGGAAGGCAGATTGGCTCCAGAGTGTTTTATGCCTGTTCAGGAAATCTTTCATGGAACCGGATGGTACTCCGTAGTGCATGAGATTTCACTGCCGGAAGGTCGAGACGACAGCTCTTTTTGATGAAGCATTTAATTTAGAGCTGAATTTTCTTGCAAGGTTAATCCACGGCATTGCTTCTTCTTTCCACCTTTTTCCGGCGAAAAAGGTGGAGCCCAGCCTTCGCTAAAGCTTCGGCCGGCAGGCAAAAACGCCGGCGCGCCAACTGCCTCCCGCCCGGCCCCAGAGCTCCTCATCAATTCCTCCAAGGCTTCGGAATTGATTCGTCGCTGCG
>JAQTSK010000010.1 GCA_028711345.1 Candidatus Peribacteraceae bacterium
ATTCTGAATATCCCGACCGGAGAAGGACAGTTCCCGCTCGTCGTACTCAACCACGGCTACATCGACCCGAAGATCTACACGCAGGGACGCGGACTCAAGCGCGAGCAGGATTACGTGGCCCGCGCGGGCTTCGCCGTCCTTCACACGGACTACCGCGGGCACGCGGACTCGGACTTTAGCCCCATGGACGAGGAGACGAAGATCTACGACGGCGGGCTGGAGTACGCAATGGACAGCGCGAACGCCATCAATGCCGTGCGTGCGGCGAACCTGCCGACGATCGATGCACGCAAGGTCGGCATGCTGGGTCACTCACTCGGCGGCGGCGTGACGCTCACCATCCTCACCGGCCGGCCGGATCTGGTGAGTGCGGCGGTGCTCTATGCACCCGTCCACGCCGACATGTGGGAGAACTTCTCCCGCTGGCGACGCGAGCGGGATGAAGGAGACCGGACGCTGGAAGTGATGCAGACACGGGAAGAGAATCCCGCCGCGTGGGACGCACTCTCGCCGGAGACGTATTTGAAAGACATCCGCTCCCCCGTCCTGCTCTTTCAGGGAAGCCGCGACAAGGACGTGCCGAAGGAATGGTCCGACCATCTGGCAGAGCGGCTGAAGGAGGAGGGGAAGGACATCACGTACATTGAGTACGACGGTGAAGGACATGAGTTCAGCACGCAGTGGACGGACTTCATGGAGAAGACGGTGGAGCTTCTGAGGGAGGAGCTGAAGTGAAGATCTGCCCTCCGCCTCATCCTCGGTCCTTCTCCCGTCCCGACTCCGCTCCTGCGGGAGCTTCGCCGGGCAAGCGGGAGAAGGATGACTTGCTACAGAGCAATACTTCATAGGAAGTTCCCCCTCTCCCGCTCGCCCTGAGCGAGCCCTTCGATTGCTCTCAGGGTAAACGCAGCGAGTCGAAGGGCGGGGAGAGGGGGCTAGGGGGTGAGGCGGGAGAGGAAGGCTGTTCGTCAGATTCCTTCGGAAAAAAACCCCTCGCCAATAACCCGTAATCGGATTGCCTGAAATCCAGCCGTACACTATAAAGATGCCATCACGATGAGAGGGCACACCTAAGGTTCGTCCGGAGGAAGATTGAGTTACAAAAAAACCGCAACGTGCGGTCTCTTTGGCAGGTGCTTGGTTACAGCTTACTGATGAGCCGTGAGAGGGCGAACCCTCCAAACACCTGTGATTAGTATATCTAAACCGGAGAGGCCCGCAAGAAATTGGCGGGGTAAATTCAGTGGGAAGCTGAACTATGCACCACCCCAAACCTGAAAGGATCATAGTCGCTACATCGTCCACGTTCTTCCCTCCGGTGTAATCCCCTTCTCTTCGCCGCGTCTCAAGGAACGATCTCCTTCACCAATCTATGAAAACGGATAACGGAGTAAGCGAATCCGTGTGGATGGCCACCACAAAAGACGTGCCGCTTGAGCCGCTCACGGAAGAAGCCCGTGCGGATGTCTGCGTCATCGGCGCGGGGATCGCCGGACTCTCGACCGCGTACCAGCTGACGACGGAGGGGAAGTCGGTCATCGTCCTCGACGACGGACCCGTCGGCGGCGGGGAGAGCGGCCGGACCACGGCGCACTTTGTGACGGCGCTGGATGAACGGTACATCGATCTTCGGAAAATGTACGGCAAGCGGAAAACCTCGCTCATCGCAAACAGTCATGCCGCAGCGATCGACGAGGTGGAGCGGATCATCAGAGAGGAAAAGATCGAATGCGGATTCATGCGTTTGCCCGGATTCCTATTCCTGAGTTCCGGCGAAGAGGAAGAGCTCCTGAATAAGGAGCTTGTCGCTGCACAGGACGCGGGACTCAGCGACGTCACGCTGGAGCGTTCCGTGCCCGGACTGCCGTTTGAGAGCGGACCCTGCCTCCGATTTCCACGGCAGGGGCAACTTCACATTCTGCGATACTTGCGCGGTCTGGCTGCTGCCATCGAGAAGAGAGGCGGGAAGATCTGCACCGGAACGCATGCAACGAAGATCGCAGGCGGCAAGTCGCCGCATGTGGAAACGGAAGACGGCTTCACGGTGACAGCGGATGCCATCGTCGTCGCCACCAACACGCCGGTGAACGATCGCGTAACCATGCACACCAAGCAGGCAGCGTACCGCACGTACGTGCTGGGATTCCGCATTCCAGCATCGTCTGTCCCGCCTGTCCTTCTCTGGGATACGGGACGCTACAGTCTCAACGAACGTCCGGTCCCCTACCACTATGTCCGCACCGACAGCGGGAAGGATGGCGAGCTCCTCATCGTCGGCGGCGAGGATCATAAGACGGGACAGGCGAATGACGCACCGCTGCGGTTCCATCGTCTGGAGGAGTGGACACGCAGTCATTTCCCCATAGCGGGGAAAATCCGGTACCGCTGGTCCGGACAGGTCATGGAACCCGTCGACGGTATCGCGTATATCGGGAGGAACCCCGGCATAAGCAACAACGTCTTCATCGTCACGGGCGATTCAGGCAACGGCATGACGCATGGCACCATCGCGGGGATGTTGCTCAAGGATCTGATTTCGGGCCGCGATCATCCGTGGGCAGCGCTCTACGATCCGGCGCGTAAACCGGTTCGGGCGCTCAAGAACTTCGCCCGCGAAAATCTCAACGTCGCGGGCGAGTACCTGAAACCGCCGGAGCCGGATGACGCGGGTCCCATGAAGCCGGACTCCGCCCGTATCGTGAGAGACGGGAAGATGAGGATCGCGCTCTACTGCGATGCCGACGGTATCCGCTATGCGCGCTCCGCAGTCTGTCCGCACCTCGGGTGCATCGTGCGGTGGAACGGATTTGAGAAGACGTGGGATTGCCCCTGCCACGGCTCGCGCTTCACGCCGGACGGATCCGTAGTCAACGGTCCGGCGATCGCGTCTTTGGAAACCGCCCGCATCCCGAGCGAGCGGAAACCGTCATCCTCCGGCAGGAATTGATTGGCCGTACGGCACGCGGACATGTGCTTCAGCGCAATCAATCCCTGCTCTTCCTACTTCCTCCGCATCCACCCGCAACACTAACGGAACTTCCTGCGGATCTCGTCCATCTCTTCGCCGGTCTTCCGTTCAATCTTGCCGAACGCTTCCTGATAGTTGCCCTCGGCGACGTCGAGATCGTCATCCGTGAGATCGCCCCAGAGCTGCTTGGCCTTGCCCTTGAACTCGTTCCATGTCCCGTTCCACCGGAATTCCGAGGCTGTGTCCGCCATTTTGCTGTCCGTGTGATGAGTGATCGTTTCCATAGAAATGGGAGGAAAAGAAATAAAAAGTGCGCAGTGCACTGCATCAATTATGACGGGTGAGCAGACCAAGGATTTCAAATAAAGCCGGGAGTATTCGAAGGGGGAACAATACAACTGAGAGGCGCGCAAAGATCAGTGAGGAATCGTGAAAGGTCCGCCGGCGCGAAAACGTCTGAACCGATGTCTTTCCTCCGATTGTATATGACCCCCCGCTACTCGAAGAAGGCGCAGAAATCAGTCGAGAAAGAGATGCATGCGTATAAGCGCGGTAAGGCGAGAAGCGGTCCCGCCAAGCGGAAAGTGACGAGCCGCAAACAGGCCATCGCGATAGGGCTCAGCAAAGCGCGCGAGGCGGGCGCCAAGGTGCCGTCGAAGAAGTGAGTCCTCTGCTTTTTAAGAAATCCATTTCCTGCAGACAGGATTCTGCGATGGGAGAACTTCTCCCGCTGGCGGCGCGAGCGGGATGAAGGAGACCGGACGCTGGAGGTAATGCAGACACGGGAAGAAAATCCCGCCGCGTGGGATGTGCTCTCGCCGGAGACGTCTTTGAAAGACATCCGCTCCCCCGTCCTGCTGTTTCAGGGAAGCCGCGACAAGGACGTGCCGAAAGAATGGTCCGACCATCTCGCGCTGCGGCTCAGGGAGGAAGAGAAGGACATCACGTACATCGAGTGTGACGGCGAAGGACATGAGTTCAGCACGCAGTGGACCGACTTCATGGAGAAGACGGTGACGTTTCTGAGGGAGGAGCTGAAATAGGGATTTCCGCCAAACAAGTCATAGTCATGCATTCGTCCCGTCGCCATGAAAGATTTCCGTTGCGGTTCGCCGTGAGCGAAGCGTGAAAAATTTCACTGTCCGAAGCCCGAGTCCTGCCGCAGCGGACGAGGGCAAGTTTGAAATTTTTAGCGCAGCGAACGGCGTGGAACCGCAGGAAATTTTTCCAGAGGCGACTTGCTTTCTTTGCTCCACTTTCTTTCGCAACCGAAAGAAAGTGGAAGGGAAAGCCCTGTCTCCGCGGAAAGCATTCCGCTCCCTTATCTATAAGTAGGGGTGAGGGCTCGTAGTGCAGAGTCATTAAAACTTTTCCCAAAATGCTCTTGCATACATAGGGTAGGGGGTATAGTATAGAGTCCTTCCCCCAACCACCCATGCCCAAAGATAACTGCGCCGAGATCATCAAGCACTTAAATAGGATTCAAGGCCAGATCGATGCCCTCAAGGGCTATATCGAAGCCAAGAGATCCTGCGAGGACGTCTCACACCTCACGAAATCCATCACGACCTCGTTCTCCTCCGTCCGCGCCACCATTATCGAGGAGATGCTCACCGAAACGTTCAAGGAGAAATTCGACTCCCAGGATATAGGGCAGCTCCAATCCATCCTCGCGCTCAACAAGTAATTCAAAGTCATTATTCATTTTTCCCCCATTCCCCATGCCGCAGACCGTCACCGACGCAGACTTCAAAACTGAAGTGCTGGAGTCCTCTCTCCCCGTTTTGGTCGACTTCTTCGCACCGTGGTGCGGACCGTGCAGAGCCATGCACCCCGTCATGGAAGCGCTGGACACCGAGTACGCCGGCAAAGTGAAAATCGTAAAAGTGAACGTCGACGAGCAGCAAGGGACAGCCGGCGAGTACGGCGTCATGAGCATCCCCACGTTCATCGTCTTCAAGAACGGTCAACCGACGAAGACGTTTATGGGCGCCCAGCCGAAGGAGACCGTGAAGCAGGTGCTGGACCAAGTGCTGGCCTGATCCTCGTAAGCAGCTCTTCCCGACTATCGAAGGGCAGCAGCGACAGCTTCCCAAAGTAATTCGAAAACGGGATCGGCGTGACCTGCACGGAGTCTTCTGCCAGAAAGAGTCCGAGAATCATGCCGGTATTGGTCGGTGCATCGAACTGGTCAAAGAGAAAATTGCCGAGCGAGTAGGCGATGGGCTTCCCGTCATAATACTCAATCGGCTGCACGACGTGCGGACCGTGCCCGACGATGGCATCCGCGCCCGCATCGATCAGCAGCCGCGCGATCTCCCGTTCGCGATCGGACGGCGCTTGGTGGTACTCCTGTCCCCAGTGAATCGAAAGAACCACCCAATCAGCTGATTTCTTCCGATCCTCCACGATCTTCTGCGCGGCATGGACAGCGATGGCTTTGCGCGAATCGTCGAAGGCACAGAGAGCGACTTTTTTCTGCTGCACATTGAAGGTATGGCACGGTTCATCCGGCTCAAGGAGCGTCATGCCGTTCGTTCGCGCGAACTCCTGCGTATCGGCAACACCTTCGTCAAACGCATCGTAGACATGATTATTATTGAAGCTCAGCACATTCACCTTCATCCGCTGCAACATGCTCTTCGCGAGAACCGGATCACTCTTGAGGACGTATCGAACCGCTGCCTCTTTCGTCGAATCCGTCACCGGCCCCTCCTGATTGACGACCGTCAGATGGGACCCGAGGAAGAAACGATCATTGGGTTGTGCAATACCATCAAGCATCCCTGCTTCACCATGCTTCGCTCCAATCTGCCGAATGCCTCTGGCGAACATCGAGTCGCCGTAGAAGAGCATGCTGATGCCGGCTTCCTGCATCGGCTCACCGGCAGAGAAGGCCAGATACACGTGACTCGTCGTCTCGGCGATCTCCGGCTTTCCTTCAATCGACGCACTGTTGGTGTGATCGCGGTACACGATGCGCTGCGCTCCGCGCATCTTCAGGAACATCTGCAACGTCGCGAGTGACGCCGGCGAGTCCACTTCCAAGCGGGGGATGAACTCCAGATCGAAATTTTCAAGTGTGGAAAGGGACGTCGCGTCGTGAAAGTCGGCGACCCACTCCGGCACGTAGTGCGAGAAATCGACGCTCGCAACGACCAACGCATCATCCGGAAGGATGCGGTCGAGTATGCGTGCCAGCGCCTCCGCCTCCTCCATGGTCGTCGTCCCCTGCACCAGAACGGGCAGAACGGGAACATCGCCGAATGTGTGCCGGATGAATGGCATGTGTGCGCTGATGCCGGCCTCGTAGATGAAGGCATTGCGGTCCTGCCGGATGAGCGGAATACCCGATAGCTGATCGGCAAGACCCTGATCGACCGCTAGCGATCCGTACGGCGTTGCGTACCCGATGTCCGTCGTCACGATCTTCGCCTCACCCGCCCCGTCGTGATCGGGGCTTACGATGACCACAACACTGGGATGCTGCTCACGAAGCGCGGCGTACGCCTCCGCCAGATGACTGCCGGCCAGCAGATGGTGCGGGAGGATGACGCCTTTCACCTGTTCTCCGAGTGCGTCGGTCGACTCGGCATGCTGAAAATATCCATCGTACTGCGCGGAACATTCGAAGTCAGACTGATATTTCTGTCTCTCGGGTTCAGGCACATTCTCCGCGCGGCCGCAGGAAGAAAGAGTCAAAGCAGCCGAGAGCAGACAGGTTAACGCTTCGCGCCTCCCCATTCGATGACGGTGAATCCCGTGCGTGCGGGTGGCGAGAATTGTTGCGGCTTGACCTGTAAGGGCTCATCCAGTCCCTGATAGTCCATGAAAACGCGGATGACGCTGTCGGGCTTGGGATCGATGGTCAGCGGAGCCTCCTTCTCAAACTCCTCCTGCGGCGTGAACGTGACGTAGTAGTAGGGCTTCTCACGGAACTTCGGCGCCCAGTACTCCATGAAGTCGGTGATCTCCTGTCCTCTAAGGCCCTGAGCACTGAGAAGTGCCGGCAGCCTGCACGGAATCTCCTCACGCTTGAGGACGAACCCCTGATCGTGCATGCGGTAGCCGGGCGAACCGAATCCCTCCCAGAATAAATACGGATACTCCGTCATGTCCGCATAATTCCAGATCGTGCCATCCGGAAACGCGCGAACGCTCCAACCGTCCCTATAATCAGGAATGCTCAGACTGATGCCGCCCGTCGGAGCCACCCGCACGGACACGTCGGTTTCTTTCTCCGGATAGAGGTAGATGACCGGTTTGCACTTCTCGGCGGACGGAATCACCGTCATATCCGTGAATTGCAGATACTTCCCGAACGGATCGCGGACAAAGATGATGGGGTACTGATCGTAGAACTCCAGAATGGACGGCTTGTTCTCGCTGCGATAGAACCGATCGTACGCCTGGAACAGCCGGTGGTTCCCCTGCGGGACGGAACCGCTGCCGTAGGTCAGGAGCTGCTTCTTGCCGTAGACCTCGCGGTACACCGGCTCGCCCCACGCCGCCGTGCCGATCTCCTCCAGCGGACCGCCGACATAGTCTTTGGTCGTCGGTATCTTGCCATCGACGACGTCGACCGTCATATACGAGCAGCCTAAATCCATCCCGCCGAAGATGTCGCGGCTGACGTACTGCGTCGTGTTCTTCTTCCCGTTCTTCCACGTGATGTCCAGAATCCCCTCTCCGCTGCGGGTGTACTGCGCTGTTTCCTCAGCCTTGGCTTTCTGATCTCCGGTCGGTGCACGCGTGGGAAGATTGAGCAGGTACGTACTGTACGTCCCGTCTTTGTGCTGCGCGGCGTAGCATTGGATAGAGTCGCGGAAGATCTGCATGCCCGCTTCCTCGCTATAGAACAATGGTTCGGCCTTCGTAAACGAGGCAAGATTGTTATAGGAAAACTTCTTCTTGAGCGTGAGCGGACTGTTTGGAATGCCGAGCTCATCAGGCGGGAGGAGATTCATCGTTACCTTCTTGTCCACGACGAACGGAAGCAACTCATAGAGACGGGCATCGACGCTGTCGGAATACTTGGAAAGGAACGTCAGCCGGCCGTCCGGTGAACGGAGGATGCGATGGTAATTGTTCGGATCCCCTCCGCACATGCCCTCCTGATTCATCTGAATGTGGTAGACCGTATCGCCCGCGTAATATCCCTCCGTAACGGTGCCGGACTTATGAATGGTGAGCAGTGCATCCAGCTGCTGTGTCAGAGTCATGCCGCTCTGCGGTCTTCCGCCAAACGGCGATTCGTAGTTCATGATAAGGTCGATCCCCTCCTGCCGCATGGGAAGCTCTTTGAGGAAACCGGATGTCGCGACGCTCTCCGGTGCCGGAAGCCACTCCACCAAGATGGCACCGGTGTCCTGCGGTACCTCGTCTCTGTACACATCGGCGTTGACGTAAACCCTCTCAGTCGCGGGCGCTTGCTCATCATCCACGTACGCACGGATCTCGTACACGTTCTCGCCTCGCCGAAGGTTTCCGAGGTAAATGCGCGCGTTGTAATCCCACTTGGTGTCGCCCGGCTTGAAACGCGTCAGCTCATGCTCCTCCTGTCCCGTGACGTATGCTACGACAATTTTTGTCACATTGGGACTCACTGTGCCGTGAAGACTGATACTGTTGCCTTTCAGCGAATACGAATCCCGACCGCCTGAATTTTCAACGGTGGGCGAGGAAAGATCATCGATATCGACGGAGATCTGCACTGGAGGTTTGTATGTCGAGGGAACCCTGTAACCGGCAAACGGAACAGGCGCCGGCTCTCTGGATTCGGAAGGTTTCAACCATGAAGGTAGTCCGCCGATATGATTCAGGTAGAAGAAAAACATGACCAATCCCCCCAATGCGACTGATAAAGCGGGCCACAGCGCTCCTTTCCATCTGCCGACGGAAGAATCCGGAATGTTCTGTTTGACCATGCGCATATGATAACAGAACGGGGAACAGGCGGTGATTCTTACAATGAAACCTCATCTCTCCTACAATCCGGATCATCCATGCGACCCCCGCGCAAAAAATACGTCTTCCTCGGCTTCGTCCTGATCCTGCTTGGCATCTGGATGGTGATCCTGCCGTCCAACGACCGCAACTGGTCCGCAGATCAAGCAATTTTGCCATATGCGGAAATCAACGGAAACTCGGTTCTTATCCGTCATGTCCGCAGTAACAGGTACCGGAGCACGACCGACTATGATGTGAAACACGAGGATCGAACGTACAACCTCAGCCAAATCGAATCGGTCTGGTTCATCGTTGAACCGTTCTCGTCCGGCAAGGGTGTCGCACACACGTTCTTAAGCTTCGGATTTGAGAACGGAGACTACGTGGGGATCTCCATCGAGATCCGCAAGGAGAAGGGGGAGAAGTTCTCGTGGTACGGAGGTCTGTTCAAGCGTTTCGAACTGACGTACGTCGCGGGTGATGAGCGGGACCTCATCGGACTGCGCGCAAACATGCGAAAGGATGATGTCTACCTCTACCGGGGAAACGCGCCGAAGGAGAAGATCCGCGCACTGTTCCTGTCGATGCTCGATCGCATGAACAAGCTCCATGGCCGGCCGGAGTTCTACAACACGCTCACCAACACCTGCACGACGATCTTCGTCCGCCACATCGGCACGATCTCCGAAACGGACATCCCGTGGAATCTCTCCGTCCTCCTCCCCGCCACCTCGGACAAACTGGCCTACGATCTGGGCCTCCTCGACACGAGCATTCCTTTCGAAGAACTGAAAGCGCAGTCCCGCATCAATGACCTCGCGGCGAAATATGCGGATGATCCTGCGTTCTCGCAGATGATCCGTCGACAGTAGAAAGCCAACCTGATACCTGATACCTGATACCTGATACCTAAAACCTAAAACCTGACCCCTAACCCTGAACTGCTACACTTTCCCCATGCATCTCTCCCGCCCCTCCCGCACGGCAATTCTGATCGTTCTGGCTCTCGCGGTCTTCGCGCTCATCCTGCACGTCATGGGCCGCATCCCGTACTGTACATGCGGGCTCAAGCTGTGGACGTGGGATGCGTGGGGAAGCGAGTCTTCGCAGAACTTCATGGACCCGTACTCCAGCTCGCACTTCCTGCATGGAATCATTTTCTTCGCACTCCTCGCACTGGTGGCACGTCGGATGTCAATCACGACAAAGCTCTGGATCTCCATCGCATTGGAAATGGCATGGGAACTCCTCGAAAACTCCCCGCTAATCATCGACCGCTACCGCGCGGCAACGGCGTCTCTCGGGTACACCGGCGACAGTATTCTGAATTCAACCAGCGACGTCCTCTTCATGATGCTGGGGTTCTGGCTGGCGTGGCGGCTCAACTGGAAATGGACGCTGGCGATCCTCATCCTCACCGAACTGATCATGCTTGCGATCTACCGCGACAACCTGACGCTGAACGTACTGATGCTCTTGACGCCGATTGATGCCGTGCGCGAGTGGCAGATGAGCAGGTGATATTCAAATTCCGGATCAAGTAATTGAGAGCCTTGACACCCCACCCCCGTGGGGTGTATCGTGGGGGCACTTCTTTCCCCCAAGACACCATGGCGACTGTCTCACTCAACGACGTTCAAAAGAGACTCAAGAATATTCAGGGTCAGTTGGACGGCATCCAGCGCATGATCGGAGAGTCGAAGGATTGCTTCGATGTGCTCCCGCAGCTCAAGGCGGCGAAGGCGGGGCTGGAGCGGTGCATCGCGTTGTATCTGCAGCAGCAGGCTGCCGCATGCATGAGCAACCGCATGCCGGCGGACAGTCAGGAGAAGATGCTCGGTCTCATCAAGGAACTCACCCGCTTCTAACCCCCCTCCCCTACCACAACATGTTCCGCCTTAACGTTTCACACTGGCACATCCTCCGCATCAACTTCCTGATGGCGGGCCTCTTGTCCGCGGGCGGCACGCTCCTGGGACTGACTCTGCATCCCGCATGGTTCGCGCTCCCCGTGTTCATCGGAGCCATGCAGATCATCTTCGCACTCTCGGGTTACTGCCCGTCTTCCATACTTTTAGACCGCATCGGCTTTCCCCGCTCATAGTATGTCCACCCCACTCTCCAAAACGTTGCTCTCAGTCACTGCCGTCACTCTCCTCCTCGCGGGGTGCGGCGGATCCGACGCACCGCCCGCAACCGGCGTCGTAGTACACACTGCTGCAGAGGCGGGCATCGCGCAGGATCTTCAGCTCAGCGGCACGCTGAGAGCGCAACGCCAAACGGACGTCGCCTCCCGCATCAACGGACGCGTGCTCAGTGTTCTGGTGAACAGAGGCGACCGGGTGAAAACGAATGACGTACTGGCGAGACTCGACACGGCGGTGGAATCGGCGGTGCTGGGAGGGCTCTCCGGCACACTCAGGCAGGCGGAGGTCGGACTGCAGTCTCTCATTGCAATGTACGACGAGCGCATCAGAACCACGGAAGCCAACATTACAAGTCTCCGCGCCACGGCGGCAAAAGGCGTCAACGTCGCCAAAATGCAGGAGGAGACCAGCGGCGGTGCGCGACAGCGGGGAGCCAAGGAGACGCTCACCAACGCGGCCATGGCACTGGAAAACAGCCTGAGTACGATGGACCGTCTTCTCCTCGTCACCGGCAAATACGCGGACATCGGGAGGAAGAACATGCTCGCACAGCACATCGGCGCCCGTGATCCGTCGGCCGTCAATGCGGCGAGGCAATCATTCAGCACCCTCACGGCGGCGGAGCAAGCCTTCCGCACGTACTTCGACGCTCACCTCCTCACGGGAGAACCCTCTGCATCACAGATCACTGCGGGGCTGGATCTGGCTGCGACCGCACTGAGTGCCGCCAAGCCGGCTCTGGAACAGATGCACACGGTGCTCCAGTTCAGCGTGACCTCACAGGACTTCACGGATGCGGACCTCGCCGCACAGGAACAAGCCGTCATCCGGAACGGATCGACGGTGGAATCCTTGCTCGGTGCGGTGCGGACGCTCCGGGAGAAGGGCACCGTGGAACAATCGACTGCCGTCCGCGAACAGACGGAGACGCAGGCGCTGCAGGACATCGCTCAGGCCGAGCGCGCGCTGGAGGTGCTGCGACGCGAGAAGGAGACGAAGATCGCGGAAGTGCAATCGTCCATCACGCGATTGCAGGCGGAAGCCGGCATCTCGGCCGTACAGCTCAATCAGACGATCATTCGTGCCCCGTTCAGCGGCGTCGTGATCACAAAGAACGTCGATCCGGGCGCCGTGGTGAATCCCGGCACGCCGCTCTTCACCATCGCGGATGACAGCGGGTTCGAGCTCAGCATGAACGTGCCTGACTCCGCACTCAACTCGCTGGCCACCGGTCGGTCCGCCGCCGTGAACGTGGATACCGTCCCCGGCAAAACGTTCGACGGAGAAGTCCTGCGCATCGCGCCCTCGGCGGATGCGTCATCGAAGAACATCGAGGTCGACCTGCGGGTGGAGAACAAGTCGGGTGACCTGAAGCCGGGCATGTTCGCGCGGGTGCAGTTCCCGCTCGCGACCGCCAGCGGCGTCATCATTCCGGCGCAGGCCGTGCTCTCACGCTACGGGCGTGACATGGTCTTCGTGATCGAAGACGGACATGCGGTCCGGCGGTTCGTGGAGATCGGCGCGAGGACCAACGCCGCCATGGCCGTCCTCTCGGGTGTGACGGCAGGCGAGTCCGTGATCGCGGAAGGCCACCACTACCTCCGGGATGGTGATCCGGTCACCGTCATCACGGAGGAACCTTCCGTACCTTCCGTACCTTCCGACGCAGCGACATCCGCTCCCCTTCCCGCAGCATCATGAGCAACGTCTACGCCTCCTTCTCGCGACTGTTCGTCCGCAACAGGCAGCTCTCGCTGATCCTGATCGTCAGCACCGTCGTCTTCGGCATGTTGGCGTTCGTCGTCACGCCCAAGCAGTACAATCCGGAGATCTCGCTGCCCGCCTACAGGATCATCACGGATGTGCCGGGGGCCACCGCGGAGGAAGTGGAGACCCTCGTCACGGCGGAGATCGAACGGAAACTGGCGGAGATACCGGGGATCGACACCGTGTTCTCCCAGTCGCTGCCGGAGAGATCGGTCGTGACCGTCCTGTTCCTCATCGGATCGGATACCGAGAAGAGTACGACGCAGGTCTACGAGAAAATGTACGCGAACATGAATTTGGCGCCGATGGGCGTACGTACGCCGCTCATCCGGCGCATCGATCCCGAGAACGTCCCCATCCTGACCTTCGCCATCACCAGTGACGTGTTCCCGAAGGAAGGTCTGCGCGCATTCGCGTTCGACCTCCGCAAGGAACTCAGCACCGTTGCGGGCGTGAGCACCGCGGACGTCTCGGGAGGCAGGACGCGGGAACTGGGTATCGCGATGGATCCGGAGCGGATGGCGACACGGAACGTCACGGTGGAAGACATCACGCGGGCGATTCAATCACAGAATCTGCGATCGTCCGTCGGCACGCTGGAGAGTGACACGCTCTTCGTACCGGTCGAACTCGTCGGCACGTTCACAAAAGCATCCGATCTGGAAAGGCTGATCGTCGGAGGAGAGAAAGCCGGTACTGTCCGCCTGCAGGATGTCGCGACCGTGACGGACGGCTACCCCGCAGAGGAGTCGTTCATCCGCTTCAATACGAAGGAAAGCGATGCCGATGCCGTCTACCTGTCCATCGGGAAACGGATGGGTGAGAATGCCGTGACAGTGTCCGACGCCGTACGGAGCAAGCTGGAAGAACTGAAACAATCGACCGTCCCTTCGGGCATCCGGATAGACGTCGTACGGGATGAAGGCAAAACGGCCAGCCGGGAAATCAACGGACTGGTGAGCAACCTGATCTCATCCGTGATCATCGTCGCGGTACTGCTGCTCCTGTTCCTGCAGTGGCGCGCGGCAGCGGTGGTCTCGTTCGCCATTCCTCTGACATTGTTCATCGTTCTGGGAGCCGGATACATCTGGGGGCAGTCCATCAACCGCATCACGCTCTTCGCACTCATCCTCTCGCTCGGCATGCTGGTGGACAACGCCATCGTGGTCGTGGAAAACATCTACCGACACTTGGACAGCGGTAAAGGCCGGGAAGAGGAAACCGTGCACGCCGTCTCGGAAGTGGGGATGGGGCTCATGCTCTCGACGCTGACCTCCGTCATCGTCTTCCTCCCCATGAAAGCGGTGACCGGCATGATGGGCGCGTATATGGGACCCATTGCCTTCTTCCTGCCCGTGGCCCTGCTGGCCTCACTCTTCGTCGCCTACACGTTCTCACCGTTCCTCGCCTCCGTGATGCTGAAGAAAGAGACAAACAGCACCGGACGGCTCCAGAGAATCATCACCGCAATCGACGTCGGCTACCGGAACTTCATCGTGAAACTGCTGGACAATGCGCCACTGCAGCGGCGGATTATGCTGTGGACGGTCATCGTGACCGCTGTCACTTTTCTGTTCCCCTTCGTCGGCATCATCCAGTTCCGGATGCTTCCGAAAGCGGACCGCGAACAGTTCTCTGTCTCCATCGACGCGCCGACGCAGTCGTCACTGAAAAACACCGACGCCATCGTCCGGAAGCTGTCGGCCACTCTGATGCAGGAGCAGGAGGTTGTTTCGCTCCAGGAGTACGTTGGTGCGCCGCCCGTCGTGGATTTCAACGGCCTCTTCCGCGGATCGGACATGCGTTCGCTCCCGTCGCAGGCAACCATCAAAGTCAATCTCCTGCCGTCCGATCAGCGTTGGGAATCATCCGAACAGATCGTCATCCGACTGCGCCCCGTCCTGCTGGAAGCGATACGGGAAGATCCCGACGTACGGATCACGCTGGTGGAAGATCCCCCCGGCCCGCCGGTCCTCGCAACACTCCTCGCACGCGTGAAGGGACCGGACATCACGTTTCAGGAAGACATGGCGCGGGACATGCTGGCGATGTTCCGCGGGACCAAGGGTGTAGTGGACGTCCACTCGACGCTCTCGACCGGCGCACCGAAGAAAGTGCTGCGCATCGATCAGGAGAAGCTGGACGCGGCGGGACTCAATGCGTCGCAGGTGGCACAGACCCTCCGCGCTGTCATCGGGGGAGAGAATGTGGCGCAGGCCGCTCTGGGGGAAGCCGAGCGGACGGTCATCCGGCTTCGCGTCCCTGCCGACGCGCGGGATGACGAGCAGGATCTCTCACGCATCCTGCTTCGGAGCAGAACGGGCGAGATGGTTCCGCTGACGAGCGTCGTCGTGCCCGAGGATGCTCCCGCGGACCACCCCGTCTGGCATGACGACGGCGCGAGGACAACGATGGTCTTCGGGGAGCTGGCAGAGCGTCCCGTCATCTACGCGGTCATCGATCTGCTCCCGTCGCTCCTCTCGTACCGTCTGCCAAGCGGCAAAGGCCGCGTGAGCGCATTCAGCCCGTTCGGAATCACGTACACGGATACGGAGAGTCACGCCACGTACCGGATCGAGTGGGGGGGCGAGTTTCAGATGACGCTGGAGAACTTCCGGGATCTGGGGCTGGCGATGTTCCTCGCATTCTTCCTGATCTACATCCTGCTGGTCGGACAGTTCCGTTCATTCAAGACGCCGCTGCTCATCATGATCTCCATCCTCTTCGGCGTCGGAGGCGTGCTGGGAGGCTTCGGCATCCTGTCGCTCTTCGGCATCTACTTCAGCGCCACATCCATGATCGGCATCATCGCGCTCGGAGGCATCGTCGTGAACAACGCCATCATCCTGCTGGAATTCATTCAGGAGAAGGAAGCACTCGGCTACACGCCGAAGATGGCAGTCATCGAAGCGGCGCAAACGCGCCTGCGACCGATCCTCCTGACTTCGCTCACGACCGTCCTCGGATCGTTGACCATCGTGAGCGATCCGGTGTGGTCCGGCCTCGCATGGTCCATCGTCTTCGGCTTGACCATCTCGACCGGACTGACACTCATCCTGTTCCCCATTCTCTACGTCCGGTCCATGACGCCGGGAGAAGATGCCGTGTGGGAAACGCTCTGGAAGAAATGGAACCGGAATAAAACGACGGATGAGATCATCTGATACCATCCGCGAGTGGCAGATGAGCAGGTGACCCTCCGATGCGGTCACGGCATGACTTCGCCCGCCCACCACTGTACGTCGCCGATCAGTCCCGCCTGTTCCCGCGGATCGGTCCCCGTTTGTTTCCGCTTCTCCGTATCGGCAGCCACGAACTTGTCCCAGTGATCCTTCAGCGGACAGAGGACGATCACGGCGACATCGGTCGGATCACCGTCCACCTGCACCACCCACCACTCCGTGATGCCGCTCTCGGTAAGCAGGTGCACATTGTCGTCGAACGCCGTTCGCCAGACGGCGTAATCCTTGACCCTATGGCGAGTGGATGTGAGGTACATGCGTCATGCGGTGTGGGGAACATCGGGCTTCTCCATCTTCTTCGGATCCATCCAGAAGAATTCCCAGAGATGCCCGTCCAAATCCTCGATACTCTGACTGTACATCCAGCCATGGTCGTCGGGTTTCCGGTGGATGTTCCCGCCCGCGGCGACTGCCTTGTGCGCAAGCTCATCCACCGCCTTTCTGCTACCGACTGACAGAGCGTTGATGACTTCGGTCACGTCCGATGCATCCGCAATCATCCGCTTCGTAAACGTTTTGAAAAATTTCTCCGTCAAGAGCATCGCGTAGAAGTGCTCTCCCATGATCATGCACGCGGCGTACTCATCGGTGAACTGCTTGTTGAACGTGAAGCCAAGCGCCGAGAAAAACGTCTTGGTTTTTGTCAGGTTTTTGACCGGGAGATTGACGTAGATGTCGGTGACCATTGGAGGGAAGGAAGTGATGAGAGAAAAGCATGACTGATCAAAGCGGCTTCCAATCGGTCGCCTGCATCAAGCCGAACGTATTTCCCTCGGTATCGATACAACTCGCGAAGAAGCCGACCCCTGCGATCTCGTTCTTCTCGCGGCTGATGGTGCCGCCGTTCTTCTTCACAGCGATGACAGCGGAATCGATGTCGGGGACGAGGATGGTGCAGTCGAAGGTGCCGACAACACGCTCGGGGGTGCGCCGGTACAGACCGCCATTGATGCCGGGCATACCGTCCGACCGCGTCGTGATCCCCCAGTAATCCATCCCGCCCTTGTCGGCGGTCATGATCTGCGTGATGCTCCAATCAAGGGTCTTCTCGTAGAATTTCTTTGCGCGCTCGATATCGTCGGCCTGGACTTCGAAGTGGATGACGGGGTTTGCCATGGGGAAGGGGGAAAAGAAATGTAGAGAGTCGTACACACAAAGACGGATGAACGGCGCCGATATTTCAGACAGGCAAATGAACGACCGAAGAATCGGAACCCGTAACAGGCCGCCCGCATTGATCGATCCGCTGACGTTGCTGCAATGACCCTAATCCATCCACAGCAATTCCTCCCGTGTCACCGGACGCGGCGATGCGGGAACGGTATCGCACTCCGTTCGCATCGCAAGACGCACGATCCGGAGATCGTCGTACGACACCGCTCCGCTGAACGCGTTGAAGACCGGCTGCAGATACTCGAACCCGTGCTCCTCGAAAGCGGCGATGATCTTGTGACGATCCGGAATGATCTCCGAGAGATAGGCGGGGTCGGAGGTCCACTCGCCGCTCTCGAGAATCTTCTCGATGTACAACACCACGCGTTGCGGCTTGATACCGCATTTCTCAGCCATATTCCGAAGGCTCACCTGCTCCTTCATCATCCGCGCGATGGACTCCATACGCTGCAGACGTGTCGGCTTCATCGTCTTGACCGTACGCACGCGCTCTTCCTCTCGGTCGCGAACCGGCGGTGTGAACAGCGGTCGCGGCTGGTACTTCTTTGCCTGATCGGCGAGCGCATCGTAGAACGCCGTCACCAGCGGCTCCGCGCGGATGGACGAGCGATGCCAACGCTCGACCATCAGTCCGTCGCCGGAACGCACGCGGCTCATGGCGACGTACGCCTGCCCCGGCTCCCAGAGCGAATGTAAATCGACGATGAGGCGATCGAGCGACGCGCCCTGCGCCTTGTGAATCGTCGTCGCCCACGCGAGCGTCACGGGAAAGTTCCATGCCGCCATCACCTCGTTCCCGTCGCCGTCCAGTGAGGAGAAGGCCTCTTTTGAAACTTCGATCGTTTCACCCGTCAGCAATGCAACGGTAAGCGTCTCCGCGCCGATGCTTTGAATGTGCCCGAGACTGCCGTTCACATACCGCATAGCTCCCGTCACATCATTCTTGCGCATCATGATCAGCGCGCCTTCCTTGAGGAGCAGCGTTTCGGGAATCGGCACGGAACGCTTGGCAGAGTCCAGATATCTCTCGTTGCCGATAAACGTCGTGGGAAACGTGTGCAGCTTCTTCGGGGAAGCATTGAGCCGGAGCAGGTTGTACTGCTCCGCTTGCAGACGATGCGGGTAGAGCCGAGTGGCATCGGCGGCATCGGCTGAAGGTGTGATGCGTGCGTGGAGAAAATCGTGCACGCGGTCGTTGACGATTCCTTCGCGAACGAAGTTCAGGATTTCGAGGAAATCTCTGTCCTGTGTGCGCATCACAGTCGAAAGCAGCGCGGGTTGGAATGCGCTCTCCTGCCATACGGGATGCCGGAACGCCCAATCTTTCGCTTGTTGATACGATGCGATGGGCGGCAACTGCGCGAAGTCCCCGACGGCGATGATCCGTAACCCTCCCCACGGCGCATCGCTGCCCCGTGCGATCCGTGACACGGCCTCTGCTGCCGCCAGCGTCTCGCCCGACAGCATCGAAATCTCATCGATGACGACGCAGCATGCCCGAAGCAGACGATGGATCACCCTCCTGTTCTTCACCGCACGCGCCACAGCCATCTTCGCTCCGCCTTCCAGAATCCCGAGGCCGAAGAAACTGTGAAATGTCCGTCCGCCGACGATCACGGCTGCTGCGCCGGTACTGGCAACCACCGGAAACTCCGCCGATGATTTCCCGGCGAGGTAGCGATCGAGAAGAAAGCTCTTCCCTGTTCCCGCCGCACCGGTCAAGAACACATTGCCTTGACGGTGTAACACATCCAACGCTTTCGTCTGACAGGGAGTCAGGCGGGCCGATGACGAAGAGACATGCATCACAGCGGATGGATGGTAGCAGGATCGCAGAGAGAATGTTTGTTCGCCAAGGGAAAATTTCGGAAGGGCTACGGGATCCGCGAAAGAAGATATTTTAAAAAAATACTGCACAAAACTCTGGCATTCCTTCCGATGACGGGGTACAGTCGGTTGTCTCGTTTGAGACTTCTACTCTTTTCTTCTTTCTTTTATGGCTACAGGTATTATCAAGACCAAGACCGACAAGGGATTCGGTTTTATCGAAGTCCAAGGTTCGGACAAGAACGTTTTCTTCCATCATTCCGTCTGTAACGGACAGTATGAGAACTTGCAGGTCGGTCAGACCGTGCAGTTCGATATGGAACAAGGCGAGAAGGGCCCGAAGGCCGCCAACGTCGTCGCCGTCGAGGCCGACGCTGCCATGGCTGCATAATCAAGCCTGCTCACACCCCGTGCCTTGCGTTCGCGTGAGGTGCGGGGTGTTTTGGTACAGAAACGATGCTTCTTTGACCGTCGCGACTCGATCGGACATACTGCCGTCATCCTTTTCCCCTCTTCCATGTCGCTCTCTCTTCGATCTCTGACCATCATCGGCGCCATCACCATCACACTCGCAGGCTGCGGCAAGAGTGTCACCGATCAGGCAGTGGAAGAATCAATCGAAAAAGAGACCGGCGGAGAAGCCACCGTCAACACCGATGACGGCACGGTGGAGGTGACCACGGATGAAGGCACGGTGACCATCGGTACGCAGGAGCTCCCGTCGGATTGGCCGATGGACGTACCCGTGTACCCGGGAAGCACCGTCCAGATGGCGGGAACGATCGCCGGAAAGGGGCAGGGAGGACTGTTCCAGACGACGGATGCGAAAGCGGACGTCGTGAGCTACTTTCTGGAACAACTGAAGAAGGAAGGATGGGATGCGAGCATCGTGGGCGACATGGGGGCGATCAGCATCATGACGGCGAAGAAGGATGAGCGAAACATGGCGTTACAAATTGCGACCGGTGACGGCCGGACGTCCATCACGATCAGTCTGCAGGAGACGACACAGAAGTAACTGTCGGAGAAGACCGAAGAAGACCCTTCTCAGGCAGTACCTGAAGGCATACGATGACGGAAACGCTCCCCTCCCTCACCTATGTCTTCTGTCATAAACCCGAAACCGGGTTTCCTGCACTCCGGTGCGGGACCCCTCCTCTGGTCGCTCTTGTTCCTTATAATCTTCGTCGGTGTGTTTTTCACGCAGGAAACATCGGCGATCGTCATCAACAACGGTACGATCAAGAATGTTTTCAGCGAATACGGACTGCTCGCAGGACCCGTACTGGCGCTGCTCGCAATGTTGACGATGTACATTCTCGCCGGCATCAAACGGATCATCGGACTCGGAAAATTCCGCTTCTTGAATCCGGTGGTGATCCTCATAATCATGGGACCGCTCCTCGCATTCGGTTACCAGCTGAAGTTCCGCGAACCGGAATACACGGATATCGCTCGCGGGATCATCGGCTATCTGGCACTCCCGCTCCTGATCTCCTCGGGTGTTGTCTGCGTCCTTGCGATCCTCTGGCTCCTCATCACTTTGCTCCGCCGTTCCTGATTCCATTGCCTGTTTCCGATTCCCCATCTCCGATCTCCCTCTCCTCCATGCTCCGCTCCTTCAAACGTACCTCTCTCCTCATCGCACCGCTCCTCCTCACCGGCTGTCTCGGTGATCTTCAGGGTCTCATCTGCGAACTCCTCGACAATCCGGACCACTGCTATCAGGGCGCTGCGGTGCAGGAAGGCCAATCCGAAGAGTGCGAGAAGATCAAAGGCGAAGGTTTCAAGGGATCGAATCCTCCACGGGACAAGTGCTACTTGATGATCGCGGAAAACACGGGCGACTACGGTGCCTGCGATCAGATCAAAGGAGGGCCGATGTCCTATACACGCGAGGAGTGCATTCTCGGTGCGGCGGTGAAACATGAAGATCCGGACGGATGCAGGAAACTGTCAGGCAGTTCGTTCCAAAACTGCAAAACTCAGGTCGGGAAAAATATTACGGCTGACGGACTCAAGAATATTTCCGAACAGGTGGAAGAGGCGAAGAGCGCCGCAGGCAAGGATCCTGATGACAAGGAAGCGCAGGATGCGCTGAAGGCATTGCTCAAGAAACAGAAAGATCTCTTCGACTTCGCCCCGTCAGGCATCGCAGGGCAGTACTTCAAGACGGAGCGGGAATCCATTATGGAGGATGTCGAGGACGAGGATGTGAAATCCGAAATATCCAAAATCTTCATCGACATGCGGGGCAAGAACCCGAACATGAGCATGACTGAGCAGCTCAAGAAGCTGGAGGAAATCAAAGATCAGCAGGAGACCAGCAAGCGACTGGACGAATACGCCAATTCACTCATGGATCAGATCAAAGACGGGGCCGGTGGATTTGCCGGCGACACCTTCGACGATCTCTACGGCGAAGATGTGGAGAAGTATAAGGAAGAGATGGCGCAGCGCGGGCTCAAGTATCTGGAGGAAAAGAGCGGCAAGGATTTGAAGCGCGGCATCGAGAATCTGGAATGGATGAAAGGCAAGTACGACAAGGCGTCCGAGCAGTACGAAGCTATCAACGGACAAATTGAAAAGCTCCAAAAGGTCTACAGCGCGTACAAGGAAGTCGCCGGCAAGATCGACGCAATCAACAAGCTCCTTGCGGAAGGACGGATCGATGCGGGGAAAGCCAAAGTCCTCCACGGCGCCGTGTACCTCGGCAAAGGACTGGAGTACGCCACGGAGTACGTACCGGTCTTCGGCTCCACCATCTCCACCATCTCCAAGGAAACGTTCGACGCAACGGTCAAGTTCGCGGCAAAACGCGCCGAACGAACGACCTCTCTGGACAAGTGCATCGAGGATCCGGAGCACTGCGATACGGATAACATCACTGCGTACTAAGACTGAAACAGTACGCTACACTGATGACATGCTGACGGCTTCCCTGCTCTTCATTCTCGGCATAGCGCTCCTTACGAAAGGAGGCGGTTGGCTGGTGGACGGTGCAACCGCTCTGGCGAGAAAGTTCCATCTTTCTGAGCTCTCCATAGGATTGACCATCGTCGCATTCGGCACATCGCTGCCGGAACTGGTGGTGAACTTGTTCGCGAGCGCACAGGGAAATACGGAGATCGCCATCGGCAACGTGGTCGGAAGCAATATTGCCAACATTCTGCTGATCCTCGGGGTCGCAGCGCTGATCACGCCCATCGCGGTGCAGCGGAGCACCGTCCTCAAAGAGCTGCCGTTCAGCCTGCTGGCGGCACTCGTCGTGCTCGTCATGGCAAATGACGTGCTCATCGACGGCGCCACATTCTCCGCCATGACGCGTATCGACGGTCTGGTCTGCCTCGGATTCTTCATGATTTTCCTCTATTACACGTTCGGGATCAGCGTGATGACTCCGGAGGAAATACATGCCCAAGGGACAACGAGAGCGGAAAATCCATGGCTCGCAGCTTTGAAGTTACTCACGGGACTCGTGGCGCTGATGATCGGCGGCAAGCTGGCGGTAGACAGCGCAGTAACGGTCGCCGTCTCACTCGGCGTCAGCCAGACGATGATCGGACTCACCATTGTTGCCGTGGGAACATCACTGCCAGAACTCATGACCTCGGTTATCGCAGCGCGCAAAGGCAAGTCGGACATTGCGGTCGGGAACGTCGTAGGAAGTAATATATTCAATATTTTCTGGATTCTGGGCCTCAGTTCCGTCATCCGACCCCTGCCCTTCATCACAGCCGGTAACGTGGATCTCTTTGTCGCAGTCGGAGCGACGTTGCTCCTCTTCTTCATCATCCATAACGGCGGACTTCACCGGCGCCTGCTGCTCTGGTGGAAACAGGATCATACATACGTCATCCGGCGATGGGAGGGAGCCATCCTCCTCTGCTCCTACGTGGCGTATCTGGCATACGTGATAGGGCGAGGATAATTCCACAGCACGCATTTCCCTCCGGAGATGCGGAAAATACCAATTTATAATTGTGTCATAGTATCTGTAAAGATCCATAACGTCATTCATGGCGTATCGAAGAGATGAAGTTGGCAATGGACAGAAGAGGATTATAGGATATTTACTTCATCAGTCTACGCAAAAGAGTTGAAGGCTGCGCTGAAGAATAGGTACGGTGACGTTAATATTTCTTTTCCCCCCATTCGTATGGCATTCCGCCTACAAACAGATCCGTCCGCTCCTGCGACACCCGGCGCACCTTCTCCTGCGACTCCGGCACCGGCAGCTCCTGCTGCTCCGGCACAGGCCTGAAGGAAGACGAACCCTCTGATGTGTCTGTCAGGGGGTTTTTCAATACTACAAACAAATATAGACATTTGTGGAAGTTTCCACCCCCCCCCACCCAAACTCACCTCTAAGACCATTGCAAAACCGGCGGACAATCGGTAGAGAATCGCCACTATGCACACCCTCGACCGGTTATCCGGATCCATCGTTGATGAAATCGTCCAGTCGTGGATCGCCTGGTCTCTCATCATTGCGTACATCATCCTCGCAGTGGCGTCTCCCGCAACCGAGAACCTGAATTTGTGGATGGGCGGATTGGCCATCGTCGCCATCCTGCTCGGGATGAACGGTCTCGCGCGCACGGAACTGTGGCTCACGAGCCGCGGTCCCGCTTGGTTTCGCAAGCATCCCGTCGCACGGGTCCTGCACCACATCCATAACGAAGGCGAGTTGGCGGGCATCGCCATCGCCGGCATCGTGCTGCTCGCACAGCTGCACCGCGGCGTCCACGTGCACTTCGCGCTGACGGAAGCGTTCACGCTCCTCGGGATCATGAGTGCCGCCAACCTTTCCGTCCGGCAGATGATGCCCATCATGTCGCTCGTCGAACGCTTCACCGGTACGTGGGGAGCGATCGTCGTGGGATCGTTCCTGAGTTCTCTCACGGGCGAACCCGCAGCGGCTGTCTTCCTTTCTGAATATTTCAAACATCGCACCGCACCGCAGGATAAAGAACGCGTCGCCACGGCGCTCGGAGCGACCATCGGCAGCGGCGGCGGACTGCTGCCGTTCTCGGCTCCGCCCATCCTGATCATCTGGGCCATCCTCCGGTCCACGTTCGGCTGGGGGCTCGGCGACCTGCTCGTCCTCGTGGGAGTCGGATGCCTTCTCCATGTCACGCTGGTGGCATGGAAGCTTCGACCGCGAATTCAGCCATCAAATGCCAGCAGCCACCGGCTCACGCTCAAAGATACATGGCCGCTGCTCGTGCTGGCGGTCACCGTCGGTCTGAACGTCTCGTACGACACGCACCACTGGACGCTGCTGACGTGGGGATGGGACGCCGCGATCGGCATCGCGGCGCTCATTGCCGCACTCCAAAACCCCCGCATTGTCGAGAGCGAAGGACATGAGCAACAGGGACGCGGACGTCACTGGCAACCGCTCACGCTGGGCGTCCTCCTGATGGGACTGGAAATCGTCGGGACGGAAGCGGAGCCGCTCCTGCACGCGCTGGCAGGTCTCATTCCAGAGAATGCTCCCATCCTGCTGGTGGCGCTCATGCTGTGGTACGCGACTGCCTTCACCAGTCACTTCGCGGACAATGCTCTGGCATCGCGCGTGTTCATCACCGTCGCCGCATCGCTGACGGCGGTGCTGGGTCATGGAGATTTGTTGGCTCTCTCGGTTGTCCTTGGAGCACTCTTCGGCGGCTTCCTCCTGATCCCGGCAAACCTCCCCAACTTCGCCATCGCGGCGGAATTCGGTATTTCCTCAGGCGGATGGGCACGGACCGCGTGGAGATGGTACTGGAGCGGCATCGGTCACATTGTCTGGATCACGTGCTTCCTGTTCCTGGGATAATCACGGTACGCTCCGGACAAGCGTACGATTGTGTCCGGCCGATGACCGGAGAATCGACGACCGATCTCTCACCCTGCAGCCGGCGACGCCATTTGCGGCATGCGTAGCGACCCTGTCGCCGATTCCGCCCGTCTCTCGAATGCGGCAACCGCATGCCGGTACCCGGCAGGTGTTCCCGTATCCAAGCGGACTCCATCGACGATGCATCCGTAGATATTCATCGACGTGCGAGCGGCGTTCAGTGCATCGATGAGGCGAATTTCTCCATCCTGCGGCACCGACGCGACATCCCGGAGGATCCGGAAGAGAGCCGCGGGGATGATGTACCGTCCGACAACGCCGAGTGAACTGGGAGCAAAATCCGGCGGAGGTTTCTCGACAAGTCCGTTGATTTTCCGGATGCGACCGGCGGGATCGTCATCAGGTGAACGTACTTTCCAACCCGTATCCAGACTGACGACGCCGTACAGTGAAATCCGTTCCGGCGGAACATCCTCCAAGCACAGCACGCAGCAATCGTGATCCTGAGGAAGCGCATCGTATGCCTGCACAAGTTGTTGCAGACCGCTCTTCTCACCGAGAATGTAGTCGTCACCGAACAGCACGGCGACATCCCGTTCCTGAAACCGGCGACCGGCTTGCAGAAGCGCATGGCCGTCCCCGCGCTGTTCGTGCTGGTACGCCACCTCGATGCGCACCTGATCGTAGCGTGCAAGCTCGTCGAGCACGTCTGACTTGCCGCGAAGCCGAAGCAGGGTCTCCAGCGTCGGCGACGGAGCGAAGTACTGTGCGATGGCTTCCTTGCCCGGGCTGATCACCAGACAAATGTCAGTGATCCCGACGGAAAGGCATTCGTCGACGAGCAGAGCGATCATGGGTCGGTTCCCGACGGGCAGCAGTTCCTTGGGCACCGCCTTGGTCCACGGGAGAAACCTCGTCCCGAGACCGGCGACCGGCAAGATGGCATGAGTGCACTGCATGGGCGGAGGGGGAACCGGAAAAAACGTTCACAACGCTAAGACGGTGCCGTAGTGAGAGCATTACCAAACGACGGACAAAAAACTGCGACGGATTCGGCGCCCGATCGATGTAATGAACATCGTTCTGTGACGTCGGAATTACATGAACGGACGGATTCCCCTGAACGGAGAATTCGCACACGTACATGGAAACCGTAAACGTTTCTCTCCACTCCTCCCCAGCCATGCCCGTCGCGACAGCACTGCCGGCACACACATTCGACCGAATCTCTCCGACTCGCCGCGGGAAGGAACGACGCCAGACGCGACGCAACATCGAGCCGCCCGACATCAGTGTCGTCATTCCGATTTTCAATGAACGGGCGAACCTGCAACCGATGATCGAACGGACGATCGACGCGCTCGAGACGATGGAATGCCGTTTCGAAATCATCATCGTTGATGACCACTCGGACGATGGAACGGAGGAACTGTTGCGATCCCTGGGCAACATGGCAGAAATCCGGATCCTGCAGAACGGCGTGACACATGGAAAAGCGGCCGCGCTGATGAAAGGCCTGAACGCAGCACGGGGAGAGTCTCTCGTCATGATCGACGGAGACCTCCAGTACCCGCCGGAAGCGATACCGGTCATGCTCGCGAAGCTGAAGACATACGATGTCGTGGTCGCCAACCGCAAGCGGCGGCACACGTCGGCGGTCCGGTCGGCACTCAGCGGCATCTTCCGCACCATGATCGGCGGGCTGCTCCTGTCGCTGCACACGGACGTCCAGTCCGGCTTGAAGGTCTTTCGCGCCGACGTCTTCCGCTGCCTGACACTGCACCCGACGCCGTGGGGGTTCGACGCCGCCTTCCTCTTCCATGCGCAACGGATCGGCTGCCGCATCGGAGAAGTGGACATCACATTCAGTGAGCGGAAATACGGGAAGAGCAAAGTGCATCCGCTTCGGACGGGACCGGAGCTCGTCTGGGGCGCACTGAAGTTGCGGCTGACAACGCTCCCGCTGACCGTATTTCCGTTCCTGTCGTACCCGCACCCGTCGGAGTATCGGGGCAGCGGTTTCACCAACACCGTCGACTACCTGTTCCTCCCCGAGATAGCAACGATCAAACGACACCTGTCTGTGGAAATCGTGTCGTTATTGCTGTTCGGTTTCACGGGCATTGCAGGCTGCATATGGCTCTTCAGTTTCCTGTCCGGTTTGTCCGCCATCCTCACACTTTCCGCTTCCGTTTCGGTGATCTACCTCAGCCTCATCATCTTCAAAGCATGGATCGTTCTGACTGCCAGAAGGAAGAAACCGCTGCATGCGTCCGCACAAGCCATCCGGTCGATCCGTGAGGAGGATCTTCCCGTGTATACGGTCATCATTCCCCTCTTCCGTGAAGCCCCTGTCATCGCGCAGGTCCTGGCATCACTCTCCCGGATCAACTATCCGCCGGACAAACTGGATATCATCATCACGCTCGAGGAGTACGACCGGGAAACCCGCGAAGCCATCAGACAGGCTCATCCCCCGAAACACTTCCGGACGCTGATCCTGCCGAACGTCGAGCCGAAAACGAAACCCAAGGCGCTGAATGTCGCGTTCCTTCAGGCTCGGGGGGACTTCATCGTCATCTTCGACGCGGAAGTGATCCCCGAACCCGATCAGCTGAAGAAAGCGTACCTGGCGTTCCGCGACCACCCGTCCGTCGCCTGCGTCCAGACACGTCTGGATCACTACAACGCACATCAGAATTGGATGACGGCACTCTTCAATGCGGAATTCTCGTTCCACTACGACCTCTTCCTGCCGGGGCTGCAGAAACGCGGCTACGTCCTGCCGCTCTCGGGGCACAGTACGCATTTCCGACGCACGGTGCTGGAACAGATCGGTGCGTGGGATCCGTACAATCTCACGGAGGACTGTGACATCGGCATCCGGCTCTTCCGCAGAGGATTCCGGACGGACATCATCGATTCGCTGAGCAACGAAGAGGCGACGAGTACGACGGGGTCGTGGATCGCGCAGCGGTCACGGTGGATGCAGGGATTCATCCAAACCAGCATCGTGCATCTCCGCCACCCGCTTCGTCTGAAGGATGACGTGGGAGGGTGGGGAAGATTATGGGTGTTCCTGATCATCGTGCCGGGCAGCGTACTCATGAATGTACTGAATCTCTTCTACTGGCTCCTGCTCGGCACGTGGATCGTCACGCAATCGACGGTGATTCAATCGTTGTTTCCGGTACCGGTGCTGTACATCTCCATCCTCTCGTTCGCAATCGGCAATATCCTGTTCATGTACATGAACCTCGTCGGCTTGTACCAACGGGGACGATACCGTCTGGTGAAGTACGGTCTGCTTTCGTTCTTCTACTGGTTCCTGCTGGGATACGCAGCGTTGCGTGGATGCGTCCACTTGCTGCTGAAACCGTACAAGTGGGAAAAGACGGCGCATGGAAATTTCATTCTCCCGCCACATGATGCGACGCTCTCGGCCGGTCGTTGATCGACTGCCACCGCTGTCGGCCAATGAATACGCGCTCGCCGCATGCGCCATACTTCTGTGCATCGGCATCGCCGCACACCTCCATGCGCAGGGGCTCCTGAAAGCACTGACAGATCAGAGTTCACACCTGAATTTCGCACGCCTCACCATCGACAGCATCACACCCGGCGTCAGCCAACTGGGATTCTGGCCGCCGCTCCTGCATGTCCTCCTGATCCCGTTCATCACCGTGCCATACCTGTACCAGAGCGGACTTGCCGGCATCTGTGTGCTCCTGCCCTGCCTCGTGGTGAGTACCATTCTGCTTCAGCGCATCGTCATCCACCTCACGCACGATGCGGCACTCGGAATGACCGCGGGACTCCTGTTCCTCGTCAATCCCTACATCCTCTACTACGCCGCGACTCCGATGATGGAAGTGCTGTTCATCACGAACATCTTCCTGACGGCGTTCGCGCTGCTGCGATGGATGGATACGGATCGCTTGCAATGGCTGGCGTTGACGGGCATCGCCGTCTCTCTCGCCTGCCTCTCACGCTTCGAAGGATTCGTTCTGTTCCCCATCACCACGATGATCATCGGAGTCCGGATGTATCTGCGGCGGGCAGACTACCATCAAACCGAAGCGCTGCTGGTCCTCTTCGGGACACTCGCGGTCATCGGCGTCGGAGTGATCATGATCTACAGCTCGGTGTACGGGCAGAGTCCCGTGGCGTTCGCAGGCGGGTCGTGGCTCCGGGATCCGTCACCCGCACTCCGCGCTTCGCGGTACAGCATCCTGAACACGCTGCGGGACAGCGTCAACGCATCCTCCTATATGCTCAGCCTCCCCGTCGTCATTGCGTCGGTCGTCAGCGCCCCGGTCCTCTGTCTGCTCAGACGATGCACCATCGAACGTTCCGGTGCGCTTCTCGTTCTCTTGAGTCCCCTGCTCTTCGTACTTCTGGCACTCTTCATGGGATTCGTCACCATCACCGTGCCTCCCGACGGCGCATTCAACAATGATAGGTACGGACTCACGTGGATCGGCTTCGCAATCGTCTCGCCGCTCCTCCTGTTCCATGAACTGAGGAACCGGCTGAAAACGTCGAAGCCGTTTGTGACCGTCATACAACCGGGTTTCAAACACCTGCTGGTCGTGATCTTCACGTTCATGAGCGTTCGCCTGTTCTCCGTCGCCTTCGCCGAGAATTTCAGCGTCATTCGGGACAACGTCAACTCCCCTCTACCCGAACAAGTGGAGGTCGCCTCCTACCTCCGAACACAGTACGGAGGAGGGAGGATCCTCGCCGCACGCGTGGATAACGACCCCATTCTCGCCGCCGCCGGAATCCCCCTGAACCAGTACTTGTATGAAGGAAATTTCCGCTACTTCGAACAGGCGGTGCGCGAGCCCTGGTTCTTCGCGCAGTGGGTGCTCATGCACAATCCGGAAGGAAGCACCGACGGATGGGTGGAGCAGAATGAACCTGTCTACCGCGTGCTCGGCACTTCCACGGAGTTTCTACGATACTACGATCCCGTCCTCCGGAACGGGAAAAGGAGTCTGTTCAGGCTGAATGAAAATCACCTGCTGCAACTGGCAAAGGATCGCTCCTACAACCTCGCACGGATTCCCTCGCTCAATCCCGATGCCCCCCTCTGGAGTCCGTCGACGGTGTACGCAGGGATGGAACGTCCGAGAGTCGGACCCTTGACCGCCGACGAACTGGTGGAATCGAAGCCGGAAATCCGCAGCGGACTTCTCGATTTCTACTGGGGCGATCTCAAGCCGCTGTTCGCGAACGGCGTGATCACGGAAGACGGAAAGGGAAACTCCGAATCGCAGAGCTACGCACTGCTCCAATCGCTCTGGGTCGATGATCCGGACACCTTCGCGATCGTCTGGGAATGGACGAAGTCTCGCCTGCAGCAATCGGACGGCCTGTTCGCCTGGACATTCCACGCGGTGTCGGACGGCACGGTGGTCATCGATGATCCGAATTCCGCAACCGACGCGGACACCGATATCGCGTACGCTCTGCTGCTCGCGTCCAAACGATGGTCACGCCCGCAGTATGCGGACGATGCTCGGAAGATTCTTGACGGTATCTGGAACCGGGAAACCGGAATGGTGCAAGGGAAACGACATCTCACCGCGGGTAATTGGGCAATGGCATCGGGATCGCTCGTCTTTAACCCGTCCTACTTCTCACCGGCCGCGTACCGGCTCTTCTCGGAGGAAGATCCCGCACACGATTGGCTGTCTCTCATCCCGACGGGATATGACGATCTGGTGCAAACATCGACGCTGTACGAGGAGCGCAATGGGGTCTTCCTGCCGCCGGACTGGGCGGAACTGGACATCAAAACGGGTGCCTACCGTCGATTCCCTGGGAAAGCGGACTCACTCGAGTACTCGTTCGACGCATTCCGCGTCTTCTGGCGCATCGCGGAGGATGCCCTGACATCGAAGGATCCGAAGGCCACGGAATATCTGACATCCATCAGCGCGTTCGATACCCCGCTCCAGCCGGACGGAACATTCTGCACAGTCCGTCTCTCCGATCCGGACAGATGCTTCTTCCATATGGGAGGGCTCGCGGGACCGGTGAGTCTCTGGACCGTGCGGCAGCCGGAGCGCGCGAAGGAACTCCTGAGACGCTTCGCGGTTCCCGACGGCAAAGTCGGTCTGCCGAAACAGGCATCATTCTACGAGAAGAGCTGGTACTGGTTCATGCTCAGACAATGGAGCCATGCGGGATGACGATGCGAACAGGATCTCAGCGGAGCCGCAGGCACTCTGCGACTCCGCTGCAACGATGGGATGCATGACCTACCAAGCAGCCCGCTGTGCAAGTCCGAGAGCGTACTCCGCCCAGAACGTCCCGGCGGAGGGACCTCCGTTGCATGTCCCGTCGGATTCCCCGGGTGCCTTGATCCAGAGATAGGCATCGACGAGCGCCGTTCCCGTCGAAACCGTCGGCACACGACCGAGTGCGCGACCGGACGGGTTGCACCACTGACTTCCGTCAGGACCGAGTCCGTTCCGACTGACGTCAACGACGAAATGTTTGCCGGACAACAGGGAAGAAATCTGATTTCCGTACTGGAAGCTCGTCGTATCCGTATCGAAGTTGGAGACATTGAGCGCAAAGCCGTCAGCCTGAGCGATACCGGCCTGCTGCAGGCTCGTCGCCATCTCGGCGGGGGCGACCCAACCGGCATGTCCTGCATCCAGATACAGTTTCACGCCCGCATGCGCTTTGAACGTCGACACGGCATCCTGCAGGAGCTGCATGCGGGTCTGCCGGTCTGCGGCCGAGAGACAACTGACGAGTGCGACTGCATCCGGCTCCAGAATGACGATCGCTCTGCCGGAACCGATGGCGGATGCGATGGAACGGATCCATGCGCGATACGCATCCGACGACGACGCGCCTCCGGCCGAGTATCCACCGCAGTCACGCTGCGGAATGTTGTACACCACGAATGTCGGAACGGCACCCTGCGCCGCAGCCGCACTCATCGTCGTTGAGACGTCGGACCCGACATTCGCGTTCCATGCACCCAGCCACTGCGACCGAGCATGGGTGGCGATCTTATCCAGTTGCCGGGCGTCGGCGGGACGACTCGCCCGCCAGGCGTCCGCCTGCGACTTCGCCGGTGAATCCGGTTGCACAAACAAGCTGATTCCCGACAGAGGATTGCCGCCCGAAGGAACCGACGTCACGCTGCTTGCGGATGATGTTGAAGACGAACCGACAGTTCCGCCGGTGGAGATGGACAGCGTCCGATGGTCCAGGAGGACTCCGGCGGAATCGTACACACGGAACGTGAGCGCGTAGGGACCGGATCCGCGCCAGACCCACGATGTCAGATCGACGAGTGATTCTTTGTGCGGTCCGTCCTGCTGACTGTCGGCCATCGTATTTTCCTGACCGCCGTCGACGCTCCATGTCGCGCGGTAATCCGCCGGTGCGACGTTCGGGAGCTGTACCTTGAAGGGCTGGACGCCAGAGAGAACCGCACCGTCCGTCGGCCACCAGACGTTGATCGACGGAGCTGCGGAGGACGTGCTGCTCGCACTCGATCCGCCGCCGGTGGCGGAAGAGGTGCTGCTTGAACCGCCGGTGGCGGGAACGTTCACGTGTACCGTGATGGTTTTCCGACCGAGGAGAACGCCTGCCGTGTCCTTGGCGACGAACGTGATGGCATACGCTCCGGTCGACTGCCACTTCCAACCCGATAGAACGACAGTCGCCTTCTTGTGGACAGGCTTCTGCAAGCTCGAACTCATGAGATTCAACGCACCGTTGTCAACCTGCCAATACAACTTGTACGACGCGAGAGTCCGGCCGGGGACAACCGCTTTGAATGTCTCGGTCGCCCCGAGGGACGAACCGTCGATCGGCCACCAGTTGTCGATGGCAACGCCGGATGCCGTCGCCGTCTGCGTGGAGACGACGAGCGAGGGCGAGAGGATCGTGAAGAGGAAGACGAGAGAGAAACCGACGATGAAAAGTCCTTGTTTCCACGACGAAACAAGGCACGGGGAACAAGATTGTCGACGCATCGAAAATGGGAGAAAGAATAGAATGCCGACGGACGGTAGGAAGCACCGGCGGTCAGGTCAAGGGTGGTGACCGAAGAATTGCCCGATACTTGTTTTAGTGTACGGTACGCATGCAATCCATCAACATTCTTTTGGCTTTCCAATGCAATAAAACAAGCATATACATTGACGGCTCCGTACATTAACAGCGAGGAGCATGCGGCTCCTGAAGTCATGCATCACCGTCCTGTCAGAGGAAATATCTCCCCTGATTGATGCCCATGAAGAGAATGGCGGATCCCGCCGCCCAACACGCGATGATCGTCCATTCCACCGTACGACTCCTGTGTTCGCGGAACAGGAGAAAGAACGCCAGCGGAACCAGGTAGTACCGCTGCTCAATGAGCCATGATGAAGTGAGGAACAGAAAAGAGACGGGATAGAGAAGGTAGGACGCAGGCAGGACGAGACGGGTGACCAGCAGCGACAGCACGGATGCGAGAACGGGAAGGAAGAACAGCGCCTTCCATGCCATGCCGGATGTGAAGAGGAGCAACAGTCGATTCCGGAGGAAGAAGGAATACTCCGCCTGATTGTCCGGGTGATCGTTGACGAACGTGATCAGGAAGAGCAGGGCGAACAGCAGGATGAGCGAGAGAGCCGGCACCCACCTGCCACGCAGAAGCTGCGCAAGGCGCGGGAGGTTTGCGACATGCAGAGGGAGAAAGAGAAAGAAGAAGAGGAAGAGGAAGAAGTACACGTTTCCCCAGTGAAACGACGGGAAAGGGTGAGCGGAGACATCCCCCACCGCCACGCCCCCGTTGAAGAGAAGGAACACGGCAAAAAGTACAAAGAGGTGAAGAAACGCGCGCGTATCCGCGATCCACCGCAGCAGAGCGCCCTGCGCGGACACCCATCGCAACGAGAGCGTCGAGAGCTCCGCATGCCGCTCCATGAACAAGCGGATACCGTGGAAATACCCTCCCGACAGGAGGAGGAATACCCAGAGGAACATCGCCCAGACGATGTTGTTCTGTCGCATCAGAATGCTCACGGCGACACACACTGCCGCAACCGACGGCTGCCTCCTGAGCACGGCGTACAGAGCGAGGAACACGGGCACGAGGGACGGGACGTCCGTGTAGATCAGGAAAAAGAGCGGGAAGAGAAGGGGCAGCAGACCGAACTGAAGGGTGCGAACGACGGCTCCGGCAGGATCCAATCTGCGGGCAACGATAAAGAACGCGGGCACGGAACACGCGGCGAGAAGGAAAGAGAACAGGCGCAGTGCCGCGAGAGACCGGAACCCCGTCAGTGCGGAAGGAATGGCGACGATCAAATGGTAGACCGGCAGCTGGGTGATGAGAGGATGCAGTGTCATATCTCCGCGTGCAAATCGTTGGATCTGATCACTGTGAACGACTTCGTCAGCGATGGCAGGATGCGTCGCGATCAGCGCGAAAGCGGGAATGAGCACAAAGAAAAATAATCCGGCGATGATGACATGACCGACTGGACTGCGATGCACGCGGGAAGTGATCATGTTCCTACAGACGGACGACTGACCGTTTCTCTTACGACTGATCGTGAATTCGCCCGCATCTTCACGCCGACGGCTCCGGCGGGAACAGTGCCGTACTCAGGTACCGCTCGCCGAGATCCGGGAGGATCACCACGATCAGCTTGCCTGCGGATGACGGACGCCTGGCGACGTCGACGGCGGCATGCACCGCGGCGCCGCAGCTGATGCCGCAGAGCATCCCCTCCTCCCGCGCGAGACGTCGAGCCATAGTGAAGGATTCGTCATCCGTCACCTGCATGACGTCATCGAGCACGGAAAGGTTGAGAACACCGGGGATGAATCCCGCACCGATGCCCTGAATCTTATGCTTACCCGGCGCCGGAGCTTGTCCTGCTCGTCTCTGACTGATGACCGGACTCGACGCCGGTTCGACGGCGATGATCTGAACGCTTGGTTTCTTCCGCTTCAACGCCTCGCCCGTACCGGTGACCGTGCCACCCGTCCCGACGCCCGCGACCAGAATATCCACCGCCCCGCCCGTATCGTTCCAAATTTCCTCTGCCGTGGTTCTGCGGTGCATCTCCGGGTTTGCGGGATTGAGGAACTGCTGGAGCATGATCGCGCCCGGAATGGTTTTGCTCAACTCTTCTGCCTTCGCGATGGCTCCCGACATGCCCTTCTCGCCGGGCGTGAGGTGCAGCTCCGCGCCGAATGCGCGCAGCAATCTGCGTCGCTCCACCGACATCGTGTCCGGCATGGCGATGACCAGACGGTACCCGCGCGATGCGCAGACGAACGCAAGTCCGATGCCCGTGTTGCCGCTCGTCGGCTCCACGATGACGCTATTCTTGGTGAGCGTACCCGTGCGCTCCGCCGCTTCCACCATGGCCACCGCGATGCGATCCTTCACGGACCAGAGCGGATTGAAGCTTTCCATCTTCGCGACGACGGATCCTGCACACCCCTCCGTCACCCGACGGAGACGCACCAGCGGTGTGGCGCCGACTGTCTGCGTAATGTCGTCGTAGATTCTGCCGCGAAAGGAAGGGGAGGAAGACATGGGAGAACGGGGAAGAGGAATCGTAGTGTAGCGTCAAATTTCTGCATGGGAAAAAGACCGCTCCCCTTCGAGCGGCCTCCTTCCCCCGTTGTCCGGATCATCACTCGACCGAGGACTGACCTCCGGAGAGTCCCTTCCACCCTCCGAAGTGTCCGCCTCGACCTTTCTGATTCGTGCTTGAAGCGGGGAGCGTCACGCCGTGCTCCTTCGCGATTTGTTCAATGGTCTTGCCTCCTGCGATCTCCGAAGTGAGCTGATCAACCGTGATGCCGAGCGTGGCGGCCATCATCTCGAGGTTCGGACCTTTGCCCAACCCCTGACCCTGACCCTTCCCCATCATGCCCCGTCCGCCCTTCCCCATCATGAGACCGAACCCGCGACTGTCGCCGCAAGCCGTCTGCATCGCGTCGTGCGAGGATTTCATGGCAGTCGACTTGGTCTCCATTGCCGTCTGCATGGCAATGCGGAAATCTTCCCCCGCTTTCGTAACGGCTGTCTGTCTGGCCGTGTCATCCGTGAGAGCGGCCGCCGCCTTCAATGCGGCGCTGCGGGCCGTCACCGCCGTCTTGCGGGCGGCATTCATTTGGTCGAAGAAGCTGAGGGATGTATCCCCGGCGGAAGCCATGGATTGGACGCATGCCTGCGACGGAACAGGGCGCGTACGCGGAGAAACCGATGAGACGGACGATGACTGGGCACTGGCGAACTGTGTGACGAATGGAACAGCGACGGCAATGGCGATGCCACCGGCCAGTGTCCCGAAAAGTGCGGACTTCTTCATAGAGAGAATGTGGAAAAGAAATAGAATACGTCCACACTCTAAATGCAGGGGGTTAAGAGGATGTTAAGGACAACCTCACCAAACCAAAGTTCCGGTCTTACAGCGCTTCCACGTCGGCAAGAATGGCGTCGACGTCAGATGCGAATCGTTCCATCGCGACTGCTTCTCCTTCGCCGGCAGGAGGAGCATCGAATACGAACGTGCAGGTGACTTCGTTAGAAAAGGCACCGGTGGTAGCGTCACTTACGAAGACCTTGACCGTGCCGATCCGTCCGTCCGTGTAGGAAACCCCTTGAAGCGTGCCATCCGCAGTTACCCACGCATCCATATCACGAACTTCTGCAATCCGGAACGTGAGCTGTGCTTCGGGATTCACAACCGTGACACCGACGTCAGCCGGAGTGAGGGTGAAGAGCGTATTGACGGTCCGATGGAATTCGCGCGGCTCGATCTCCGGAGCGACATTGGCATCGGGAGTAACCACAATGGTGAATACTGCGGATGTCTCAGCGTTATCAACGTCCTTGGCTGTGACGTGCAGCGTCACCGACGTCTCATCCGGATTTGCGGTGATCTCAGCAATCCCATCGGGGCCGAGTACCACAGTCGCGGTCTCACTCGACGCCCCCGTAATGTACACAACCGTTCCGTCGGGATCAGCAACGAGTCCGTTGAGATCGAGTCTGAGTGTTTTTCCCGCCTCCATCGTGAGAAGCGGTTGAGGATTCACGAAGACGGGCGGCAGGTTCTGATCGGGAGTAACCACAATGGTGAATACTGCGGATGTCTCAGCGTTATCAACGTCCTTGGCTGTGACGTGCAGCGTCACCGACGTCTCATCCGGATTTGCGGTGATCTCAGCAATCCCATCGGGGCCGAGTACCACAGTCGCGGTCTCACTCGACGCCCCCGTAATGTACACAACCGTTCCGTCGGGATCAGCAACGAGTCCGTTGAGATCGAGAGAGAATGTCTTTCCGGCCTCCATCGTGAGAAGCGGTTGAGGATTCACGAAGACGGGCGATTGGTTCACTCCTCGGGAGATCAGTGTCGCAGTAGCAATGTCGGAATGATCGATACCGTCAGATGCAGTAAAAGTGAATTGATCAGTTCCGTGATAATTCTGATTTGGCTGATACGTAAATGTCCCATTGGCCCCCAGGCTGAGTGTCCCGTTGGTCGGGAGGGACTGAGGATGGACGCTGACTCCGTCCCCATCCGGATCCCCTACATCGACTTTGCCGGAAATCGGCTGGCCGGCGTAACCGGAGAAAACACCGTCGACGGCGGTTGGAGCAAGATTCTGCTCCAGTTTCAGCTTCACATTCCCGACTGCCACAAGACCGTTCGTGTCCCTGACCGCGACTTGGAAATTGATAGTACCGACATAGCCCCGTCTCGGGAGGAAAGTGAATGATCCGTCCGCTCCAAACGCTATGATCTCGCCGGACTCAGGCGGAGGATTCCTGAGGAGAACCGCCGTCGCACCGGAACCGATGTTAAAACCGTTCAGAACATTGCCCATGACCGGCTGTTCATGTACACGGATATCCGGCAATGGATCTTTCTGCTCAGGAGAGGAGTCGGGGCCTCCCTGAAGATTATTGATCGTATTGATCGTCAGCAGAGGATCTGCAGCGGTGATATCACCGTCGCCATTCGTATCCAAAAACGGTGGAACCGGCTCATCAGGTGCCGTACCGGTACCCTGCGCATTGATTCTGTTGATGACCAGAAGCACATCCTGCGCATTGATGTCTCCATCACCGTTGGCATCCGGAAAACGAAGGTAAGTGACGCCAATATTCTCGAATTTCCGAATAATCTGCCGCTGGGTCGGGCTGAATGCCTGCGCTTCCCCTTCCGCACTCCCCTCCGGATTTCGACGAGCCGAACCGAGTGTCGATGCGAGCTCATCTGTCACTTTCTCAGATACAGCCGTAGTCCCCTGAGCAATGAACGGTACCTGCGATTCTGAAGGAGGTGCAACATCAGCCGAACAATCGGAGGCATCGATTCCGAGATCGCCTGCGGCAAGAAGCTTTCTCTCTTCCAACGCTTCTATTCCAAGTGGCCTTCGCTTTTTGATTCTTTCCAACTGCCGCCTTCCTCCGAAGGTCGGAAAAAAATTGTTGTGCATAGACGTTAATGAGAAAAAGGTAGAGATTGTACATTAATTATTATTTGTGTCAACTGATCACGCGGTAACTCGTCACTGACTCTGCGAAACAGCATTCGCGCATTGTTGTGGCATGGTCGTCCCGACCATGGTGACACGGGCATCCTGCCCGTGACCGGAGGCGCAGGCATGACCGCAACGGTCATGTCACCATGCGCGAGGACGCGCATGCCACAGCGTTTATACATCATCGCAGTGACGGGTTACTTCACGCGTCTGCTTACGATTCCTGTACCATCCCGTCATGCTCCAAGCCATCTTCTTCGACAACGACGGCATCCTGGTCGATACCGAGCCGATGTTCTTCGAAGCGACGCGGCGGACGATCAAACCGCTGGGCATCGACCTGACGCAGGAGTGGTTCATCGAGGAGAATCTGAAGAAGAACACCAATGCGTTCTCCCTCCTGAAGGCGAAAGGCGCGACCGATGAGGAGATCGAACGACACAGGGCCGATCGCAATCTGCTCTACGAATCGATGCTCAGAGAGCATGTGCCGGTCTTCGACGGTGTGGCGGAAGTGCTGGAACTGCTCTCGGAGAAATTCCTGCTCGGTGTCGTGAGCAACAGCCGCCGCACGACCTTCGACATCATCATGGAGAAATCCGGCCTCCGGAAATTCTTCGCGTTCGAGCTCACGGTCGATGACATAGGATATGGCTTCGGAAAGCCGAATCCGAGACCCTATCTGCTTGCATTGGAAAAGAGCGGCAAGGATCCCTCCGTCTGCATCGCCATCGAGGACAATGAGCGGGGTGTGACGGCCGCTCATCGCGCGGGAATCCAATGCATCGCGATTCCGCATGCACTCACCAAGGACCATGATTTTTCATTGGCGGTGAAAGTTTTGAAAAGTATGCGGGAGCTACCGACAGTGATGGGCTGTTAATTGTTAATTGTTAATTGTTAATTGTTCATTGCCATCTACTCCACCCACAACAGCAGACTCTTCAGGTAATCCGCCTCCGGATGGTACAGATTGATGGGATGATCGAACGCCTGCCGGTGCCGCTCGATGATCTTCACCTCGCGCTTCGCCTGACGGGCGGCGTGGAAGACGAGCGTCTGGAAGAGCTGGACATCGACCTGATACGAACAGGAGCAAGTGAGGAGCAATCCTCCTGAGGGCAACGCCTGCAATGCCAGCCGGTTTAAGTCCATGTACGCATGCTTCGCCTGCTCCAGATCCGAACTCCTTTTCGCGAACGCCGGAGGATCCAGAATGATGAAGTCGTACTGACGCGGCAGCGGGATCTTGCGCATGAATTGGAACGCGTCCTCCGCGTACGACCCGAAGATCGCGGCGGGCAGCTTGTTGATGGCAACGTGTTCTTTGGCTCTCGCAATCGCTGCGGCATCGTAATCCACCGCGTCGGCCGTCTTCGCTCCGCCGAGGAGCGCATTCACGGAGAAGCCGCCGACGTAACTGCACACATCCAACACCGTCCTGCCTTTCGAAATCGATCGCACCAGCGAGCGCATCTCCCGCTGATCGATGAAGAGCCCCGTCTTCTGGCTGCCGGCGAGCTCTATCAGGTATTTGACACCCCGCTCGACGACCTCGATCTTCGTATTCATCTTGCCTTTGAGCCATCCTTCCCGATCCTGCAATCCTTCCTTCTTGCGCGCGGAACTGGTGGACTTCTCGAAGATCGCGGCGGGCTTCACCAGTCGAAAGAGCGTCTCGACGATCTCTGTACGGAGCTTGTCCATGCCGAGCGTCGTCAACTGAACCACGACCACCGGACCGTACTGATCGACGATCAGACCGGGGATGCCGTCGCCTTCAGCATTAATCAGACGAACGGCCGTGGTATCCGCAGAAGCAACCAATCGCTGCCGCATAACCACCGCCCGCTCGATGTTCTTCCGGATCGTTTCCATCGGATCACCCTCCTCGAAGCTGATCACCCGTCCGCAGATGTACGCCTTGCGATTGATGGTCGCAAAGCACAGGAATGCATTACGCGTATCACACACCTTCACGATGGCACCGTCCTCGCACTGCGGAAACGTCTGGATGGCGGTCTTGAAGATCGAATGATGTCTGTTCTTCAAATGGACTTCGTGTCCGGATTTGAGGATGAGAATGGGGAAAGAAGTTGGCATGATGGATGGACGGTAGCAGAAAGAAATGATTGGAGCAGTCCAATATCCATGAGAAATGGAACACTGATGAGGAACTACGTCGAGCTCTGCGAATCTTTCTGAATCAGACAACAGTTTCTTCGATCATAGTTAAACATCCAAGGCAATTGCCTGAAAAGATGACCTTTGCCCATCTCTCGAATAGCAGGACGAAGTCCTTCTATGTCACAATTAATCTGTGCCTGTAGGTCTTGGATTGGAACAGAGACACCCAAACCTTTGGTCAGCAATACACCCAGAATCGCGACTATGCGTCCTCCCAAGACGTATGCCGGCTTCCGGCTGCTCCAGAACACTGCGCACCAGTGTCGCACCGCCAATTCGATGGATGCAGAAACATTCTCACTGAATGAAAGATCCGGAGGTTTCTCCCCCCAGCGAATGGCATGTACGTAGGCCTCATAAACATTCGATCTTCCCATTGGCAAACCTGTTGGAGAGACTGATTGTGTGGAAGATGTTTCCAAAAGCGGCTGATCTTTTTTGAGGCGGCGACGGCGCGTGTTCTTTGTGCCGCCAGTGGCAGGATCTTCAGACCGTGAGGACTGATCGTGAAGCGCTTTATCTGTTCTTTGATCTTTGTGATTGGAAGCACGCTCATCTGGAAGTTGTTCCAACATCGTAACCAGTAAATCTTTACGACACTTCTCCTGAAGATTGGAAGCCAGCTGCCTTGCGCCCTCAATATCCCCCTTTTCGATCAGACTATGAAACTGAATCAGGGGATCCTCGGTGCCATCTGTTGATCGTTTTGCCATAGGCGGGAAAATACTCTAGCAACAAGATGTATAGTCGCCGGAATAAAATATCGGGATCGTTGGGCTGCGAATAGGAAAAAGTTCGGTTATTCCCACATGATCCACTTTTAAAAACCGCTTCCCTCTGCTATAATTCTCCGATTGGACACCAACCTCACCACCCTCCGGACAGCGATTCTTCAGATGATCGGTCTCTCCGATGCCGACCGCGAACGTGCGCTCAGGATTGCATCACTCCTCCCGACGGATGCGAAACGTGAGGAATTCCTCGCAGGGTTGATCACGATAGACAAACGTTTGTCCGAAGCCGCAAAGCAGGCGATAACCGCTCTGGAAACGGCGAAGAAGTTCGTGAAGGAGGGCGAGCGAATAGAGCGGAAGATGGACCGCAGGAGCCGCGAGAAAAGGTCGCAGAACAGAGAACGGACGAAACGGAAGACACTCCTTTCCTCCATCAAAAGAGCATGAAACAGCCGCTTGAATCATTTTTCGGCGAGGCACGGCTGCTCCGTTTCGCGGACGGGCAAGGTGATGCCGAAGTCATAGCAATGCCGGAGCCGGACACCGGAGAAACACCGTCGGCGGCAAAAACTCTGAAAGACATACAAAGGGAATGGGAGGACGCACTGATCCGTACTGACCGGTTACTGCTGCACGCCAGAGAGAATCCTGAACTCTTGAAACAGTTGAATGAGTGGTGGAATGGATTCATGAATAAACAGGAAGAATTGACGAAAGCCAACCCGAAATGGAAAACCCGGGACGCGAGGGATATACCGAACATTGAGAAAGAGATGGTGGATGCCTGGAAAAATTTGAAAAGCGAAGAGCTGGACCCTTGGCTGAATCGTTTTGAGAAAGAAGCAAAGATCAACCCCGGGAATCCGGTGGAACAACGTCCTTGGACGCTTGCTCAAATCACGGACGATCTGAATCAAAACATTCTCCCCAAGTGCATGGAACTGCGGGGGCAACTCCCGAAACCCATGCGGGATTTGTTTGATAAACAATGGGAAAAATTGGAAAAAACAAAATTCGCAAGCGGACGGATGACCGATGCCCGTCGATCGAAGGATTGGCAAATGCTGAGACGTGAAATGCTTGCACTCATCGAAGAGTTCAAGAGCAACCGGACGGATGATACGCAAGAGACGGATCTCGCCCTGAAAAATTTTGATGCGAACAAACGGACTGGAGCGGGTGACACTCAGCAAGCAAGAAAGAACGCGCGACCTGTCGTTCCGGAAATCGCAAGAGGAACACAGGCAACTGCACCGGGACGTACAGCGACTTCGGCACAATCGGCGGGGCAAATAACAGAAGAGTGGAACAATAGCTTCGCACCGCGTATAAACGCGCTCGGCGCCAAATTGACACCGCAGGAGCAAGCCGCGTTCAAAGCACAGATGAAGCAAATTCAGCAGGACGCCGCTGCATATTATCCGCAATCGAATGAGAGCATCGCAGGAAAGAGCGACGCGGACGTCCGGAAGATACTGAAAGCAACCGCACTGGCATGGGAGTACGCGGCACCGCAGTTCGACCGGTTGATCGGCAACTTCGAGCGCACC
>JAQTSK010000062.1 GCA_028711345.1 Candidatus Peribacteraceae bacterium
GACGAGCCTACGGTCTGCGTGATGAAGAATATTTGCGGCTCAAAGTGCTCACTTGCATGCTTCCTAAACTTTGATCATGAAAAAGAATGTCAGATCAGTTTACCCACTCGATTACCTGAAGAGGCAAGAAACATTCCCACTGCGGCACAGAGAAAAAGTATGAGTGGAAGAGCTCGTTTCGAGAACTTAATGATGACTGCCTTGTAACTAAAGGAAACGAGAGACATAAATCAGGATAGTTTAACAGAAAAAGTAGATCTTCTCCAGTGACGGTTCGAAAAACACCCACGCCGCAGAGCCAGTCACACAGAAGCCACCCAAGGAATCCTCACTTCCCTGATCACCCGATAGATCGTTGAGAGTTTAGAAAGCAGCCCCTCAGCTCCACCATATTTACAAAACAAACTCTATGTATTACAATATGTTATATGGTTCCACAAGAAAACGAAATCACACGAGATAAATTGGATGCATATTTACTAATGACTGGAGCTATTCTCACTGAAGATGAGATACGAAAAACTTTAGATCAGTGTCGACTTCTATTAATAGATGGAGGTGTTCACGATCCACAAGGTATTGCAGATGATTTAGTTCCTAGTTCCGAAAAGGGGGGAAGAAGCACTTGTGAGCCAGATAGTGTCATTCCGGTTGCCATTCACAATGTTCGAGCAGTAGAAGAAGCCGCCAAGAAGAATGTATCTCTTCCACGAAATGAAGATTTGGATCCGAGAAATATTCCAGGGTATCAAGGGAAATCACAGTCATTGGCTGGGGATAGTGCCATTCGAACGTCAACAAGTGAAGCGGAGGCCAGGGAACGTAATAATAATAGGCGATATAGAGATAGATGATAATCCTCTCATCACCATATCGCCTCATCCACCCGCTTCTCGCCTACAAATACCCTGTCTCCCGGCTTCATTTCGCGTTCCACCGCTTTCTTGAGTCCGATGCGCTCGAAGACGTTCCGGAGTCGATTCACCGCGCCGATAGTCTGGAGGTCCGTCATAGCTACCAAGCGTTCGATGCGCTTACCATTCACCAGCAGTACGCCTTCGTCCTGCCGCTCGATGCGGAAAGCGCCCATGCGGTCGACCAAGAGATGCGGCTTCAAGACAGGAAGATCATCCAGATTGTCGCTTAAGATCTCTTCGGTCAGACGGCGACGGTCTCGTTCTTCAATGATTGCAGGCAACAGCGCCTTCATGAGGTCTTTTGTCCCATGGTGCGTCGCTGCGGAAATGGAACCAAAAACCTTGATCTTCGACTTCTTCAGCGCTGCCAGCCACGGAGCAGCATCATTTCCGACCAGATCGACTTTGTTCAGGACGACGAATTCACGACGTTCCGCCAGAGTAGGGGAGTGGCTCTTCAGTTCCTTCCGGATAGCTTTGTAATCCGCAACGATGTCATCACGCGAGACATCGAGGAGGTGGATCAAGATGCCGCAGCGTTCGATGTGCTTCAGGAATGCATGACCGAGTCCCTTGCCTTCGCTCGCTCCTTCGATGAGCCCCGGAACATCACAGAGAACGAACTCGCGTCCCGCGACGGAGACCACGCCCAGATTGGGCACCAGTGTCGTGAAGGGATAGTCCGCAATTTTCGGTCGTGCGTGGGAAACGGCGGCAATCAATGAAGATTTCCCGACGCTGGGGTAGCCGATGATGCCGGCATCTGCGACGAGCTTGAGCTCCATCTTGATTCTTCGTGTTTCACCGGGTTCGCCCAGTTCCGCGAAGTCCGGAGCCTGCCTCGTGGAAGATGTGAAGTGCGCATTCCCGAAGCCGCCGCGGCCGCCGTGAGCCACCACCATCTGATCGCCGGAATTCGAGAGGTCTGCGATCTGCTTGGTCGATCCGTCTTCCTGCACCTCGGACAGAATGGTCCCGGGTGGAACGCGTAAAATCAGATCTTTTCCATTGTGGCCTGCACAGTTCTTGCCAAATCCTCCTTCGCCGTTCTCGGCTTTGAACCGTTTGCGGCTGGCGAAGTCGGACAATGTGTCGGCATTGGGATCCGCAAGCACGATGGCATCGCCGCCGTCACCGCCGTCACCGCCGTTCGGCCCGCCGCGGGGTTCGCCCTTTTCCCGTCTCCAGCTGACGCAGCCTTTGCCGCCCGCGCCTCCGGACACTTGAATGGTGGCTTGGTCTAAGAACATGATTGAGCGGTTAGCGATTAGCGGTTAGCGACTAGCTTTTTATAGAAGGAGTAGATCATCCTATTCAGTTCATCCATTCGATCAAAAATAGGTTTTCCTTGCTCCTGAGTAATGTATTTTCGTCTCAGGGCAATGATTATTTGAGTTTCGAGCTCTGCGAGTGAGCCTTGTGCAATCAAAATAAAGTTCGAAAATTCCTTATCTGAAACTCGCTTGCTTCCCTCAGCGATATTGGATGGGATGGAAACAGCAGATCGTTTGCATTGAGAAGTTAACCCGTAAAGTTCAGATTTAGGAAACGTATCCGCAGCATCGTAGACGATGTCCACAAGCTCAATTCCTTTTTGCCAAATCAAGAGTTCTTTGAATGATTGTCTCATCATAGGCACACAATTCTAGCGTTAGATGCTTCTGATCGCTAATCGCTTATCGCTAATCGCTTTCCCAGTTGACTCATTGAATCTGGCACTCTACAATATCGAGTGCTAACCCACATTTTCTATGAGCAAAATCATTGGTATAGACCTCGGTACCACGAACTCCTGCGTCGCCGTCATCGAAGGCGGTGAGCCGCAGGTCATCCCCAACGCGGAAGGGGCAAATACGACGCCGTCTGTTGTGGCGTACAAGGACAAGGAAATTCTCGTCGGCATCGCCGCGAAGCGGCAGGCGGTAACGAATCCGAAAAACACGATTTTCTCCGCCAAGCGCTACATCGGTCACCGCTTCAATGAAGTAGAGAAGGATGCCAAACATGCGCCATTCGAAGTGAAGGCAGGAAAGGAGGGTAGGGCTGTGATCAATGTGAATGGGAAAGAAATGTTTCCTCAGGAAATCAGCGCGCAGGTCCTCATGAAGCTCAAGAAAGACGCGGAAGCGTTCCTCGGTCAGACGGTGTCGAAAGCGGTCATCACCGTTCCCGCGTACTTCGACGACAACCAGCGTCAGGCGACCAAGGAAGCCGGTGAAATCGCGGGACTGGAAGTCGTACGCATCATCAATGAGCCGACGGCCGCGACATTGGCTTATGGACTGGATAAGAAGAAAGAGGAGAAGATCATCGTCTACGATCTCGGTGGCGGCACGTTCGACGTCACGGTTCTTGAATTGTCCGGCGACGGCCACTTCGAGGTACTGGCGACGAACGGTGACACGCACCTCGGAGGTGACGATTTCGATCAGGTCATCGTCGAGTGGTTGCTGACCGAGTTCAAGAAAGATCAGGGAGTGGATTTGAGCAAAGACAAGATCGCGCTGCAGCGGATCCGCGAGGCAGCCGAGAAGGCCAAGATCGAATTGTCGTCACAAAATGAGACCGAGATCAACCTGCCGTTCATCACGGCGGACAACACCGGTCCGAAACATCTCAACATCAAGCTGAGCCGCGCGAAGATGGAGGCGCTCGTCGGAGATCTCATCGAGAAGACGTCCAAACCGTGCGAAGCGGCTCTGAAAGATGCGGGACTCAAGAAGTCGGAGATCAGCGAAGTTGTCTTGGTCGGCGGCATGACGCGCATGCCGGCAGTGCAGGCTAAGGTGAAATCACTCTTCGGGAAAGAGCCGCACAAGGGAGTCAATCCGGATGAAGTGGTCGCCATCGGCGCCGCCATTCAGGCAGGACAGATCGGCGGGGACATCAACCGCGACATCACCATCGTCGACGTCATTCCGCTCTCCGTCGGCATCGAAACGCTGGGCGGTGTCGCAACCAAGCTGATCGAGCGCAATTCCCGCATTCCTACAACCAAGTCGCAGGTGTTCTCCACCGCGGCGGATAATCAGACATCGGTTGAAATCAACGTCGTGCAGGGCGAGCGCGAGATGGCTGCGGACAACAAGTCTCTCGGTCGCTTCATTCTGGATGGCATTCTGGCCGCACCCCGCGGTCTGCCGCAGGTGCAGGTGTCATTCGACGTCGATACGAACGGTATTCTGTCCGTGAAGGCCAAGGATCTCGGTACGGGCAAAGAACAGCACATCACCATTCAGGGTTCCACGGGCTTAAGTAAAGATGAGGTGGAGCGCATGAAGAAGGATGCTGAAATGAATGCCGAGGAAGACAAGAAGAAGAAAGAGCTTGTCGATGCGCGCAACGGCGCCGACGGTCTGATCTTCTCTCTCGAGAAGCAGATGCGGGAGTACGACGCGAAGATTGCCGATCCTGTGAAGAAGAAGGTCAATGAGAAGATGAACGCGTTGCGTGAAGTGCTGAAGAAGAAGGACGCCACCGTCGATGAGATCAAGAAGGCGACGGAAGCGTTGGCGCAGGATGCGCAGGAGATCGGGAAGACGGTCTACGAGGAAGCGAAGAAGAAGGCGGACGAGGAGGCGAAGAAGGAGGGCAGTAAAGGCAGTGATGGCAATAAGGGCAGTAAGGAAAAGGTGGTGGATGCGGAGGTGGTGGAGGATGATAAGAAAGATGAAAAGAAGAAGAAATAAGACAAAGGCCTCTCGCCGACCAGTTGTCATCCTGAGCGTAGTCGAAGGATGACAACGTAAGTCAGACTGCATTTTTGTCATGGTTCGACTACGCTCACCATGACAAAAATGTCCGTAATCGATTCTTTATGCGTGCTCGTTCTCGTTGAATCTGATTCTTGAAGTTCGAAAAATTCTGACAAACGGACTGCTGCGGCAAAACCTCATGCTGATTATGTATCAATGCCTCTTTCTTCCTCCTCGTCCACCGCTTTATCTGTTTCTCCCGACCGATGGCTTCCCACACGTCATCGAAGCACTCGGAATACGCAAACCGAACAGGTCTGCGGGTATAGGTATAGCAGTTCGGATTCAACCCACTGTTGTGCTCAGCCAAACGCTGCTCACAGTTGTTCGTCACTCCTGTGTAATAGCTTCCATCAGCGCATTCGAGGATGTAAATCCAGTAGTATTTCTTCATGAGAGCATGGTGTACGACAGTCCACCTTCTGTCAAGAATCAGAACATGGTGTATATTTTCGATATGTATGATAAGAAGCTAGAGGCACTTATTGAACATTGGAAAAAATTTCGCGTTTCAAGCAGCGAACCGCACATTCATCCAGCGGATCGTAATCTGTTATTAAAACTTAACTCTCATTTCTTTCAGGATTACAACCAGTATATTGATAGCTATCTTGCGGGCTGCGTGTCACCAACAGACATTCACACCGGTCTACTGCCTGTACCATTCTGGGGCGATTTCCGAACGGCAAAAGTTTTTATCCTGATGATCAATCCTGGGTTCAGTCACGACGATTACGTAAGTGAGGTCAACGAAGAATTTCGTGTAGCACTTGAAAATAATCTTCATTCTTGGAATTTCTCATTCCTTGACAAAAAATTTCTCTGGACTGGCGGAGGATGGTACTGGGAGGGTCGTTTTAAGGAGATAGCTGAGGAGCTTCGCATGAAAAAGTACTGCAAGAATTACGGAGATGCGCTGCAACATATCGCAAAACGGGTCTCTGTTATCGAGCTTGTTCCGTATCATTCGAAGAAGTTCAGAGTCAAGGGATCAATCCTTAATCAACTCGAAAGTAAGCGTATTGCCCACGAAGCTGCAAATGCGATTGCGAAGGTTGCCAAGAGAAACGAGGCAGGTTTGATCATCCGTGGGAATAGATATTGGCAAATACATGAGGGGTCGCAAAGTATTGAAGTCATCCGTTCAGTCGGAATGAATTTCCCCAAAGGATCAAAAGCATGGAACATCCTATGGAGATTTCTCACCTCATAGCCTCTCCCCCACATACTTCGCCAACTCAACAATACGGTTGGAGTACCCCCACTCGTTGTCGTACCAGCCGAATGCTTTGACCAGATTGCCACCGATCACCTCCGTCAGTGCGGCATCGATGATGCAGCTGCGGGCATCGCCGACGAAATCCTGCAGCACGAGCGGGCGCTTCTCGTAGCCGAGGATGCCCTTCATGCTGCCCTTGGACGCTTTCTCGAATGCGGCATTCACTTCTTCCGCGGTTGTCGCTTTCTTCGTTACGACAGTCAAATCGGTGATGCTGCCGGTCGGGGTCGGGACACGGATGGAGACGCCGTTGAGTTTGCCTTTGAGCTCCGGAATGACGAGACCGATGGCTTTGGCTGCACCGGTTGAAGTCGGGATCATGTTGATGGCCGCGGCACGTGCTCGGCGCAGATCTTTGTGCGGGAGGTCGAGGAGACGCTGATCATTGGTGTAACTGTGAATCGTAGTCATGAGACCATGTTCGATGCCGAATGAATCATGGAGCACTTTCGACATGGGGGCGAGACAGTTGGTCGTGCAGGAGGCATTGGAAATCACGTGCATCGTCTTCGGATCGTAGTCCGTGTGATTGACGCCGATGACGAACGTCCCGTCGATCTGATCTTTTCCCGGAGCCGAAATAATGACTTTCTTCGCGCCGGCCTTCAGGTGCAGTCCCGCATCCTCGCGCTTCACGAATTTGCCCGTGCATTCCAGCACGATGTCCACCTTCATGGCTTTGTGCGGCAGGACGGACGGATCCTTCTCCGCGGTCAGGACGATCTCGCCGTGCTTCGTCACCAGCTTGCCGTTCTTGAAATCCGCTTCCGAATCGAACACGCCGTAGGTGGAGTCGAACTCGAACATGTGCGCCAGCGTCGCTCCGTCCGTCAGATCATTGACCGCGACGACTTTCAGATCAGGGAATTTCTCAATGATGATTCTGAGAGCCTGACGTCCGATGCGGCCGAAGCCGTTGATGGCGATATTCATAAAACAAAGTGATAAATTGTTAAATTGCTAAATTGTTAGATGAATATTACTTGAGGCGGCCGGCCATTAGTACGGCACTTCTTCTGAATTCGCTTGCGAACAATTTAACAATTTAGCCATTTAGCAAAGCGTATTCCTTCTTCATTTTCAACGTATCCTTCTCCAGCATCGGACTCTCGCACACCACCGTTCCTCCCACCCCGCGTTTCTTGAGAACCTTTAGAAAATCCTTCCACTTCGCATCGCTCTCCACCAGCGGCAGGTGATGTTTTTCGCCCTTCGGCCCGTACGCGATGCCGGAGAAGTGAATATGCATCTGCTTGAGTGGATCTTTGGCGAGGTATGAGGCGTACGTGTCCAGCATCTCTTCCCATTCTTTAGTCGAATTGATCAGTCCGTTGGTTCTGGCGTGCATGTGCGCAGGATCGACAGTCGGGTAGATGCCGAATTCCTTGCTGATTCTCAGCACCTCTTCCAAGGTGCCGAACTGCGTCGGTTTACCCATGGTTTCCAGTCCCAGATTCACGTTCGGGAAAAGCTTCGGCTTGAATTTCATGATGTCAGCGACAGCTTTCCTGACATTCTCAAACGCAACCTCCGGATCCATCCCGAGATAAAATGCCGGATGGACGCAGACGGACTTGATGCCGGCGATCTCGGCCATCGAGAGGGCATCAATGACACGCTTCTTGCTGGCTGCCAGCTTGGCAGGTTCCGGTGAATTCAGATTGACGTAGTACGGCGCATGACACGTCAGGTACATATCCAGTTTCTCCGCAGTCGATCGGATCTCTTTCATCCGATCAGGGTTCAAAGGAACGCGCTGCACCCATTCGATTTCCATTGCGGTGATGCCGAGGCGATGGGCTTCGTGTAATCCTTCGACGGTTCCGCCGGGGCTAGGTGTCGTGGTCGGAATGCCGGCAACGGCGAAGTGGAGCATGTAAAAAGTCTACACGAGGGTGGGTGTTACAGATCAAGACCGAACGGAATGGTTACATGGTTATATTGTTACATTGCTCGCAAGCGAGAACGTGCGCTTTTGCGTGCTATCAATGTAACAATTTAGCAATATAGCAATTGTCAATTCTATGCCAATCGCACGCGACATCATCGACCGCGTCCTCGGCTCGCCTCACGGTGAAGCTGCATACAAGATCTGTGAGAAGCTCATTGATGCCGGCCACGAATGCTGGTGGGTGGGTGGAGCGGTCCGGAACATGCTGGTGGGGATCATTCCCGGAGAGATCGACATGGCGACGTCGGCTTTGCCCGATCAAATTCAGAAGCTCTTTCCGAAGTCCGATGACTCGGCTGCGGCTCTGGGCGCCGTCATCGTGTCACAATCGGGTCACACCTTTGAATTAACGACTTTCCGCGAGGACGACTCCGCTTCCGACGGCCGTCATCCTGAGTCAGTGAAGTTCAGCAAGGATCTGAAATATGACGCTCTCCGCCGCGATGCCACGATCAATGCGCTGTACTGGAATCCGATCTCGCGCGAGCTGATCGATCCGTGCGGCGGGGAAGGGGATTTGAAGGAGCGGCTTGTCCGCTTGATCGGCGAGCCAACGCAGCGACTCAAGCACGATGTTCTTCGAATTCTACGCATGGTCAGACTGCGCGCAGCCATCGACGGCCAGTATGAACCTGCGACGTACCAAGCCCTCAGAGCGATTGCACCGTCCACCACGAAGCTGTCCGGTACTCGCATCCTTCAGGAACTGGAAAAACTGCTTGCAGGCGAGCGTCCGCAGATCGGACTCGAAGATCTCTGGGAGCTGGGGGTGATGAAAGTCATCATTCCGGAGCTCTACATTTGCAAGGGTATTGCCCAGCCCAAGGACTATCACCATGAAGGGGACGTTTGGAATCACCTTCTGAAGTGTTGTGCATCGTTTTCAGACGATCACCAACCCGATGTTCGATTGGCGGCGCTCTTCCACGACTGCGGGAAAGCGAAGACATTTTCGCGCGAGGAGCGCATCCGCTTCGATCATCACGCGGAAGTATCCTCGGACATCACTGAAACCGTCCTCCGTCGTCTGCAGATGCCCGGTAACCGGACGTCAAAAATCAGCTGGATCATCCGCCACCACATGATGATGGGATCCTTCAAAGAGTTATCCGATGAGAGGAAGGCTCACTGGTACTTCCATCCGTGGTTTCAGGAATTGCTCCAGCTGATGTATCTGGATATTGCCGGCACCGATCCCAGTGACTTCACGCTCTACGACGCCATTGTCGATGACTACGATGCGTTCCTGAATGCGCACCCCCGTCCGCCGAAACCGCTTTTGACCGGAGATGAGGTGATGGAGATCCTTGGCCTGAAGCCGGGAGAACAGGTGGGGAAAATCCTCAAGTCCTTGCACGAGGCGCAGGTGAGGAAGGAGATCAGAACGAAGAAGGAAGCGAAGGAGTACTTGACGAAGCTGAAGGAATGATTAGTATCGGTGCAATTTCCCCAAATTATCAGATGCCTTGTGAACAATGTGAATTTGAACTTCTGGCTCATCTAATCCCTCAAGCACAATGGGTATTGCTTGAAGCAAGGGGTTTCGGCAATGTCCAATCTTTCGAGATAGGAAACAATCTAGTAACCATGAATGTACGAGTAAATAGCCGATAAGCGATTGAAAGATTAT
>JAQTSK010000011.1 GCA_028711345.1 Candidatus Peribacteraceae bacterium
CGCAGCTCCTGCCGGCCTTGCTTTGTATTCGGGTGATTCTTTCTCGCTCTTTCTCTCTTGGTCTCAACTTCGGAGAAGAACCCGGGATCGATCGTAAGTGTGGATACCGTGATGAGATCACGCTGTATCGTGTCATACGGCATCTGCCGCATCTGCATTCGATGCACTTTGCAGTCATCAGGGTTTTCGAATTGACTTTCGATAGTATCTAAACCCGCTGCGTACGGGCGGTATCGTTCCCACATTCTGTCCAATTCCGGTTGTGCAGCCGGGTCATGATCATTTTCTTGCAGGTGTTTCAGTGATTGTGCGATTTCGACAGCCATTTCTTCGTTGCGGCTTCTTCCCTCGACATCCGCCTCGACGTTGTTTTTAAAATCAGTATCCTCCTTGCTTGAACCGATTTCGGTTTTGCCTACACTCGGCTGCGCTCCCACCTCCCGCTCCAGCGTTTCCAGTGTTCCAAGCGAAGTCATGAGTGCCGTGAAATCGATCGGCTTCTTGCCGCTCGCTCTGCCGCGCTCCAGTCCGGCCGCTGTTTCGATCTTCTCCCGTAAGTCATCGATACTGCGCAGCCGATCTTCCAGTGCATATGCCCGGTCGAAATCTTGTGTATCCATCCCGATGCCTTTCTTGCCGATTTGCGCGTAGTAGAGCTTCAGTCGGTCTCCGATGAGCTTGATCTTCGACTGTAACGTCGCTTTCAGGTATTTCTCGACGCATTCTTCCTGCTGCCGGAGCATCCGGAGATAGTCGGCGCGGGCATCGGAGGTATGTGCGTCCGCATTTCCCGTGAGTTCCGCAAACAGACATTGGCGCTTCCGGATCGTCACCGTGTTCCGAATAAAATCAATCACGGCATCACGTGCATGGTCTGTCGGCTCTTCGGCATTGATCTTCTGCCCGGTGATTTTTTCCGCGATGCGCAGCACATCTTCTTCTGTGATGCCAATCTCCCGCAGCACACTGTTTTTTTTCTCCGATGAGCTCTCTTCCCGCAGCTCCTCCAATTTGTGTAGCAGTATCGCCGGATCATGTATTCCCAGCACCTTCAGCCGATGATCGAGCATTTGGCTCAGGTTCTCCGCTGATTCGATTGTATTTCTGATCGCCCAGAGGATGTTTCCGATATTCTTTGGTTTTGCCGCCATCAGTTCCTGCAGATTTGCCTCTTTTTCGCTCATGGTGAGGCCGGTTGACGGAGCTTGTTTCTTGAGCAGTTCTTCAATCTCTCCGTCCAGAGTTCCGTCCTGCACGACCAGATCCCACAGCATGTCGCTTTCTCTCAGTGCTCCCAGTTCCAACTGCGGATCAACGGTGACAATATTCTCATGGGTTTGATGTGCAATACGGGATATCCCCTTGTCGGCTGTTCCGGCTCCACCCAATCCCCATCGTTCAAATCGGTATTCTTTTTTTTGCTGATCTTGCTTGTCTGCAGATCGCATGTCATCGTCCGGTGGCAAATATCCATCGGAACTGAATCTGTCCTCGCGATCCCTCAGCATGCGGTGTTCGCGCAGGGAGTGTTCAGTGATTTTCAGCCGGGAATTGATATTTGTTTGTATCATGTTGATCAGAGCTTCAAGAACCGTGCAACGGCGTCCATCGTGCGTTCACGGTGGCTTGCGGTCTGGGGCAGGAAGCGGCTTAAGACATCGCGGATCTGATGTGGATCTCTGTCGCCCGTCAGCACCACGAGGTCGCGCTTGAATGCTTTCGGTGATCCGACGTGCAGTTCGTAGTACCCCTTGCCCTGCAGGATCCAGAATTCATTGAAATCCCCCCATGCCATCAGTCGGCCATCCCACTCGATGCCGTTGTCGAAGATGCGGATCGTGTGCGTGGGGTGCGGCTGGTTCCTCACGAGGAAGTAGAGCCCCGGACAGAGGGCGAAGACGATGGCGAGACTCCACGATGAACTCAGGATTCCGTACACGATCATCACGAGGCAGAAGAGCCCCGCCCAGACGTACCAGCTCTTCGAGCGTTCATAGTCGATTCTAGTCGCTGCCTGCCACTCGAGGAGGGCACTGGTGTTTGTTTGCATAGTTGTGCGAGGAAATCTTTGTATTTTACATGAAAAAGTGAGTTTGAGCGAGAGGGGGGGAATTGCACGGAATGAGAATTGTTATATTGTTAAATTGCTACATTGTTATGCATACAACGTCCAAAGTTTCGGAGGCGACTTGAAGAGTCGGGTGCTATTGCCTGCCGCTCTTTCCGGAATCGCTTGCGAACAATTTATACTCAATTGCTTTCATAATTTCTAATATATCGGCGAAGCCGTAACTCATTCGTGGCTTGTGATTCAGATGAAACTAAAATCATGATTCAGAATTATTGAGGCGAAGCCGTATAACCATGTAGCCATTTAGCAATTTTTTACCCATACGCCACCACCACCGCAATTACGTAATCCGTCCCCGCATCTTTCAGCGCTTTCGCGCACTCGTCCAACGTTGTGCCGGTCGTACAGATGTCGTCGATCAGAATCACGTACTGCGGCGCATGTCCCCGCCTTTCGGTTGATGCAAACGCCCCGGTGAGCGCCGTCAGACGTTCCGCTCTGGATCTCCATGCCTGATGTCCGGTCGGACGGGTTCGCTTCACGATCTCGCGAACCGGCCAGCTCGTCCGTTTTGAAATCTCTTCGGCAAGCACCAGCGCCTGATTGAACCCCCGCTGGAATTTTCGCGTCCAGTGCAGCGGAACAGGGCAGAGGACGGGCGTTGTGTCCTTGAGCCGGATCGGGGGAATCAGGAGTCCGCGGATTGCATCGGCCATCCAGCCGCCCAGTTCCGGCCCCAGCGCTTTCACCCGTCCGTACTTGAACGTCAGAATGGCTTTTTTCAGAAGAGGGGAATCATCGTAACTGCCCGCTGCGACGATGGCATCGACGGAGCGGAGCCCCTTCTTCCTGATTGCCTCTTTGTCCAAGAGGAGCGGCGTCAGCCGGATGTGCCTGCGCTCGTCTTCCGTGATCCACGCACCCTCCTTCCCGCCGATGGACCGGCGGGGGAAGAAGAAGTCGAGGAGGAAGGGGAGCATGGACAAAATTGTACCGCTCTCGAACGTTGTTTGCCCGGACTACTTCCGCCCATCTCTTTCCTTCAATTCTTCCGGCAACAGATCCAAATCACTCAGAATGCTTTTGAGCAGTCCGATTCCGAGATCTTCGTTTCCGTGAATCGGGATCGCCGTTCCCCGCGTTCTCCCGGCATTCTCCACAAAAACGTGACTGCCTTTCCTTCGCAGCGCAACGAAACCGCGTTTCAGCAGGATGCGGAGAAGTTTCTTCCCTGAAAGGATGGGGAATCCTGCCATGTTTTCAGAGTGCGATCTCCATCTGTTGCACGGCAATGAATTTTTCCTGCGTGATAGATTGGCTCTTGGATTGTTCCACTTCGAGGCACAGCGTCATCACCTCTTGCAGCCGTTTGTGAAGAACCGGAAGAGACTTTGCTTGCGTATGACATCCGCGAAGTGTCGGTACATGTGCAATATACATGCCGTCTTTGCCCTGTGTAATGACAACGGAGAAGTGGTAAGTCATCAGGATTATTGTACCTGATCTGACGTGCTGACGCGAATCGAATGGTAGTCCCGGAGCAGGTAAAAATTCAACTCTTCAGTGCATCCAGCGCTTTCTCGAGATCCGGGGGAGTGACTTTGGGATGTTGCCACGCAAGCTGATCCAATATCCGTTGCAGATGAAAGAAGAGTCGTTTCCTCTCGAACATCGTACGATCGTGGTGACCATATCCCCGCAACACCGCCTCGAGTTGATGCGGATTCATCGACCGCGTCAGTTTCCAGAGATCGCTGTCGGGATCGTTATTACACAGTCTTTCAGGATCAATCATCCCAATACCGTCCGTTGCGGTATCGATGAGGATGTGATCGGGACCGAGGTCTCCGTGGGTCAGCGAGAGCGGCGATTCCAGACTCTTCCATTCATCCAATAAACGAGGAGTGAGTATTTCCAGTCTCTTAAAAAGCGGAGAAGGCAGCTTCGGTTGCACATGTGTTTCAAGGTAAGAACTTCCCAGGAGTGTCACAAGGGGTGGGACAATACTGTCCGGAGCCTGTTCGACTAATGCAGATGGCGCATTGTGGAATGCGCGCACTTTCCGTCCGACATCTTCCAGAACAGTATCTGATATGGTATTCAGCAGCTTGGTGAGACTCTCCCCGGGAATTTTCGGATAGCCGACAATGAACGGATCTTCTATTGAGGCGAATTCAAATCGTGGGAAGGCGAAAGGAAGCGGCGGTTCAATTTGTTCCATGATCCGGGATTCATGAAGCCTGCGTAGACGCTTTTGAGCGTTTCTACTTTTTACCACGAGGAAAATATAGGGACCCTTTCCCTCCAATTCGATTTCGTACGCGATGCTGTTTTCACCGGCTGAGAGCCGTTTATTGTGTATAACTTTCTCCTGACCAAGCACCGAAAGCAGCAGACATGTCACTGCACGAACATCAGCTTGCTCTCCGTCAATTGAGTGATCTGTCGTTTCAGCGGAAACAAGCTCGGGAGGGGGAGGGCTTGTTGGTGTTGATATTTGATCAAGAATCATCGCGTAAGTATATCACCTTTTGGTTTCCAGAACTATCTTTGAGAGTCGCAATAGGTCAGTAGACGGTGCATGTAGCGGAGAGATTACATGAGATGCCTCTGCCGGAACGTCGTTCCTGATCCTGACTTCAAGTATCGTTCGTATGCTGCAGCCTTTTCGCGACTTCGAAATGCTGAAAAATGGAGGAGGCTCCATGGAGTGTATTTCGCAGTCGATGGAACTTCGCCACGGTTGTGTCGGGCAAGTCTATCCTCAACATCATCGGTGAGACCGACGTACTGTCTGCCATGCTCATTCTGCAGTATGTAGACGAAGTGCCACATGTGTATTCATTGTATACGGCTTCGCCTCAATAATTCTGAATCATGATTTTAGTTTCATCTGAATCACAAGCCATGAATTAGTGACGGCTACGCCGATATATTCGAATTTATGAAAGCAATTGAGTATATCAACCCTTCTTCGCACGCGGTTGGCTTGCCATCCGTAGCGAAGCGACTCAGTGCTTGTGTGCCCTCCTCCGCTCCTGATGGCTTGCCATCCGTAGCAACGCGGCTCAGTGGAAGTATTTCTTCCACAAACCTCAGGAGCTACGGAGGGCATCCTTCGCGTTGCGAAGGATGGTGGGCAATACTGGACTCGAACCAGTGACCTCCACAATGTCAATGTGGCGCTCTAACCAGCTGAGCTAATTGCCCGATTAAGCGTCGCAAGGGTAAAGAGAAGCGACGCTATCGTCAACATCTCCGTGATTAATCCGGACTAACATCACGATCCAACTTCCTCACCATCATCCTTCTCATCCCTCCGCAACCCGAAGTGACTGTGGAAAACTTTTTCATTATCCACACCTCTGCTACTGTCGGTTCCCGCATGTACATTTCTGCGCGGGCAGAGTGTTGATGATGATTGCCTGAGCGCCAGGGATCAGAGTCACCTTTCTTCCTTGCAACCGGACGCAGTCCGATGCTTCCTTTCCCGCCCCTTCGTCATGACCACTCTGATCACCGTCATCGCTTTCGTGTTGCTCCTGACGGTGCTCATCATCATTCATGAACTGGGACACTTCGTACTGGCGAAGCTGTTCAAGGTGGAAGTGGAGGAGTTCGGGTTCGGATTGCCGCCGCGCGCAGTGTCGCTCTTCCGCGCCGGCGGGACCGTCTTCAGCCTGAACTGGGTGCCGTTCGGCGGCTTCGTCCGCCTGAAGGGCGACAACGAGGTCGTGCTGGAGAAGCGCTTCGAGAAGGGGAGCTTCGCGGGCGCCGGGAGCTTCGCGCGGATCTGCATCCTGTGCGGCGGCGTCGTCATGAACTTCCTCCTCGCGTTCGCGCTGTTCACCGCCGGCTTCTCGGTCGGACGATGGGTGCCGTACCATTACACCAATCTTCAGCTGGAAGAGGCCATCGCGCGCGGTGAACTGGCTGTCGACAAGGGTGTTTTCGTCCAGTCGCTCATCAAGGGCGGTCCGGCTGACACGGCGGGTGCGCCCACAGGCTCCGCCATTCTCTCCGTCGATGGCACTGCAGTGACGTCGCCCGAGGATGTCATCCGGCTGCAGGAGGGGAAGACGAGTGTCCGGTACGTGTTCCGGATTGCCGCCGGTAAGACAGTGGAGATGGATATTACGCTTGCAGACGGCAAAGCAGGGATTGCGCTTGCTGACAGCAGCATCCGGTCCAATACGCGACCGGTGCTGCGTTCGGTCGTCGTTGCCTGGAACGAGATGATGTTCATGACCGTGCAGACGGTGAAAGGCATTTTCAACCTGTTCCATTCCCTCCTGACGAGATTCAACATCCCGGAGGGGATCACCGGCATCGTCGGCATCTACGGACTCACCTCCAGTGCGGTGCAGGAGGGGTTCATGACGTACCTGCAACTCGTCGCACTGTTGAGCCTTTCGCTTGCGATCCTGAACGTCCTCCCTCTGCCGGCCTTGGATGGCGGACGGTTGCTGTTTGTCTTGGCGGAAATCGTCATCCGTCGCCCGCTCAATCAGCGGTTCGAATTGCTGACGAATATGATCGGATTCTTCCTGCTGATCGCGCTGATTGTGATCATTACTTTTAATGACGTTATTCAACTTTTCTGAGGCATTATGTTTGATATTGCTTTTCCGTTTATCGGCAGAAGAATCCGAGGAGTCCGACGAAACCGAGGAGTCCGACGAACAGTCGTCTTTAGTTCCTCGGACTCTTCGGTTTCCTCGGAATCCTTCCAAGACTAGTTTTGCAGCCGCATCATACGATTCACTCATGTCTCCCTCCGTCGATCTCGATCTCTGGCTGAAAGTGTTGAGCTTAATCGAGCCGCAGCTGGCACGCGGTCAGTTCATCACGTGGTTCAAGGACACGACGATTCTCGGTCGCGAAGGCAACAACGTGGTGATCGGTCTTCCGCTGCCGATGTTCTTGAATTGGCATCTGGAGCACTACCGGACGATGACGATCGCCGCCATCAAGGAGGTTGATCCGACCATCGATCAGGTCGTGTATCAGGTGGACGGAGGACTGAAGGACGATGCGACGCGGACACTCAGACTTCTCGAACATTTTCCGGACAGGAAGCGCCGTAAATTACCCGGCAGAGCTGAAGTGCGCATCGCTGAGGGGGTGACGAGCAAGCTCTTGAATCCGCGTTACTCTCTTGAGAATTACGTCGTCGGTCCGGTCAATCGCTTGGCTCACGCCGCCTGCTCGGCGGTCGCCGGTGATCCGGGAGGCAAGTACAACCCGCTCTTCATTTACGGCGGTGTGGGACTGGGCAAGACGCATCTTTTGCAGGCGACGGGGAATGCGATTCTGCGAACACTCCCGCAGGCAGTGGTGCTCTACACGACGTCCGAAGATTTCACGAATCAAGTCATCGAAGCCATTCAGCACAACAAGATGGAGCAGTTCCGACGCCGCTACAGGGAAGTCGATGTGTTCATCATTGATGACATCCAATTTTTGGCGAATAAAGAACGTACGCAGGAGGAATTATTCCATACGTTCAATACGCTTACAGAAGAGCGCAAGCAGATCGTCATCAGCTCCGATCGCCCGCCCAAGGAATTGACGATCATGCAGGATCGTCTGGTCTCCCGGTTCGAGCGTGGGATGGTGGCTGACGTGACGATGCCGGACTACGAAACGCGCTACGCCATTCTGGCGGAGAAGGCGCAGGGATACGGACTCCTCCTTGAAGACAAAGTGCTTCGCCATGTCGCCGAACACGCCACGAAGAGTATCCGGCAATTGGAAGGGATTCTGATGCAGGCGGTGGCGCAGTACGAGCTGGAGCATTGTGTGCCGACCGTGCGGTCCATGACGGACATCATGAACAAGCTCTGCGATTCCTCTGACGGGAAAAATGAGGATGTCGGGTTCGTGAAGGATCCGGAGAAGGCCATCGCGTTTCAGGATGTATTGGAGACCGTGAGCAAGTATTTCTCGGTGTCCATTCCGGACATGCTGGGCGACTCACGCGTCCGTGAGATTCTCATTCCCCGTCAGATCGCGATGTACATCGGCAAGAAGCACGTCCGTATGAGCTTCGTGCGGCTCGGTGCCACGTTCAGTAACCGCGATCACACGACGGTGATGAACGCGGTGGAGAAGATCGAGACCAAGATGAAAGAAGACGGGCAACTGCTGAGGGAAGTGCGCACGATCGAGAAGGAAGTTGGTGTTAAAGCATAGCCAGCACGTGCAATGGGCTTCGATTCGCTTCTCCATATTGATAAATTGTTATATTGTTAAATTGTTGATTAGCGAGGACAAATCTTTATGCTCGCTTGCGAACAATTTAACAATTTAGCAATATAACAATCTGACTGATTTTCTACCACTTCACACATGTCCTCCGATCAACTCTTTGCTCTCCGTCACTCACTCGCTCACGTTCTTGCCCAAGCTGTGATGAAGCTCTGGCCGGGAACGTTGGTCACGATCGGGCCGCCAATCGAGAACGGCTGCTACTACGACTTCCTCTTTCCGCAGCCGATCACGGATAGTGACCTGCCGACGATCGAGAAGGAGATGAAGAAGATCATCTACCAAGGCCAGACGTTCCGGTGCGATGAACTGAAGGTCGCCGATGCCAAGAAGTTCTGGAGGAAGCTGAAGCAGACGTTCAAAGTCGAGCTGATCGAGGATCTGGAGAAGAATGAGAAGGTGAAGACCGTGACCCACTATACGAACATCGGTCCCAAGGGCGAGGACACGTTCGTCGATCTCTGCCGCGGCGGGCACGTGGAATCAACGAAAGATATTCCGGTGGACGGATTCAAAGTGACGACTCTCGCCGGTGCGTACTGGAGAGGGGATGAGAAGCGTGAACAGCTCACGCGCATTTACGTCGTCGCGTTTCCGACGAAGGTCGAGCTCGATGCGCATTTGAAAATGGTTGAAGAGGCGAAGAAGCGCGATCACCGCAAGCTTGGGAAAGAGCTCGATCTGTTCACGTTCTCCGATCTGGTCGGACCGGGTCTTCCCCTCTGGACGCCGCGCGGCACGATCATCGTCGATCAAATTGAAGCACTCGGAAAAGAGATGGAGGAGAAGGGCGGATATCAGCGGGTTCGGACTCCCCACATTGCCAAAGGCAAGTTGTACGCTCAGACGGGACATCTTGCGCATTACAAAACATCCATGTTCCCCCCGATGAAGCTGGACGGTGAGGAGGAGTACTACCTGAAGCCGATGAACTGTCCGCACCATCATGAGATTTTTGCCAGCTCACCCAAGAGCTACCGCGATCTGCCTCTCCGGTACGGTGAGTACGGACACTGTTACCGCTACGAGGATTCCGGCGCGTTGTTCGGTCTGATGCGCGTACGGTCGCTGTGCATGAACGATGCACACATCTATTTGACTGAGGAGCAGTTCGAGCAGGAGTTCAATGCCGTCATTGATCTGTACATTGAGTATTTCAGAATCTTCGACATCGGCAAGTTCGTCATGCGTCTCTCTCTTCATGATCCGAAGGAGCTCGGTAAGAAGTACGTCAACCAGCCGAAGTTATGGCTCAAGACCGAGGAGATGGTGCGTCAGGCGATGAAGAAGAAGAATGTAAATTATGTTGAAGTCCCCGATGAAGCCGCGTTCTACGGTCCCAAGATCGATGTGCAGATCTGGAGTGCCATCGGACGGGAATTCACGCTGGCGACCAATCAGGTGGACTTCGATGTGCCGGGGAAGATGGGACTCAAGTACATCGACAAAGACGGTTCAGAGAAGATTCCTCTCTGCATTCACCGCGCACCGCTCTCGACTCATGAGCGTCTCGTTGGATTCTTAATCGAGCATTTCGCCGGACACTTTCCCCTCTGGCTCGCTCCTGTTCAAGTTAATATTCTTCCGGTCGCCGCTCCGCATGAGGAAGCCGCAGCCAAGCTGGCAGCGGATCTGAAGGGGAGGGGAGTGCGGGTGACAGTTCTCCCGTCCACCGATTCCCTCGGCAAGCGCATCCGCGACGGCGAGATGATGAAGGTTCCCTATCTGCTGGTTCTCGGTGATCGAGAAATTGCAGAGAAGACGGTGACGGTGCGGAACACGAAGACGAAGAAGCAGGCGGTAATTCCTTTGAGCGATTTTATGGAAAAGACGGTCTCAGATATTGACAAACGGTCGTTGATGTATACCATTGGCTCAGTATGAAAACTTGTGACCACAATGAGCAATTGGATCTTCGTCGGCTGGAGGAAGAAGAGTTGACGACAACAAATGTTGCTAGACTTACTAACCCGTGGTTGGAACAACCTGCGGTCGGTGGAGCAATTTCCGATCGTACTAAAAAATTCTTTAAACAGGTTATCAGTGTTTTTGCAAAGTGTTTAACGTAGACGAAGAAGCAGACGAGGGTGGGAGTGCAGGCATTTACCGTTCAATTGGATGCGGATATTCGCGCGCGGCGGCTTCAGGAATCGTTCTAGTATCGTATGAGGATCTCCGAAATCGACAGGGTGCTTCTGAATAAGGGCAGGCTAACACCCGCTCACGAGCAATTGTTGATAGCGTATCGAAAATCCGCAGTAGCGGGAGCAAAAGGTCGTGCTGCTGGGCTCAGTGCAGAAGTGTTATTACGTTTAAGAAGAATTACTGCCGCTTTCAGTTTTCGAACTTCCGGACAGCACAAGAGCACTTCTGAATCTGCATCATAGTCAGATCGTTTCGGAAGCGGAATTTGGCAGGGGGAAATCGGCTGCCATCCCTCATTCACGCGGGAATGCGCAGGCTTTCGCCACAAGTTTCGTCGTCGTAGAGACGCAAAATTTTGCGTCTCTACGACAACAGCCTCAGCCGATTCGTGAGTTCAGTCCTCTGTTTCACCTTTGCCCTCCACCGGCACTCATTTTCCTGATATTCTCCCCCCCGTGTTCGAAGCCTTTCAGTTCGGCCCCGTCATCATCTGGATGCGAGTCGTCTTTCTGATGTTGGCGATTGTGATGTCCGCGGAGTTCTTCTTCCGCCTGTCCAAGTCCGCGGGTTTGAGCTTGCAGAGCCTGAAGGATCATGCGTGGCTTCATGCGCTCGCATTCTTCCTCGGCGGCCGCATCCTCGCCGTCATCGCGAATTATCCCTCCTATGTGTCCAATCTTCTGCGCATCGTCGATCTCCGTGACGGCGGATTCAGTTTCATCGGAGGCGCACTGGGTGTCGGCACGGTGATCTTCTTCACGACACGGAACCAGCGGACGACGTTCCTGCAGTGGATGGATGTTCTGCTGCCGGCTGCCACGTTCGGGCTCTTCTTCGACTGGTTCGGCATGTTCCTGTCCGCACAGGCGTACGGAAAGCCGGCGAACGTCTTCTGGGCGGTGACACTGAATACGTATGACGTCCGTTATACCGTTCCCATCCATCCGGTGCAGATGTATTACGCTCTGTTCTATCTCGCGCTCACGTTCTCGCTCCTGCTCATCCGCAAATATTCCAGACGCGCCGGATCCGAGACGCTCGTCGGGATCATTGCGGCATCCATCGGGGTGTTCCTGTTCGAGTTCTTCCGCGGTGACGTGGGCATTCCCGTCTTTGCGAAGCTGCCCGACTTTGCGTTTCTCGCCTGCCTCATCGGGAGCCTAGGCGTTCTGGCGATGCTGGAAGAACGTCTGACCCAGAGAGTCAATACGCTGTACGGCGTGACCATCGGCGTCCTGACACTCGCGTACGTGTTTAGCAGGTCTTGGATCGATTTCCCCCAGTATCAGCTTCGCTTCAGTCAGGTGCTGGCGGTTCTTGCCTTGGTGGCGGCGGTCGTATACGTTGTGGTCCATCGCTGGAAGTATCCGCACCTGTAGTCCATTTCCCCCGTTTCCCTTGAACACACTTCTCTCACTCCTCCCCGATTCTACGACGATTTTTTCTCCCGCGTCGCCGGTATTCTTCATGCAGGTGATCATGGTACTGATCGCCTTCTTCGTGATTTTTCTCGTACTGTTCGCCACGCGCGACATCATTCTTCGGACGAATTCGTTCCTGTATCAGACAGTGTGCATTTTGCTGGTTGCGGCGTTACCGGTTGTCGGATTTCTGATCTACCTGCTGATCCGCCCTTCTCGCACGCTGGCACAACGGCGTCTCGAAAAGAAGGTGGGGGATTTGTTATCGAGGTTGCAGGGAACGAAGAAGGAAGGAAAGGGAAGTGCGGGGAGTAAGGGAGGTGCGGGAGGAAAGACGCCTGCGGAAAAATCTTAACCGTCAAATCACCTTCCCGACGTTCCTTCCCTTCCGTATTTTCACCTCCTTCCCATGAAACCCTTTCTCGTCTACTGGTTCTGGCCCAATCCCGGAGGATGGCAGTACACGGATACGACTGTGCAGGTGATCCTTGGTGCCTGTGTGTTGATGTTACTTGCGTCGTTTGTCCTCGCGTTCTGGCGCTCACGCTTGTCCAACCCGATGACTCGGATTCTCTCCAAATCCTGGCCGTCCGCCGCCTTCTGGTTCGGCATCACCGGCGTCGCGTTCGTGGTCAGCAGGGAGGCGACGATCCAGTTCCTGTCCATGCGCGTTCTCTGGCTGGTTTGGTTGGTGATTCTCGCACTGTTCGCATTCATCCAGTTCCTCTCGTTCCGTCGCAGGCATTACACGGTCGTAGCGAACAAGCGCGTAGTGGATGAGAGGGAGAAGTATTTGCCGAGAAAGAAGTAGCTCTGGATGCTGCTTTGTCGCTCTCGTTTTGTGTTTCACCGAAGGCAAAAAGGCAAAAGGGCAAGAAGGCAAGAAGCACGAAAATTTTTGCCCTATTTCCTTTTTGCCCTCTTGCCCTTTCGTCATGTCTACTTCTATTGACATATCGCTTCGGTCAAAGGAATATCGCTATTCCTGTGCCTCTGAAACACCACACTGAATCGGCGTTTATGTTGCTGCTGGGCTTTGTCATTTGTTTTACAGGTACGCTGATTGCACTCTTGCCGCCTGTTCCGCAGGGCGTGAAGTTCTGGGTGTTGCTGACAGCTCTTGCCGTTCTCTATCCGCTGAGTCTTCACCGGAAGTTCCGTACTCATCGCGCGGACTATGAGTTCCGTCTGTTGCACTGGTTTCCGCTGCTGATGCTCGGTATCTGGATCGTTCTGGCCACATTCGATCAACGCTCGTCGTTCGTCCACATCCTGTTTCTCGGTTTCTTCGTCCTCTGGTCGTTGCCGCTCTCACTGCTTGGCATTGTGCTGCTTGGTCTCTTCGCATTTCACGTCCTGCGTCGCCGGACGTTCCGCCTGAGCGTTCTGTCGGTTCTGATGGTGCTCTTCGCAGCCGGAGCGATTGCCACGGAGGTTGCCGGTCTCCATTCGCGTCTCTCCGCAATGATCTTTCCCGCTGACGGCAACTTTCAACAAACGGTTGAGTCTGTCATTTCCAAAGCCCGTTCATTGATCGGAAGAGAAGGTCGGTGTCCCCGGACTTCAGTCGGTCGTATCGAGACGATTGAAGGTATCGATCAATCGTCATCCTCATCGCTTCCCGCTGAAATTTCCACGCGTCGTCCTCGTCGTCTTGCGAGTTCGGGTCCGGAAGATGTTGTGATTATTGCAGTCGGTTTACTCGGTCTGTATGCGGCAACGCTGCATGACAGGAGCCGGAAGCGTTGTTCATGATCCTTGCAGAGGCATCCGGGCGAAGCCGCACAAATCGTGATAGAATCACCGTCTCATGCAGCGGCGTCTTTTTCTCATCATCGGCATTGTGTTTGTGTTTCTGTGCGCTGTCGTCGCCGTTCCCCGCGCCACCTCGTGGTGGGAACGACGCGAAGCGATTGCAGAACAGGCATCCGTTCGTCTGCCTCCCGCTTCGCATTTCAATGTTTCGTCTTCATTCTCTTTTTCATCTTTTTCCTCCTCTTCCTCCACTTCCTCCACTTCCTCCTTTTCCTCCTTTTCTTCCTTTTCTTCCTTTCCCCCTTCCTCGCGAAGTCCGGCTAGTTCCGCGAAGATCGGAGAGCGAAGTGGGGAAGGCGAAGCGGGGTCCGTCAATTGGGATGTCCCCTTCACTTCCCAAGCGCCCGCCGGGAATTGGGATCCTCCCTACGACGAGGCATGCGAAGAGGCGAGTGTGCTGATGGCGCTTCGCTATTTTCAGGCTAAGCCGATCACGTCCGCAGAGGATGCCGATCACGGGATTGTCGCGCTGGTTGAAGCGAATACAGCGCTTGGATTTCCCATCGATGACACCGCCGAGCAGGTGAGAACGCTCATCGAATCACAGGATCCGACACTCCGCGTGTCCCTGATGAAAGATCCCGCAATCGAGCCTCTGCAGGACGCTCTCCGCTCAGGCGCGCTCATTATCATGCCGCTGGCAGGCAGGGAAATCGGCAATCCGTACTTCCAGACCCCCGGTCCGCTCTACCACATGCTCGTCGTTCGCGGATTCACCGGGGACGGCTATGCCATCACCAATGACCCCGGCACGAAGCGCGGGAAAGAATTCGTCTACCGCTGGCAGACCCTTCTGGATGCGAACCACGATTGGAACGGCGGGGATGTGGGGAATGGAGAGAGGGTGGTGGTCGTGGTTGGCAAGTAGAATAGGTTTATAGTTTCCGGTTATTGGTTGCTTGTTCACTGAATGCAAACAAAAAACCAGAAACCAGAAACCATCAACTCGCAACAGTACTGTTGGTTCTGTACCATAGTGCCATGCTCACCATCACATCTCTCCACGCCCGCCAAATCCTCGATTCCCGCGGTACTCCTACTGTTGAAGTCGACTGCACCCTTTCAGACGGTTCTTTCGGCAGAGCAGCGGTGCCTTCCGGTGCGTCGACCGGATCACATGAGGCATTAGAATTGCGCGATGGAGACAAGAAGGTCTATCTCGGGAAATCCGTGTTGACGGCCGTTTCCAACGTGAATGGCTCTATTGCAAAGGCGCTGAAGGGCGCAGACATTGCGGATCAGCGCGCAATGGACAAGACGATGTTGGATCTGGACGGGACGCCGAACAAGTCGAAGCTGGGAGCCAATGCGATTCTGGGTGTGTCCATGGCAGTGTGCCGTGCGCGGGCTGCAAGCGAAAAAGTATCGCTTTGGCAGTCGCTGGCGTCCCAGTTCCGGATCAAGCCGGGCTCAAAGATCAAGCTTCCGGTTCCGATGATGAACGTCATCAACGGCGGCGCACATGCGGATTCAGGTCTCAGTTTTCAGGAATGCATGATTGTTCCGACCGGTTTTGCATCATTCACGGAAGCGCTCCGTGCAGGATCCGAAATTTTCCACACGCTCAAGAAGATTCTCAAGGAAGCAGGCCACGTCACCGCCGTGGGTGACGAAGGAGGTTTCGCACCGCACTTCAAGAATTCGGATGAGGCTCTCTCGGTTCTCATTCAGGCCATCGATGCAGCGGGCTATAAGGGCAAGGTGCAGCTGGCGTTGGACTGCGCCGCATCGGAGTACTTCAAGAATGGCAAATATATTGTCGACGGACAGACAATGGATTCCAAGGCTTTGGTTGATTTCTACGGCAAGCTCATCGCCAAGTTCCCGATCGTGTCGATTGAGGACAGCCATCAGGAGGATGATTGGAACGGATTCGCGCTGATGCAGGAGCGATACGGCAAGAAGATCCAGCTGGTCGGAGATGATCTCTTCGTCACGAACACACAGCGGGTGAAGCAGGGGATTGATCAAAAAGTTGCGAATGCCGTGCTCATCAAGCTCAACCAGATCGGTAGCGTTTCAGAGACCGTTGATGCGATCCTGATGACGCAGGAAGCCGGCTGGAATGCCGTCGTCAGTCACCGAAGCGGTGAGACGGAAGACAGCTTCATCGCCGATCTTGCCGTGGGTCTTCAGACCGGCCAGATCAAAACCGGCTCCCTCTCCCGCACCGATCGCGTCTGCAAGTACAACCAGCTCCTGCGCATTGAAGAAGAGCTGGGCGCGAAGGCGGTGTATGAGTCGCCGTTCGGACGAGAGTAAGAGAGTAGTTTTTTGGTTACTCGTAATTGAGGGATGAACAGTAGGCATAGCTCAGCCGCTCCTCAATCGTTTTGATACAAACCTGCCCGATCCCTCATTTTGAGCTCGTGTCTTTTTCTCTGAATTCTATGGGCTTTGTCCCATAAGCACTATCAATATCTGTCAATTGAATGAATGCTGTCGAAAGCTCAACTAACAATTGTTTTATCTCCATCACAATTTGTTTTTTTAATTCTGCTGTTGTCAGATCAATCATGGTTTCATATTTCAGAAGCAACTCCAAGATGCTCTTTCGTATTTCGCTTTCTCTTGACCAAAAAGTTGGGTTTTCTTTCATGCTTTGTGCGCAAAATTGTTCAGCTGCTTGCACTCCCTCTGCATTCAGTCCACATCCATTACGGCATTGAATACAATGTTCATACAAGGAAACTTCTACTACTTGTCGAATTGTGGCTATAGCTGATTCAATATTCCCTGCTTCGAGACTTGGTGTATTTAGTGATGCAGGATCATCGAGGAGTTTCACAAAAGTGGTCAGGCCGGAATATCTATTGCCAGCGATATGTACGAAAATTTTTTGAGCAGGGCTAGTCATCAAAAATAACTATAAAGTATTGTTTGGTTGTGTCAATGGTCGGGGTGCAGGGACTCGAACCCTGGGTCTCCAGACCCCCAGCCTGGCGCTTTACCAACTAAGCTACACCCCGACGTTGATGATCTTACCGTGATAGGCGGAAGGTTCAAAGGATTAAATTTCCGTAGCGGCGATTCGAAAAAATGACTACTGAGCTTAAGCAGAAGTAGCTTAAGCATGCTAAAAACATCGGAGCTATTCAAGGGAATGTATCATTGATATAGCTTGAGTTTCCGGCTTCTTTCCATGGACCGATAATCGGAATCATCAATTTTCGGTGTTACTTTTATACGCAGGGCATCTTGTTAAAGGCTTATGGAAAACAATTCTGCGTTAACTCAGTAGTCATTTTCGAAAATCGCCGCGGCAATGCCGTCACTCCGCAGCGGTTTTCGAACCGCTGCTCCGGTAAGGTGGATCTTGCTTAGTCGTTCTTTTCGTTGGCGTCGATTGAACATTAGCTGTACGATCCGTCCCTTTTCCCCAACACTGGACAGACATGATACTTGATTATCTAATAATAATATGTTACAATAGTACGAACACTTGTCTATGCCCTTGAGTTCCACTGACATCCAGACGGCAACGACGGTCATCGAGCAGGCGCAGAAGATCCTCATCCTGCCGCATGCCAACCCCGACCCCGACGCACTCGGCAGTGCGCTGGCGTGTTACTCGCTGTTCCGGTCGCTCGGGAAGGAGTGCACGGTCGTGTGCGCCGATACGTTGCCGGAGTCGCTCAAGTTTTTGCCGAATGCCGAGATTCTGTCGACGACCTTAAAGGAGGAGCAGGAGTGCATCATCACACTGGACTGTTCGGACGGAGTCGAGATCGACAAGCTCCGGTACACGGTGGAGGACAAGAAAGTGAATATCATCATCCTGCCGAAGAAGGGGAGGATCAGTTCCAAGAATGTGTCCGTCTTCTCCGACGGGTCGCGCTACGATCTGATTCTGGTCATCGATACCGCCGATTTGCCTCTTCTCGGTTCAACCTATTCCGATCATACGGAACTCTTCTCCACCGTTCCGGTTCTCAATGTCGATCATCACATCAGTAACACGCAGTTCGGCCAGACGCACCTCATCGATCCCATGTCGGCGAGTGCGACCGAGGTGCTCTATCACTGGTTCCTTGCCGTTCCGCAGTGGAAGGACAAGGTGACGCCGGACATCGCAACGCTCCTTCTGACGGGACTGATTACCGATACGCGCAGTTTTCAGAATCCCAACACAACGCCGAGGTCTCTGGAAGTGGCGGCGAATCTGCTGGATATGGGTGCACGCCAGCAGGAGATCATCCAGCATGTGTATAAGACAAAGCCTTTGTCGACCTTGAAGATCTGGGGACGTGCGCTGAATCGTATTCAAGTCGATCCGGAGGCGCGCATCGTCTGGTCGACGGTCAGCCGCGACGATTTTGCGGAGATGGGATCCACGTCCAAAGAAACGCAAGGCATTCTCGATGAGCTCATTTCAACGGTTCCCGACGCCGATGTGCATGCGCTGTTCACGGAGGTCGAGGATGGAGGATTCAAGGCCAGCTTGCGATCATCCGCGGCAATCGATGTGAACGTGATGGCGGGCAGACTCTTCGGCGGCGGCGGCCATTCGCGTGCATCCGGATTCAAAGTGAAGCAGTATCCGAACTTCCAGCTCAAGGTGATCGAGTGTATCCAGCAGATGAAGGCGGAAGCCATCCGGCAACGCGGAGAAGGGGAGCGGGTGGAGCAGGTCGCGGTCAAAGCTCCGGTCGCGAAGCCCGTTCCTCAGTCGAGACTTCAGGAACCGATGAAGCCATCTTTGCCTTCGAAACCCGCAATCGATGTGGTGGGGGAGCTCAACCGGTAGCAGGTTTTTGGTTACTGGTTTTTGGTTAGTTGTTTTTAGTGAATGGCGGAACCAGAAACTAGCAACCAGAAACCATAAACTTCGTCGGTTCCCCTATCCATCAATCCCTTCTCTGTGTTACCCTTCGTAAGCACATGCGTCTCGTTCAGGTTGCAAAAATCCTCGGCATTACAGGGCAGGAACTCCGTCATGAACTGACGCAGGTCGATTTCGGCGTCCGGCCGACGGATAGAGAAGTGACGGACAATCTGGCGATGGGAGTCATCCGTTTCGTCGCAACGAAGCGCAAAATCACTGTCGATTGGGAAGCGGTCGAAGCCATTCGTTCAGGCAAACAAGGAGCGAGCGAAGACGAGAAGGAGGAAGAGACTGTTCCGGTCGCGGCTGATGCATCCGAGCCGGTTGTCGCCAAAGTTCAGAAGGTCGAAGGCCTCAACATTCTTCGTAAACTCACGCTGGAAAACGTTTCACAAGCTGCGGTGGATCGCCAGAAGCAGGCGATGGCGCATGAGGTGAAACGTCCGAAGGTTCTCAGCAAAGAGGAGCTGGAGCAACGGATGGCCGAGAATAAGCTTTTGAAACAACTTGATCGCAAGCCGAAGTCCGAGAATCAGGAGCAGATCAAGCAGAAGACCGGTCCTGTGTTGCTGCCGTCCAGCATCACCGTCAAGGAGTTCGCGGAGAAAGCAGGCATTCAGGTGCCGCGGGTCATTTCCTCGCTCATGAAGAGCGGAGTGATGGCGAGTATCAATCAGCAGATCGATTTCGAGACTGCGTCCATTGTTGCGATGGAACTGGGAGTGACGGTCGAGCGGGACGTCGGTTCCGTGTCCGTCGAGGCCTTGCTCCGCAATGACCTCGCGACGCTCACCAAGGAAGATGATGCTTCAAAGCTGGTTCCAAGAGCACCCATCGTCACCGTCATGGGACACGTTGACCACGGCAAGACCGCCATTCTGGATGCCATCCGTCAGACCGATGTCGTGGCGGGGGAGGCGGGGGGGATCACGCAGCACGTCGGTGCGTATCAGGTCGTCCATCAGGGCAAGTCCATCACGTTCATCGATACGCCGGGTCATGAGGCCTTCACCGCCATGCGCGCCAGAGGCGCACAGCTGACGGATATCGCCATTCTCGTCGTTTCGGCGGAGGAAGGGGTGAAGCCGACGACTATCGAGGCAATCAACCATATCAAGGATGCAGCCGTTCCCATTATCGTCGCCCTGAACAAAATGGATCGCCCGAATGCCGATCCCGAGAAAGTAAAGGGTGAGCTGGCTGCACAGGGTCTGCAGCCCGAGGACTGGGGCGGCACGGTGCCGGTCATTCCCTGTTCCGCCCATACGAAGCAGGGGATTCCCGAGCTGCTGGAGCATATTCTGCTGGTGGCGGAGTTGGAGGAGCTCACGGCGAATCCGGCTCGTCCCGCCATCGCAACAGTCATCGAGAGTCACCTCGACAAGTCGCGTGGACCGCTGGCGTCCGTGATCGTGAATACCGGCACGCTCGCCGTCGGTGCGATCATCGGCTGCGGCGGCGTGGACGGTCGTATCAAAGCCATGTTCGATGAACGCGGCGATCGTATCAAGCAGGTCGGGCCTTCCGGTCCTGCCATGGTGACGGGGTTGAATGAATTGCCGCAGGCGGGAGATATCATGCAGGTCTTCGGCTCCGATCGGGAACTGAACGCGTATCTGTCGGCCTATCATGAGTCGCGGGGTCGTGAGGCAAAGCGCGGGTTCGCCGATCTGGTGAGCCGTCTCTCCGAGGGGAAGTTGAAGGAGCTCAAGATTATTCTCAAGGCTGATGCACAGGGATCCCTGGAGTCCATTCAGGAAGCCATGAAGAAGCTCACGACCGACACGGTGCACCCCAAAGTCATTCATGCGGCAGTCGGCAGTGTGACGGAGAGCGATGTGATGATGGCCGCAGCCGGCAATGCCATCGTCGTCGGATTCAATGCCGATGTCCCGTCCGCCGTTCACAAAACGGCCGATCGGGAAGGGGTCGCGGTGAAGCAGTACGACATCATCTATAAGCTGCTCGAAGATTTGGAGTTGCTTCTCAAAGGTCTGGTGCAGCCGGTGGAAGAGGAGCGCATCACCGGACATCTGGAGGTGCGCGGCGTTTTCTTCACCAAAGGCAGCGAGCAGATCATCGGCGGCAAAGTAGCGGATGGTTCCCTCAAGCGCACACCGTTCAGGCTGATGCGAGGCGAACAGCAGGTCGGCACCGGCAGAATCACGTCCCTCAAGCATGTGGAGAAGGATATCAAGGAAGCCAAAGAAGGTTCCGAGTGCGGCATGCGTGTGACGTGTACGACGACGGTTGAAACCGGCGATATTCTGGAGGCGTTCATGAAGGAGTTTACGAAGATTGCATAGTCACTGTGAGCAATGAACAATCATCTTTTTTGGTTAACTGTTAACAGTTAACAGTTTACGGTTGTCATGGTGTCCCCGCCCTTCCCGCCTTCGCAACCCCGTATTCCCCCCACTGCAGCGCCGTTTCGATCATTTCCTTCTGCCCGTCATCGTACTCCCTGCCAAACAGTTGAATGGCTTGTGCACGATCCGCGTCGGACATTCTACTGTTCTTGAGAAGTTCGGATGTTTTTCCTTTGTCTGTTCCCAGAAGTTCATCTATTTGGTGTTTGTAGACATTCGGAGCGTCCTTGAGTGCGTGAAAGAGTTCCGCATTGCCGCTTTCCGCAGCGAGCTGAATGTCCTGAAATGCCTGCACTCCATCCTTACCCTGAATATCCTTCTCGGTCAGGAAGTAGTGGATCTTCTTGTGGTCCAGCGCTTTGATGCTCTCCAGTGCGGCCTTATCGCCACCTTGCAGGAGATCCGGTCGCGCCGCGCCGATAGCAACAGCCATCCAGAAGCCCGTCGCGGGACTGAAACCTTTTCCCGCCGCCGCCAGCCCCAGTCCCATGACGGAGAATAGACCTCCGGTGAGTGCGAGCAGTATGCGCAGCGGCTTCCAGTCATGTTTGACGTTGAATTGCTTTTGCCACTGATACAGTTCCTTCGACTGCGGGTCGATGTTGCGGATTTGCTCCAGACCGCTTTTCAGCTTCCTGACGAATTGTATGATTGGTATGTCCGACGTATTCATGGATTCCGCCCATGCAGTCAAGGTTTTCTCCGCGTCGTCCAGATACGCCAAGTCCTTGTCCAATTTCTGGAAATGGGGAATGATCGCTCCTTTGCCGTCGATCATGTAGTACCCGATGGTGCCTTCCGTAAGCAGGTTAACCGGATTTTGCGACATTTCCGTGCAGATCTCCTGCAGCCGTCCCCGGATGTCTTCCTGATTCTCCAGCGGAGTTTGGATAGCCGAAGGATTTGACACAACAGGATCCTTGAACGCCGCGTCGAGTTGTCCATGGAGCGATGATTCCATGTCGGTCGCTCTGTCGATTCCATAGTTCTTCTTCAGTCGCTCGTACACCATGCCCGCGCGTATCGAAATGTTCTCTTCATACAATCTCTGCAGTTCCTCCGCATCCTTCTGGAACGCCGCGAAATTCATGTTTGATTGGCCGTGTCCGATGCCGAACATCAGGTTCATGCGCCGAAAAATTTCGATGGCTTTCCGCTGCCGTTCCCGATACTGCGGATACAGGTCACTGGATTTATCCACCACCGCATCCAGCGCATTGAACTGGTCCAGCATGGTCTGGACAGTTTCCGGAGTCGCCTCAGCTGGGGTGTCAATGGGGGATGTTTCCATGCTGGTTCAGATGAGTTGTTTGTGAGCGATTTATCATCAATGTTTCTTGCGATTCTCCGATGAACTATGCTATAAAGCTTAGGGTTATGAGGTTGTCTTAAACTTTTGGAGTGCGTCCGACGCGGCAGCTGGGCCTTTATCTCTTAAGCTCTCCTGCATTTTTGAATCTGTGACTTTGCCCATTTTCTCAACGAGTTCGAGAACTGACTGACCGGTCAGGTGCCCGGCGTCTACACCATCTTTAACAAGTTCCCTTTTAATTGTATCGATATGTAGATCCATAGCCATCTTATTTGGTGCCGCTTTTATTTGTATAAGAGCTTCGACGATCCTATCGGTCTGTGCTTTCTGCACTTTTTCCGCTGCATGAATAGGATCCACATTTCCTCCGCCTCCTCGGAATGTTTCGCCCATCTGCTGGAAGAGCGATTTGTCCATCGGTCTTCCGGACGTGGCTGCACCGATGACTCCTGCTGCGATTCTCGGTCCGTTCACCAGCGTGCCGAGGTTGGTTCCCGCCGGCATGCCCGGAATGGGCAGCGGGGTCAGGAGAGGCAGCTGCATGGCCCCTTTGAAGACCGTGTTACCCAGATTGCGCATGGGTTCCGTGAACTTGCCGACGATGTCGTTTCTCTTGAGCGCGGCGAATGCGCCGTTCCAGAGAATCCCTATGGCGGCAATCATCCAGAGTAAGGACCACCATGTTGTCACGCCACCTACCAACGGTATGCCGATGGATTGCGGAAAGTTCCCCGGCATCGGGACTTGTGCCGCGGAGGACATCATGATGAATCCGATGACGATAGGTATGCCGACTGTAGCGGGGAGGAACGCCGCCGTGACGAATTGCTTCCAGATGTCCATTTCAAATCCGAAGAGCTGGGTTGTCAGCGTTCCCTTTACCGCATAGCCGATAAACGTGAACGGCATGAACGCGATGCAAACCCACAGGATCACGATCCGGACCAGATATCCCACTGCGAGTCCGATGATAGGGAGTATTGCGGCTATCTGAAATACGAAGGTCATCATGATGGTCATCAGGATGTTCATCGCCGCAAGAAAGTCCGCGCTGGTTCCTGTCGGCGCATTCACGGCGGAAGTGATGGATGCGACTTCGGGCCATGACGTTATTTTCATGAAACTGATGACGAGACCATTCATTAACGCATGTGCCGGTGCCATACCGTTATTCATTGCGGTGGATATCTTTTGTGATTTCCATGCATAAAAACCCGGGTGCGGGTAGCAAATGGTGGTTGGCGGAGCATGAGGTGGCGCCGTCGCGCACCAAATATTCATCTCGTTGGCATCTCCGAATATCTTGCTGTCCACCATGACGTTACACTCTTCCGCCACTCCGGTTCTTGAATTCATCGATCGGCAGAAGGGTCCGGGTAACATCTGTGGAACCGAAAATACCGTTGCCGTCAGAACGTTGGACACGTCGATGATGACGCGGGGGAAGAACCACGAGAAGTTCACCAGAATGACCGCGAGGACGAAGTGCACCAGCTTCTCCTTCACATACTTCGTGTCCGCGGTAATGATGGTGTAGATGGCTACGCCGACGAGCATCAAGGCGAATGCGATGTTTACAAGGTCTCTTGACAACACCCAGATGGTGTTCAGAGCCCCCATCATCCTCGCATCATTAAAGAACGTTGTTTGCATCAGGAACTGCATCATATTGAGAGCGATCATCAATCCCGCAAAGAGGAATGTATTCATGATTGAGAGAGTTTCAGCAATTTTTCTCAACCCATCCTGTCCACCTATGTCCTTTAAAAATTGTCCGGCTGCAGCTTGTGCGGAGCAGATGACGATGATTTCACTCTGCGACAGCAGAATCACAACGAGTGACAGGAAGCCGAGGAGCAGTTTGGTTTTATGTTTGAACATATCGTTTCATTCTAGCACCTTTCCTGATTTTTTGCCAGAATTTCCTCGCAGTGAAATTCAGCGTTCCTATCGGCACGATGTCCTGATTCAAGATCTACTCAGCTCATCTGTCCTTGAACAAGGAAGTAGTACTCTGAACTATTTCCAATCGAATTTCTGTATAACTAATGTATTCAATATATGATTAACAATATCGAACAAAAATCATTTTAATGTTATATATAAGCCAAAATTTACGTATACTATTATTGTTCTTCAGTCTTGTTCAATTTTCTTGCTCCTTTTCTTAATATGAGTAAGATTTGTGAACAGATTCCGTCTTCTTCTGATCGTCACTATTCATGGCTCATGACGCGCTCAAAGCACTGTTCAGTTCCCAGACGAGAGTCAAGTTGCTCTCGGTCTTTCTCCTCCATCCGCAGGAGGAATACTTCATCCGTCAGCTGACGCGTCTCTTGAACGAGCAAATCAACTCCATCCGTCGTGAGTTGGAGAACCTCCGTCGCATCGGTTTGGTCCGTGCGCGTCACCGCAACCGGAAGAAGTACTACAAGGCTGACATGGGATTCATCTTCTTCTCCGAACTGCAGGCGATGTTCGGCAAGGAGGTGAAGGGAGGGGAGAGTGCGACGGTTGCGGCAATCAAGACGCTGCCGGGCTTGAGCTTCCTCGAATTGGCGGGCAGCTTCGTCGGAACGCACAGCAAGGTGGATCTCCTCGTCGTCGGGGAAGTGAAGAAGGACGTCATCGAGCTGCTCCTCGCGCAGGACCCTTCCATGCGCAACGTGAAGTATTCGCTCTTCTCCAAGGCGGACTTTCTCTATCGTTTGAGTCTCCGTGACCGCTTCATTCTGGAAATCGTTGATGATCCCCGCCACATGGTCGTGTTCAACGCCATTGAGAAGGAGGTGGAGGAGGCAAGAAAATGAGGAGTCCGAAGAAACCGAAGAAACCGAGGAGTCCGAGGAAGAGCTTTATCGGCTCGTCCTAGCATGGTTCGTCGGTTTCCTCGGACTCTTCGGAATCATCGGATTCCTCTTCTTCGAGTTTCCCTTTACTTTCTCACGCTCAGTCCAGTAAAGTGCCCCCGCTCATGACAGGTATCGCACTCAAAGAACAGGCGGAAAAGATGATGATCGGGCGGCCGGACGTTCAGCCGGGCTACACCGTGCGTGTTCACCAGAAGGTGCAGGAAGGCGATAAAGAACGCATTCAGGTCTTCGAGGGTCTCGTGATCGGCGTTCACCGCGGACACAGCCCGACGGATACCAGTTTTACGGTTCGTCGCACGGCATCCGGCGTCGGAGTCGAGCGTGTGTTCCCGTTGCACTCACCACTCATCGAGAAGATTGAAGTGAAGAAAGTAGCTTTGGTCCGTCGTGCCAAGCTCAATTTCCTTCGGGGGCGCACGGGAAAGAGTGCACGCATCAGCGAGAGATTCACCAGTGCCGATGAATTTGCGGTTGCTGTCGCACCGCCGCCCGCGGTCGAAGTCAAGGCACCGGAGGTTGGGGCTGCCGAGGCGGCAGAGCAGGAAACGAAGATCGCAGCTTAGGGAATGTACAATGTACAATGAAGGCGTTCCTATGCTGGAACTCATTTTTTCATTCTACATTTTGCATTTTTCTTCATGCGCTGCCTGCTGATTGGTAACTACGGCGTCGGAAATCTGGGTGACGAAGCGCTCAGGGAGTATTTCCTGCGCGAATTTCCCGAAGTGGAGTGGACGGTTCTCAGTGCGAATCCAGGAAAATCCAACGAGGTGCCGAGACTTCCTTTCGGAGTCCGATCACTGTTTGCGACTTGGTGGCGCACGATCGGGGCTTATCGCAGAGTTGATGCCGTCGTCTTCGGGGGAGGATCGCTTTTCACTGACAGCGAGTCGTCGTTTGCGTGTCTTCTGTGGTGGTGGCATGCATTCGTTGCCCGACTCTTCAGAAAACCTCTGTTCATGGCGTTTCAAGGCGTCGGACCCCTTCGCGCATTCCGATCGATTTGGCTGACAAAATGGGTATTCGGTCGAGCGGCATTCATTTCCGTCAGGGATGAGGCATCACTCAAACGTTTGAAGGGATGGAATCTCGGGACGGAGCCGATACTTGCATTTGATCCGATATTCACACTCTTTGCGTCCCGGAAGCGACAGGTGAACGAACAGCGCGTTCTTGTCATCATTCCCCGCGACAATTCCGGCGAAGAGTTTCTGGTGGCTGTAAGCGGCAAGCTGGCGAATTCCTGGGATTCGGTCAGGGTTCTTCTGATGAGGCCGGGTGAGGAGGAGCGACACGTGGCGCGACAGATTCAATCGATGGCAAAGGCACCTTGTCAGGTTGCGGAAATCACGACTCAAGATCAGCTTCTTGGTGAAATTTCCAAAGCGAATGAAGTGGTGACACAGCGGTACCACGGAGCGCTGGCGGCGATGGCTCTGGATGTTCCTGTGACGATAGTTCCGCAAAGTGCGGGGGATAAATTGCAGGAATTACATTTCCTTGCAGGATCGGACAAGAGCGCCGAAGTTCTTCTTCGCCGAGTCGAAAGGGGGATTGAAGGGCTGACATCGGCTCTGCGCGTTGTCGAATAGACCCGTAACTGCTACAATAGTTCCAATATGGAAGCCCTCCGTCTCACTGCGGCAGAACACAATCTTTTCAAGGCACTCCCCGATATCCTGCAGGATGGGTGGAGCGTTGAGGTCACTGCTGTGATACCCGAGTCGGATACCGAGCTGGCCGTCCGCGCACGCATGGCGCATTTCAGCGATCCTTCCGTGCGTCTCGCTTTCGATGCACTGCAGGGCAAATCCGCCGATCCCGTGGAGTTCAAGCGTATTGTAAGTAGTATCCATATTCGTTCGTGGAATCAGTCGCAGCTGGTCGAGTTGTTCTTTGTGTTGGGGGTGCGGGTGACCGGAGGTTTCATGGAATACATTCTGTCTGAGGCGAAGACCGGCGAAGATCTGGAGGCGTTATCCGCATTCTCGGTTATCCGTGACAAGCTCGCTTCTCTCAATGCTCCAACCACTCTATGAGCCAAGACAGCAATGCGTCCGTCGAGCGTTTCCCCGATCAAGAGCAGAAATTGCTCGACAGGTTCGTGTTCGCCGACAGGGAGAAGCTGGAAGCTGCAGTCGGCATGGAATTGGAGCGTATCGCCACGCTGGCTCGCTCGGACAAGGGCAGGCAGGAACTCCTGCAGAGGATCAAGGAACGGGCGAATGATATGGACCCCGCACTGAGTCAGGAGGATATCGACGCTGCTGCCAGACTGCTTGGCATCAATGCGGAACAACTCGAGAAGAAGTCGACATTTTTCAAGGATATGCTTGCCTTGCCGGGCAAAGGACTGGAGGCACTCAAGACGACCGGAAAGTTCCTCGCAAACAACAAAGTCCTCGCGCTCATCGCGCTGGCAGTCGCCTCGTGGCAGCTGCCCAAGCTCATCCAATTCTTCGCAGCGAAGGAGGGAGTGGAAGCCGGCAATGCCGTTGCCAAAGCCGGTGAATTCCTGAAGTCCTTCGTGCCGTTCAGCGGAGGCACGACGGGAACCGCTCCGGAGGTGGCTATGGGACCCATTCCGGGAGCGCCTTAGTAAACATCCTGCAAAAAATACAAACATCCATCACATGTCCGATCCCGAAAAACCATCATCACTACCCAAGGCAGCAAAAGACTACGTTGGAGCTCTCGGCGCGAATCCGCCTGACGTATCAGTACTTCCTCTGCGCGAACAGGGTCGCATCGCGGATGAGAAGATCGGCGATATACGGAAGAATACGTTGGCTGAAGCTCTCCAAAGCATCGAGCGTGATGGAGTCCTCTTGGGTGCTAAAGAGACGTACCTGTGGCGCATCGATCGGGCTGCTGTACAGAGTCATGCTCTTCATGCGCTTGAAGATGCGCTTCCCCCCGCAGTAAGAGCGAAGCGTCCTCCATCGGCTCCGGAAGAGCAGCAGAAGTTATCCGAGTACAAAATCAGCCTATATGAACGGAATCTTGCGATCATCCGTTGGAATGAGCGCGTGATTGATCGGCGCGTCCGCGTGAAAGCGCAGATGGAGAAAGAGGGGATTGCTGTTCCCATCGATGCCTCCATCGAAAACAATGCCGCTTTGCACTTGAGTGCTCTCTCGCCGGTCCTGCGCAGTCTTACGGTATTCAAGAACTATCGCATGGTTCAGTTGCGGAAAAACGAAGGTGCCATCAGTGATTTGCAGTACGTCAGGGATCGGACACGCTGCGCCAATGCCCTGCCGTCGCTTGTCCGCCCTGCTCTGGAACGCAGCGGGAGAGCCGTTGCCATCGATTGCGAAAAGTTCGTTACTTTAGAACCGCAAGCCGCACTCGATGATCCGACTCTCACGGAAGCCGAGGCGCTGATGGATCGCGATATCGACGGATTGCTTTCCTATGCGCAGGGCAATCCTGGCATAGGAGTCGGCAGGGAAGGACTGAATCCTCTCGACGTGTTCCTGGATGCCGAGCTTCGTGCCGCACATCGCGCTGCGTTGGAAGCCGAACTGCAGGCGGGACTGGGGGATGAGGGTGATCGGCGCATCCAGAGACTCAAAGAATTGCAGAAGTTTCTGCAGGATGAGATGAAGCAGTACGAGCGGGAGTTGGCCGAATTCTTCTCGGAGAAGATCCGAATTTCATCGATCGATCTCTTCCGTCGGGATTACGAGGGAGCGAGCCGTCAGCCGCCCGAAGATTGGACGCAGTACGTTCGCGATGTACCGGAGGTTCGTGAGGATTTGGATCGCGACTGGACCATGCAACGGCAGGCTCTCCGCGAGCATCGTCGCCTCATCGATGAAACGTACGACTTGAGCATCTTCAAGCTGAAGAACTTTCCGCTTCTCAAGGAGGAAGTTTACAAGGAGGCGCGACTCCATGGCGTTATCCAGCTGCTGGACGGGCTTGTACGTCTCAACGCCACACCGTCCATCATCTATAACCGCATCTCGCGATCGCTAACGGGGACCGCTCTGCCAGACACAGCTAATGATTTTCTGAATCCCGAGAAAACGTTCCGTGATGAGGCGCACACTGCTCTCCAAGGTCTCAGGAAGGCATGGCAGCTTCCGGAAAATGTCACGCTGCCCGGACCCGATGGCAAGAGCGTGGAGGTGACATTCGATCCTTGGAATCAGGCTCACTGGGAAGCTATACCGCCGGAGCAGTGGGAACTTATCAAGAAACGGATTGCTACGACGAAAGAGACGCTGCGGCAGCGTGAGGGGCAGGTGAAGGGATCGCTTGGCGTCGCCGAAGGGACATTCGATCTGATGGACGCACTCCGAGCGCGTCGTCATCCGCTCGATCTGATCAACACGACGCCGGATCAGGCGCTCTACGATCTGCTCTGCGATCGTAAAATAACGCCCGAGAAGATTATGCAGGAGCAGAATCTCACGGATGAACGGCTTGCCGCCGTCTGGTTATACTTGATGCTGGAGTTCCACACTCAGCTTGATGAGCACGCCGAGACTGTGGGGTTGGCGCAGGAGGATCTCTTCAAACTGGCGAACGAGAAAGCCGAGGCGCATCACGGACTGCAACAGATGGCACGGGACAACAAGTGGACGATCATGAGTATTCTTCTGGCAGCTTGGTATGTTCACGGCGTAGTCCTGTCCGTGAAACATTCGCCGAAGTTTATGCGTCTTGCGGTGTTGTATCACCTGTCCGTCGGAGCGCCGTTGCAGATGGGAACGGATCTTGTGTATCGTATCCCGAGGCGTTTGGTGCGCGGATACCGTGCAGTGAGGAGATCCCGAATTGCCCGTGCGGAAGAACTTGTTGCCGACAAAGCGGTTTCTGATATCGATGATTTGCGGCGTCTTGGTGATTTGGTGAATTTGGAAGGCGAACTGGCCGCCGAGCAGGCTCGTCATCAAAGCATTCTTCATACACTCGCCGGAGAGGATCTGGCGGAGGCAGAGCAATTCATCAGGGAAGCTCAGGAGCATCGGTTTCGATTGTATCAGAAAGAGGCCCGCTTGCTCGATGCACAGCTGACCCAAGTCGAAGCGCTTCCCCATATTGGTAGAGATGGGGCGTTTCACATTCAAGCCGCGCGTGATCGTCTTCGTCCCTCCATTGACAGTTTCCGCGACAGGTTCAATGTGTTTTGCAGGGAAGTTCCCACTGCACGTGCAGCGTTGGCCGAGGATCTCCTCGGTATGCCTTCGGGAAAAATTGCAGAGGGTGGGTCTCTTCTTTCTCGTCTGGAACAAGCACATAGTACGCAGTTACTGGGAACCAAACGATCAATCCTTATCAGTGAGGATGCCACGCTTGGGACCGAGCGTTTTACAAAAGACCAAGCCGATCGGCTCATGCGGCTTGGAGTTGCCGGGGAAAAGCCCTCTGCTGTTGGTGTTGCTGTCAGACCATCGGGGGCAACGGGTGCACGGTTGGTGGAAGGAGTTGCCGAATTGGGAGAATCCGATGTCGGCGCAGTTGCAGAATTAGCAGCCAAGGCGAAGAATTCACCCTTCGTTCGCGCCGGGACCATTACTTTCGCTGCGCTCGTTGATGCGTTGTTCATCGTGCAGAACGAAGGACAGATACGTGCGATGGAGGAGAAAGATGATCAGGTCTCTGCGAACATTCTCCGCGAGAAGAGAGGAAGCCTCGTCCGTGGGTTGGAGGCGAACGCACTCAGCATCGCCGGACTCAAATCCGCACTGCTCTTCTGGCCCGCAGCCGCCGCGATTGCCATCGATACTGCTGCAGCGAATTATCTCTACGATTACGCCATCGACCTCAATCAGCTGTCTTCATCCGAGAGTCTCAAAGGACTTACAGGAACGGAGCTCCTCACGAAGTACCTGCAAGTATCACCGGAAGCACGTGAGCCTGCGGATATCCTTGTGGATGGTACGAAGACACGCAGGAATGTGCGGGAGAACCTGATCTTTGCGTATCTGTTGCGGAATACTCTGCCTGCTTCCGAAAGATTGTACGTAGAGGAAGCGAAGCAGTGGTACGACGCGCTCACTCCTGACGCGCGAAAATCCTGGCTCGAGAAACTCAAGTCACGGGCTGCCGTACTGCAGGAACGTGTCCGGCAGATGGCGGCAGAACACTCCATCGGTCTCGCAGGTCGGAAGGAGCAGTACCTTCGTTACGCGTCTGACGGCATCTTCGGGAACGTAGCGCCGCAGATGCTGCGTCGTGCGGATCATTGGGCGGAATTGACTGAATTTTATGAGAGCGCCGACGGGCAGGATGTCACGTTCGATGGTCGTGCCGGCGCGCTACGGCGGATCTCACTCTCGTCGTTGAAAATGCCTCCCGTCACTGAACAGGATTGGAACAGGGCATCAACGGTTCTCTCGGAGTACGAGGAGTACCGTATGCAGCAGGGGCGCTTGCGATATGTTGCGCTGTCGATCGATCGTGGCGGGAATGAAGTCCGTGACTATGTGCGTTCACTCCTGCTCGATCACATGAGGCATGCCATCATGAATCTGGATGTTCGTATTGCTCAGGAGATACCGGATGGAAACATCGCGAACGCCGTCCGGCTTGAATGCAGACGTCGATTCGAGAGCATGGCTGCACCATTCGCGGAGGTGCTGAAGGATGAGACGAAGTCCACTGCGTTCATAGAGGAGTACCTCCGAAACGCCGAACGGGAAATGCTCGCGTGGGATTTGATGAACATGTACCACGAAGCGACACCCATGAGGGTAACCCATGCAGGCGATGCGTACAACGGCGACAAGCGTATCCGTCTTTCTCCGCATCGCTTACAGCGCGAGTTTGATGAACATCAGACACCCGTTCCGCCGATTACTGAGGATTTTAATCCCCTGAAGGCCGTACTGAAGAGTCCTGAGTATGCACGGCTCATGGCCCGTCCGGTCACGCGGACTCAGGCAATAGCGATGATGCAGAAGGCGCAGGAGGAAGTTTGTGCCTCGATGAAGATACCATCCGCAACCATGGTGCTTGTTTCATTGGTGGAGCGAAACTGATTCAGAGAGGGTTTCAATTTTCGAAGCAGGCTTCTCCCTCGTATTTTTTGTTGATTCTCTCTAGGATATGCACCACGCATGGACATTCGCAATTTCTGCATCATCGCGCATATTGATCACGGCAAGTCGACGTTATCCGACCGGATGATGGAGCTGACCGGTACGCTGCAGAAACGCGTGCTCAAGGAGCAGCATCTCGACTCCATGGATCTGGAGCGTGAGCGGGGGATCACCATCAAGCTGACCCCTGTCCGGATGAATTACAAAGGGTTGGAGCTCAATCTTATCGACACGCCCGGTCACACCGATTTCCGTTACGAAGTGAGCAGGTCGCTTGCCGCTTGCGAAGGTGCGATTCTCTTGGTCGATGCCTCGCAGGGTATTCAGGCGCAGACACTGGCCGTGCTCTACATGGCCATGGAGCATGACCTGAAGATCATTCCGGTGCTCAACAAGATCGATCTTCCGGCGGCGGACCCCGAACGCGTCAGCGGGGAGGTCATCAAGATGCTCGGATGCAGGAAGGAGGACATTTTGCAGATTTCCGCAAAAGACGGCAGGGGAGTGGAAGAGGTGTTAGATGCTGTCATCGAGAGGATCGGACCGCCGATGCAGGTTACCAGCGGTCAGCGGTCAGCGGTCAGCGGTCAGCATTCCGCCCCCAGCAGAGCGTTGATTTTTGATGCGGTGATGGATGAGTATCGCGGTGTGGTGATTTACATCCGCGTATTTGAAGGTGAGTATCGGAAAGGCATGAAAGTGCATTTGCTCGGTTCCAAAGTTTCCTTCGAAGTGCAGGATGTGGGCTACTTCTGCCCCAAGTATGTTTCCGATGACGTCGTGAAAGAAGGGCAGATCGGGTACATCGTCACGGGTCTCAAGACGGTTTCCGAAGCGAGAGTCGGTGACACGGTGTCGCAACGTGAAGACGGCCAACCATTGCCAGGCTATAAGAAAGTCCAGCCGATGGTGTTCGCAGGACTGTATCCGACGGAAGCGGACGAGTATCCGAGGTTACGCGATTCGCTGGGGAAGTTATCGTTGAATGATGCCGCAATCGATATTTCCTACGAGCACAACACGGCACTCGGGAACGGCTTCCGCTGCGGGTTTTTGGGACTTCTCCACATGGACATCATTCAGGAGCGGCTGGAGCGTGAGTACAACTGTGAATTGGTCATTACGGCTCCCAGCGTTCTTTACGAGGTGAAGCTCAAGGCATCACGGCCGGCGTCTGTCGTCCGTTCAAGCATTCTCAAACTCGATGAACCTGAGGTCGCGCTTATTTCGAATCCTTCCGACATGCCGGATCCGACGTTCATCGACGAGATCCGAGAGCCGTGGGTGAAGCTGGAGATCGTCTGCCGCAAGCAGGACATCGGTCCCGCGATGCAGCTGGCGCAGGATAGGCGCGCCATCTACCTGTCGCTTGAATACATCGATGCCGATCGCGCGCTCATGCACTTCGAGGTGCCGCTGGCGTCCATCGTTCTGGATTTCTTCGATAAACTGAAGTCCGCCAGTTCCGGCTACGCATCGCTGAGTTACGAGCACCTCGGGTACCGCGTCGGTGAGCTGGTGAAAATGGAAGTGCTCCTGCTGGGTGAACCGGCGGATGCGCTTTCCGTCATTCTCCACCGCAGCGAAGCGCGGTCCGTCGGTGATAAGATCGTGAAACAGCTCAAGGAAGTGTTGCCCAAACAGCAATTCCAGATTCCGATTCAGGCTGCAATCGGCGGGAAAATTATTGCGAGAGAAAACGTTGCCGCTTTCCGCAAGGATGTGACCGGTTACCTGTACGGCGGAGACGTGACGCGCAAAAATAAGCTTCTGGACAAGCAGAAGAAGGGCAAGAAGCGGATGAAGCAGATGGGCAAAGTGACGCTGAGTCAGGAGGCCTTCCTGGCCGTGCTGAAGCGGTGAGGAATGAATGAATATTGAGAATGGATCTCCCTTCGCTTCAAAGTGGCTTTGGCGGGGCGGGTAATGGATAATTCTCGGGAATGATTCTTTCATTTCCGCTTCGCTCGGCATTCCTCGCACTTCCGCTGACCGGAGAAGCGAAGCGAAGGTTTGCAGCGATTGTTGAGAATCTGGCTTTGATAGGGGATTCGGTTCGCTTTCAGCACGTCACTTCTCCGCATCTCACTCTGCAATTCTGGCCGGAGCTGGCGCAGACTGAGCTAGAAGATGTTCTGGATCAATCGCAGAAAATTGCCGCTGCATCCAAACTGTTCGAGATTGCTGTCACAGGCGCAGGGACATTCGGCTCCCATGGTCATGACAAGGTGCTCTTCCTCTCTGTTCATCCATCTCCGGAGCTTGAGGCGGTCAAGAAGCGATGTCCATGGCCTTCAGATCGTCCGTTCGCGCCGCACATCACACTTGCAAGGATCAAGCACCCTGACCGATTTGCGGTGCAGAAAGAGAGAGCGTTGAAACTTCTTCAGGATGTGCGGTTTACAGTCCGTTTCGATCGATTGCGATTGTATGGGGAAGTCGAGCGGGTCAAGCAGACGGCGCTGGAGGATTTTCTTTTTCGAAGGTTATAGGTGTTAGGGGTTAGGTGTAAGGTTTTACACAATGCAAGCTCTTTTCGTCTCAACCTAAAACCTATCACCTAAAACCTGTCACCTTCGTTCAATCATCCTCCTGCTTATCCCTCTGTTCTTCTTTCATCCTCGCGAAGAACTGTTCCATGACGTCGATGTGCGGCTCAATGATGTCTTGCAGGATCTTCACCGTGAGCGGTTGCAACTTTTCGTAGTCGACCGGACGTCCCTGACTCACGAAGAAATCCACGAGAACGAAGGTGGTGAGCTGGAGGACGGTGCCGTCGATGTTGCCCTCATCGACCATCAGTCTGCTGAGGATCTTCTCGGTATCGAGGCTCAAGACCAATGCAAGGCGCGTCGTCCAGAGGATCAGTATTTCCCGGATTTCCTTGGACAGAGTCTCTTTTCCTAATTGCTGGGGATGCGTCGTCGGCGGCTCGACTAAGATGTGCTGCTCAACGATGTACTCCTCCACCGCTTCCCGTGCGCCTTTGTGGATGAGGGAAAGGAGGGCCAGAATGAAGATGGACGGACAGTCCCGTGCTGCGAGGCGCGAGATCAATTGGAAGAGATGGGTGAAGCGGTCGTCTCCCAGAAACTGCCTGATGGTCTGAGCGACACGGTCATCCCGCTTCCGTGCCTTCTTCTCCTCACGACTCTGCTGTTTGCTCTGCTGCTGCGAGGCTGCGAAGCGCTGCTTCGCCTGCTCGGAGACCTGCTCGGATGCTCCACTGCTGCCTTCGCCGGGTGCCGACGATTCATTTGCTCCGAATTCCTGCATGCACAGTGGAGGGTAACAGGGGAAGGGGGCTAATGGAAGGAGAGGGGATCGGAGATTGAAGGGCACGATGCCATTGGCTCTTTGCAATTTGCAATTAGCAAAAAGCTACAAGCTACAAGCATTCAGCCTTCCCCCTACTTCGTTTCCGCTTTTTCCTTTTCCTTCTCCTTCTCAACCGCCGCTTTCACATCGACTTGAATCGTCGTCGACTGGGCGCCGACCGCAACGGTGACGGGATGCAGGCCGACGGTTTTGATGTGATCCTCCAATGTGATGGCGGAAACCGGCACGGAAATTCCGTATTCGGAAGCGAGGGTGTCGACGATGTGCTGTTCCGACAGAGCAGCGTAGAGCTTGCCTGTCTTCGACGCTTTGGCAGAGATGTGGATGACTTTCCCGCCCAACGCATTGGAGACGGACTGGACGATTTCACGTTCCATCTCCCTCTCCAGAGCGCGTTTCTTGATGTGTTCCGCAAAGCGCTTGCGCACGCCCGGCGTAGCAACGATGGCCTTCCTCTCCGGCAGCAGACAGTTGAGGGCAAAGCCGTTCTTCACGACGACGAGGTCGTTCTTTCTGCCGATGCCGACGATGTCGATGAGGAGGAGGACTTCCATGAGATGCTGAGTGTGCCACCGAAGAGCGATGAAGCCGCAAAATCATAGGGAAACATTTGTGGAAAGACAAGCACAGTTGTAACTTGGATCGTTCACTCGTTACTTTCTTCATCCCCCAAAGCGAAAATGCCGGGAAGAGGATGCGTCCGTTTTCGTTCAATCGTCTCATTTCAGGTTCGCGCTACGGACAGCAACCATCCGGGGAACGAGAGCCAGCTTTTTCCGTCCGTAAATTGACGCTCCATCGTGACGTACCATTCATCGAAGCGGGAGAACCGATCAGCGTGCACCGACGGTTTCTTGAACGTGACTCCGTGCACATGTTCGTCATGTGCATAGATGGCGAGGGGAGAGTACAGCGTCAGTGCAGGAATCTCTTTCTTGAAGAGCGTGTTGAGTTCCTTTAGGGCATTCTCTCTCGATTTATCAGCACCGGTCTCGCGGATTCGCGTCAGCAGCAGGTCGGCTTCAAATGACGCGTACTGCGAGAGGTTGAGGGCGTCGAGGCGCATTTTGCTGGGGTCTGTAAGTTCCTGTATCTGGCTGGAGTGCCAGTACGGGTAGCTGTCGAGGTTGTCGAAGAGGGATTCCCCGAACAGCACCACGTCGTAGTCGCGCTTGAGGAGCCTGTTCTCAAATTCCTTTCTGGTCGCCGGGACATCGATGATGACTTTCACTCCGACAGTCTCCCACTGCGCTTTGATGATGCCTGCGATACTTCTGTACGTTTCGGGTTTGTCGGTCGTGAGGAGCGTCAGTGTCAATTCCTTGCCTTTCTCGTTGATGCGGGTGTGAGGAGCTTCGGACGGGAGTTTCCGGCGAAGGTATCCGTGTTCCAGATACAGGCTGCTGACGGTAATTTTCTTCGGATCGGTGTCGGGCAATTGCTTGTCTAAGAGAAATGCGTCGACGAGGCGCTGTTCCTCCATGGCACGAGCGAAGACGACGGGATCCGTGAATCGTTCGACGTATGCCGAATCGATGACGTCGTCGTCCGCGTTTGTCATCTTGACGACATTCAATCCCACTTTGAGCGATCCGCTGCCGCCGTCGCCCGCCGGAATCTTCATGAGAAACATCACACTGCCGTCCGGAAGACGGCTGCCAGTCTGCGACCGGATGCCGTTCACGGAGACCGGAAATTTTGTATCCGCCGTCGATCCCGTGAGTGTCAATGACGATCCTGTTCCGAGCAACGCCAGGCGGGGAAAGGACTTCAGTGCGCCGACCCTGTTGGTATTGCGTTGTTCCAGCAATCGCTGGAGTCGGATTTTCTCCGGCATGTTCCAGCTGGAGTCGAAGAACGCCCCTTTTGCCGCTTTGGCGTCGAAGCTGTAGGTCCAGTCACCCAGATTCACTTCCAGAAGCGGCGTGTCGACGACATGCGTTTCCCCGATGGCATCCGCGATTTCCTTCTTATTTGTGGCAAGTTGGAGGGCGAGGCGCACATTCCGGTCGGCCATGGTCGGGCGGCTCATATTGAAGAACAATCCGACATACTGGGGCAGCGTGTACGGCGCGGGCGTGAAGTTGCGGGGAATGATGGGGAGTCCTTTGTCATTGCGGGGTACCAGACGTACGCCGTTGATGTTCAGAATGTCGGTGAGGAGTGCGGAATAGTCGGGAAAGACGCGGAAAACGACGCGTTCGATTTTGAATGTCGGCATTCCTTCGCGCGGGAAATGTTTCAGTGTGACCTCGGTCGAGAAATCCGTCTGGACGAGACTCAAGAAACTGTAGGGGCCCGCACCGATGGGGTGGAAGCCGAAGTCCAGAGCCTGATCCAGTTTGTTCGGAGGGACGCCCTCGAACGCGTGTTTCGGCACCAGTCCCAGCGTCAGGTTGCTCGTGAAGAAGACGTACGGTTTCTTCAGACTGAAGCGGACGGTCCGGTCGTCGATTTTTTCAATGGTTACACCTTTGAAATTCTGCTGGAGAATGGGGTTTCTGAACCCGGGCTGCTGGATGGAATCGAAGTTGAAGAGGACGTCCTCCGCAGTGACGGGAGTGCCGTCATGCCAGTTCAGCCCCGGTTTGAGTGTTGCGGTGAAGACGCGGCTGTCATTGGAGATTTTCACCGTCGCCAGATCATCGATCACTTTGCCCGAGACGGGGTCGTACTTCATGAGACCGGCAAAGATGAGCGCGTTCACGTCGCGCGTCACGTCGTTTCCGATCGTGAACCACGGCATCATCGGTTGCAGCTCGCCGACCGCTCCTTCTATGTACGTGCCGCCCGCCGCTCCGACGTTCGTCGTATTCGAAACGTAGAAGAGACGCAGGAGCATCAAGAAGCTTACGAATACGATGAAGCCGAGGACGGTGACGACGATCCTTTCCGTGCGTGTCATGGCCGAGATCACCCTGAAGAGAGATTGCATGCGTGAGGGGACTATACCAGCGGGAATGAGAGAACAGGAATGACAGGAAAAGAAGAAAGGTGGCTGAAATTTCGTACCTTACTGCCTTTGTTGCCCTGAGTGCCTTTTCTACGTTTCTACTTGATGTACATCAATGCGATCGCGATAGCGAAGAAGACGACGGCGATCCAGACGGTGACACGGAAGAGCACTTTCTCGGCACCGCGTCGCTGAACGTAGGTGGTTCCGCCTCCGCCGAACGCAGCCGACAGGCCGGAAGCGCGGTGCTGGAGGAGAATCAGGAGTGCGAGGAGCGCGCCCAAAATCACTTCGACGGTCATGAGGATCTGCTTCATAGTGGCGGTATGGTAGGGGACAAGTGTACTCGAGGCAATGGTGGAGGACTGGAACGAGCATGGTCGATCGACTACCATCGCACTCGCAATGACAACTGATTTGACTGGCGGCTCGCTCCTCGGTCCTCATAGGGATTTTGAGAGCATCAAGAAAGTCGATGCCGATGGAATCGAATATTGGGAGGCGAGGGAGTTGATGCCTCTCTTGGAGTATGCACAGTGGAGAAACTTCGAAAGTGTCATCCGGAAAGCTCAGAAAGCTTGCAACATGAGCGGGCAAGATATTTCTGACCATTTTGCTGATATCAGCAAAATGTCCGAATTGGGTCAGGGAGGCCATAGAAAAATAGATGACTACAAGCTGTCTCGGTATGCCTGTTACCTCATTGCTCAGAATGGAGACGCTGACAAAAAGCCGATTGCTCTTGCGCAAACCTACTTCGCCATTCAGACGAGGAAACAGGAGCTGTATGAATTGTTGCCGGAAAGCAAGAAGCGTTTGATGATTCGCAGCGAAGTCACCGACCACAACAAAAAACTTGCCGAGACTGCCAAAAAATCAGGAGTGACACGCTTCGGAACATTCAACGATGCCGGATATTTGGGATTGTATGGAATGACACATAGAAGCATCCAGATTAAAAAAGGTCTTGGAAAGGACAAAGTGCTCGACAGAGCGGGTGCCACCGAGCTTGCCGCAAACCTGTTCAGGATTACGCAGACGGATGACCAGTTACAGAAACGACTGGAAAACGGCGATATGATCGGTGAGAGATCGGCGGCAAACACGCATTTCAAAATCGGCGGTAAAGTTCGGCAGACGATCAAAGACATCGGTGGTACGTTGCCCGAGCACTTGAAACCTGAAGAAGACATCAGGAAGCTCGAGAGGCGCATGAATTCCGACGAGAGAACGAAGCTGAAGCAAAAGAGAGAGCCGCCGGAGTTGCCGGATGGAAACTCTGTCTGACTCGGAGTTCCTCATCAGATCAAGCGGATTATTTTCGAACACCAACTTCTCGCAATGGTGCGTGCTTGAACCAAGGTTACTATTTATTCGGGTTTACGCTGGCGATGAATTTCATGGGGAATAATCAGTGGAAGCAGGTAGAGACGGCGATTGGATGGGCAAATACGCCTGTTGGTCATTGACATATTATCAAAGTACATGTATATTAACATAGATGAAAAAAGATGCTACTCGGGCAGGAATAGAAGAAACGCCTTATGAGAATCCGTTGTCTGCAGATCGGAGTGTTGCAGCTGATCCAGTTGTTGAGGGCACAGACGATCTTCAAGCTCGGATGGCAGCTCTTCTTGCCGACATTACAAACAAGGAAGGATTGAAGGATGCCATGAGTCAGCTTCCTTACACTGTCGATGCAGTCAGAACGTTACGCGAAAGTCTGCCTGAAGATCAGAATCAACGGGCTCGCATAATAAGTCTTGCGGCAGAGATTCTTGTGGATGAGTGGAATGGCGATAAGGACAAAGCGGGTATGATGGCAACGCTGCTCAGTCAGACATGGAAAGACTGGCATCCGGAGGCTCAAACAATTCAGCAGCTTGTTGAGCTTTGTGAAGCGACAATCGATGATGGTGATTCGTCAATGGTCGCAATCGTTCAGCCTACCGCCTTCGTTCTTGGTGCTCTCGGAAACCATGAGTTTTATGGCAAATGGTTGAGTACCACGACCACGGAAGCGACATGGCGTCAGGCTGATCTGGAACGGAATATCGGGAGCTATTATGGATCCCGCGAAAAACAGCTGACGGCAATCGAACGCCATCTCGCAGATCCGAATCGCGCAGGGATTCTTATCATGGCGCACGACGTCGGGTTACTTGTACAAATTTGCGAGGAGCATCGTGCTGAAGGACTGTCCGATGATCCTGAAGTACAGCGTACGAAGAAGTTACTCGCACAAGTGATCAGCGTTCTTGAGAAACATCGGCAAACAGAAACCGCGGTTTTCACTCAGACATATCTCAGCTGAGAAGCGGCTTGCCATGAGGAGCGCCTCCGCAGAGGCGCGAAGCGTGGTGCGTGCTTGAACCAAGGTTACTATTTATTCAGGTTTACGCTGGCGATGAATTTCATGGGGAATAATCAGTGGAAACAGTCAGGGACGGCTAGTGAATGGTCAAATGGCAGCAAAATATTGACAGAGTAATTAATTATGATAAAATGCTCCTACTATGAATATTTCCAAACTAAATAAGCGGGTATTCCGTAATCTGGCAGTAGACAAGATTGTCTTGCCGGATGACGATTTGCGCACGAATATTGACGAAGAGAAATTAGATGCTTTATCGGGTTCCGTTAATCAAGTTGGCGTTCTTCAGCCGATTATCGTATCTCTTTCTGGAAAAGTTAAGGATCAATACAGAGTTATCATCGGCGGTCGTCGCCTCAGAGCCGCCAAGAAATCGGGTGATAAAACTATCCCTGCCTGTATAGTTGATGATATTAGCGATAGAGAAAGATTGGTGTTGATGTTGATTGAGAACATCCATCGCACAGATCTCGAACCCCTAGAAGAAGCGGATGGCATGGCAGAACTTCGAGATCGATTCAAATATGATGAAGATCGTATTGCAGAAGAGCTCAGTAGAAATGTCGATTTTGTGAGAGGCAGGCTGGCTCTCTTGAAGCTTCCAGACCCAGTCAAGAAGGAACTGCGTGCAGGAAATTTGGGTGTAAGCCACGGACTTGCGCTCACTCGTCTTCAAGGGAAATCTGCAAAACAAATCGAACTCGCAGCTGAAGCTGTAGAAAAAAAACTGCCGGAATCTGTACTTACACGCATGGTGGAGGAAGTCAGTCAGTCAAAACGCCACAGGAAGCCAATGCATCGCAAGCATAAACTTAGAA
>JAQTSK010000063.1 GCA_028711345.1 Candidatus Peribacteraceae bacterium
CGAAGGAATGTTCACACATATCAAGAAGAAAATTGCTCTCCATTCAGGACTTCGAATCGACCGAAAACAGAAGCTGATTCAGGAGCTCTTACGTGGAAAGTAGCCCAGAAAAACTTCCATTAGACCGGCTTCCGCGACTTCCGGGTGCAGCTCAACGTGCTTTGTGCGGCGAGGGTCAGTGGGGCGCAGTGTCATCGGATCGACCTGTGTCGCACCGTCGGAATGCTCTTCATGCTGCTTGAGGCCTGCCGTTGATGTGGGGAATTCTGACATGGGAAGAGGGGAGGAATTGAGAATGAAACAGTTCTTTTCACCGCATCTGTGATGTCAGCGCCGACATGAGCTCCACTGTCACGCGCGCTGTTTTCTTATCAATGTCATGTGCCGGATCTCCCTCTACAATGGCGACCCCCATCAATTCATGGGATGCCTGTCTTGCGATGGTTCTCATGGTCCAGAGTGACTGCTCAAGCGACATTCCTTCAGGGTTCCGCATAGCAACACCTGGGGCGACGTCTTCATGCAGATGATCCAAATCACAGAGAACGACGTGCCCCCGCGTCTGACAGAGAATCTGATTCAACACAACTTGGAATCTGTTTTGCCACGCTGCTGTTGAGCTCGCAAGGTATTCACCATTGCTATTGCCCTTCTGTATCTCATGCATTGGGAACGTCTTGATGCCCCACGCCTTGGCATTGGCGATCTCTTGCTCATTCGTTCTGGCTCGCAATCCTCTAAGGGAAGGATCGCACGTTGTTTCGAGTCCTGAGAAAAATTTCACATTCGCTTCATTCGTTCCAACGATGACTATGTTTTCGCCTTTTACGCGGGGCACGACACGACGTGTGGGGGTGCCTCCGTGAAAATTGACGAGATCCCGCTGCCCGTAGCCGCAATCCGCCGCTCTGACTTGTCCATGCACATGATTGGTAATGGAATCACCTGCAAAGTGACAATCCAAATGTCCGTCCAGTGAACTAAGAGAAATCCGCCTTCGATGATGACGCGGATGAGTACCGCTGGTTGCAGCCCCGGCAACCAGTCCCAAGTCAGCGGTTTGCTCTCCGCCAAGGAGAATGACAAATGCTCCTTCCATAAAGAGTTGTCTCGTCAACCATTGCACATCTCTTGATACCCGCAGAATGTCATCCAGATGCTGAACCTCCTGTCCCTCGCGCTGCTGAGAACTTGGGGCAGCATCAACCACCAGTTCTCTGTATCGATTGCCAAACTTCTTGAGCAGGAAGCTTCGTAGGCCGTTCTTCAGGAAATACTCCGGGGCAGCTGCCAGATTATTACCCCACTGGGAACCGCTGAGATCCATGCCTACCCTTACGACCGCAACCTGTGATGGTGAGAATGCATCCATGATATTTTATGGTTAGCAAATAAAATAGATAACATGTCAATTATCATCTTAAATGCTATTTTTGTCATCCTCCAAGGCATCTCTTGTGCTATACTATTTCTAGCAGCAAGGCTGCTTTCCCATGATTGAAGCCCTCCTTCAGGACATCGGCCTGTCTGAGAATGAAGCGAAACTCTATGTCGCACTGCTGCGCCACGGGCAGCAAACCATCAGCTTCCTGTCCAAGAAAACCGGGATCAATCGCGGCCTCGGGTACGTCCTGCTCCATGATCTGCTGGAGAAGGGCCTCGTCACCAAGTCCGCCAGAGGAAAAGTGCTGTACTTCTCGCCGCTGGATCCGAAACAACTGGTGGCTTATCTGGAGAACAAGAAGAAGGACATCGGGGATAAGCAGGAACGTGTGCAGGCGATGCTGGGACAGCTTGCAGCCATTACCAACCCCCTCACCGCGAAGCCGAAGATCCGCTTCTATGACGGAGCCGGAGGTGCGCGGACCGTCCTCGACAGCATCCTGTCGGCAGAGTCCGCATCACTGCAGGCATATCTGTCGGTGGCTGAAACAGTGCACTTCGTCGGCGCAGAGTACTTCGGACGTTTTTTGCAAAAACTCACCGACGCGGGCTGCGCACTGGACGCCATCCGGACACGCGAGACTGACAAGGACGGATCCGACGCCCTCAGTCTGGAATCAGGCAAGAAAAGCCGGCGTACCGTCCGCAAAGCCCCGCAGGAATTCGCCTTCCCGATGACGATGTTCCTCTTCGATGAGAAAATCGCGATTCTCTCGTCTCCGGAGGAAAATTTCGCCCTGATTATCGAAAGCAAGGAATATGCGGACATGCAGAAGAAGCTGTTCGAAATGCTCTGGCTGTCGCTGGAGCGCACGACCATCCGGATCGGCATCCTCCATTCCCTCAGCGGCACGATGGCCATCAGCGAACGTTCACTCGTCGATGCCATGCTCATGGCGATAGACGAGATCAATGTCCGCGGCGGCATTCTGGGGCGACGGATCAACCCGATCGTGGTGGACGGATGCTCGGATCCGGACGTTTTTGCGAAGCAGGCAGAGGAACTCATCACGAAGCACGACGTCTGCTCCATCTTCGGCGGATGGACCTCTGCAAGCCGGAAGATGATGAAGCCGATTGTCGAGAAGCATGGCCATCTCCTCTGGTACCCGCTCCAGTACGAAGGCCTCGAACAATCGCCGAACATCATCTATGCAGGCGCGGCGCCCAACCAGCAGATGCTCCCCGCGGTCGACTGGGCGGTGAAACATCTGGGCAAAAAATTCTTCCTTGTGGGATCGGACTACGTCTTCCCGAGGTGCGCGCACGAAATCATGAAGGGTCGTCTGCAGGAGCTCGGCGCAACTGTCGTCGGAGAAGCATTCGAGAAACTCGGAGGCACCGACTTCAAAGCAACGGTCAGGAAGATCAAGCAGGGGAAACCCGACGTCATCCTGAACACGATCAACGGCGACAGCAACGTCGCGTTCTTCAGGGAATTGCGGGCAGCGGCAATATCGCCAAAGAACATCCCGACTATTTCCTTCAGTATCGGGGAGGAGGAGGTCAGTCGCATGCACCCCGAATCGATGGTCGGGGACTATGCGGCGTGGAGCTACTTCCAGAGTATCGGCTCAAAAGAGAACGCACGATTCGTAACCGATTTTCAGACCAAGTACGGCAGACACCGCGTCACGGGCGACCCGATCGAAACGGCATACTGGACCATGTACCTGTTCGCGGCTGCCGTGAAGAAAGCCGGTACGGATGATGTCCGGACAATCAATGCGGCAGCTCGCGGATTATCGTTCGCCGCTCCGGAAGGAAACGCATATCTTGATCCTGATAACGGACACACTCACCGCTTCGCCAGAATAGGACAGTTGCAGGAAGACGGTCAGTACAACGTCGTCTGGAGTTCGGAGACGACGATCAAGCCCGATCCGTTCCCCCCGTATAAATCACAGAAGGAATGGCACGAGTTCCTTGATCTGCTCTACAAAAAATGGGGCGGGCACTGGGAGCACCACTGACATTGTCATGCAATGCCTTACTCCGCCACCGCCCTGTACAGCCACACCCCCGCAACCGCGCCGATAATCGGCCCGAAGATATAGGCAGGCGTGAATGAGTGCAGTGCGAGCGCGACCGCAGGATTGAGGATACCCGCTGAAGCGGTAGACGCCGCCAGAACACCGAGCAGAAGGGATGTGCCAACCGTGATACCGCTCATGCAATCGGGAACTTTTTTGCGCACAACCGCGGAAATGCCGAAGAGGAAGATGGCGGCTCCGATCGCTTCCGCGAGAACGATCATCATCGAGGAATCCGCAGTCGCCGTCAGTGCGGATCCCAGCATCGCGGTTCCTGCGACTCCTGCGAGGACCGCACCGATGACCTGAGCAATGATGTAGCCGAGAGCGTCCAACGCCTTGATCTTGCCGATGGTGAACAGCCCGATTGTCACGGCCGGATTCACATGCGCACCGGAGACCGAACCGAGGATGTACACGATCAGACCGAGCGTGATCGCGGCGAGCACGGGTGTCGCAACCGGAAACTGCGCCCCGAGTGACAATCGAACGAGGAACGCGAGCAGGAACGTGCCGAGGAGTTCGGCGAGGAAGGGGCGGTAGTTCATGGATGAAAGAGAGGAAGTTGCCCCTGATGCTACAGCGGGAAAGGGCAAGAAGGAAATACGTACCTTTTGCCTTGTTTCCTTTTTGCCCTCTTGCCTTCCTCTCTCATGGACAATACAGGCTCACTCATGGATTATTCCTGCGCATATGTCCTTCCCCCTCTTCTCCCAAAACGGCGAGATCCTCCCGATGGAACAGGCGACCGTCCCGCTCTCCAACATCGAATACTGCTACGGCTTCGGTGTATACGAGAACATCCGCGTGGTGAAGGGCCGGCCGCTCTTCCTTCCTGATCACATCGAGCGGCTGTTCGCGTCATGTGAAGCGATCGGTCTCAGGCATCCTCTTTCCGCAGATCATATTTCCACGTGGATTTCGGATCTGATCGGCAAGGTCGAATCGGAAGCTTTTAATCTCAAGCTGCTTCTGATCGGCTCACCCGATGGGAAGAACACTGTGCTTTCCATCATTCCGCTCGCGCCGAAATTTCCTGATAAAAAGCTCTATACCAAGGGCGCGACCGCGATCACGACGCACTACGAACGGCAGTTCCCGCAGGCCAAGACACTCAACATGCTGGGAAGTTACCTCGCCTATCGATCGGCAAAGGACGCAGGTGCGTACGACGCGCTGCTGATCGACCGCGACGGATGCATCACTGAAGGGACTCGGACGAACTTTCTGGCTCTGTGCGGCCAAACGATCGTTTGCCCTCCACTCAAAGACATTCTCCTCGGCGTGACGCTCAAGCACATCATTGCTGTCGCCGCGGAAGCCGGATTCACAATTGTCCATGAGCCGATTCCGGTTTCCGGCCTCTCATCAATCGACGGGGCTTGCATCACCAGTACTTCAGCGAAAATCATGCCGCTCAACCGGATCGACGACTTGACCGTCCCGATTCCCGACACGCTGAAACGGCTGATGCAGCTGTTTGATGCGTTCCTGAAAAAAGAGGAAGACCGGAAAATACCGCAATAATCTGATTACATTCATTCCCCGTAGCTGCGGTTCGAAAATCGCCGCTGCGGAGAAAGGATCGAGAACGGTGCGACATTACTTCACCGTTGCCGCAGCCTGCGCCTTCATTTCACGGGCATCGTCGGCCATGTTCTTTGCGATCCCCTGCATCTGCGTGACGATGGGGGAAAGACCGGGCGCGAATTCATGGGCCTTGACCGCAAGTGCATACGCTTCCTTCGCCGCTGCGATCGCAGCGTCATAGTCGCCTGCAATTCCCGCTTTGTAGCCCGCCACCAGAGAACGGAATCCCTCGGACACCTTCACGGCACCCTTGACCAGAGGTTCATTCGGTCGGGATGCGAGAGCACCCCGTGTCGCCAACACTGACCTTGCGGCAGCCCATTGCGCCTGAGACATGTCCTGCACATTGAGCAGCTGCAACACGTTGCCGATATCCGTTTCGGCCTGCGAGAGCAGCGCTTGGGTACGACGACCCTGCAGATACATTTCCAACCGATAGTAGAGAACCGCCATCTGTCCGCGGGTGATCTCCTGCCCCGTCCCGAGCGTTCCATCCTTGTTCACGGCCGTCACGGATGATGCCAGGGCGAAACGCATGACGGGGAATGTCCAATCCCCCGTGTTCTGCGCGTCGGATCCCAGTGGCGACGCAAGATCACCGAAGGCTTCCGAAAACCCGAGCTTCTTGCTCTTGAACAGCATCTTCAGAAACGCCGCCTTCGTGACGCTGCCGTTCGGGTTGAACGTCGGCGCACTGTCGACGATCCCGAGCGCTCTCGCCGCTTCCACATACGGCACGAACCATTCCCCCGCCGGCACATCGGCAAATGAGCTCGCCGTGATCAGCCGGAGTTGCTCGGCGTCGACCAGAGGAACCGTCAGGATTTTGGCGACCTGTGCGCGTGTGACTTTGTCATCGGGCCTGAAGAGAGGCGCCGATTGGATGAGCCCTTTCTCCGCGAGATAGCGGACGGCGGGAAGAACCGGACTGTCCGTCGATAGATCGGTGAACGTCGCGTCGGCCTGCGCCAGGACGGAGAGAGGAAGCAGCGTCAGCACAACGAGCGACGCCGCACGGACAACCACCCGGTTCTGCATTGCGGTACTCATACGAAAAGATGGAGAAGAATCACCGTCATGCTACCGCCGACACCCGTGAGGGGCAACGAAATCAAGTCGCTTGCGATCATCGCCTTCCTCGTTCCATCACTGTTCATGCCCCAATGGATTAAAGTAATTTATAACATATTATTGTTTTAAAAGTAAATATATGTTATTATATCAACTAATCCTGATCAACAACAAACAACGATTCCATGCGCTTCAGCCGCTCCATCACCTGCAGAGGACTCCTCCTCGCTATCGCGACAGCAGGGTGTGCGTTGCCCGTGACGGCATCCTGCGCCTCAAGTCCGTCGTATCAACTGACTGCCGGAACCATCGATCAGGCGACACGAAACGGTCTCACATCGCAGAGTTACCAGATGAACATCAATGCGGTGACGTGGCGACAATCGCCTCTGGGAAGCGACAACTATCAGATCGTTCCGGTGGGAGGCGGTACGTCGGAGCATTCCGGATCCAGCACGTCCGGAGCCGGTTCTAACCAAAACAGTTCATCCTCCGTCAGCGCATCCGCTCCTGCCACCAATCGCCGTCCACGTCCGACATCCGCGTCTGCGTCCTCATCGTCATCCGAAGCGACACACGGAGCGGCGACATCCGGCAGCGCATCCTCTTCGTCACCGCCGTCGCCGGAGGAGCCGGTGTCATCATCATCCGCCTCTTCCGTCGACATCGGACGCAGGTTCGGAGAAACGGAGTTATCGATCCTCCCGGTTATCTCCGGGACCGGTGAAGCGTTCGACTTCATCGGCTCGCCTTCGGACTCCGATCGATGTGCCGGCATCCGGATCGTCGAGCGTGAATCATCCCCGCTCCTCCCGATCCTCTTCCTCATCATCGTGGTGATTGCACTCTCCGCACTCGGTATGTTCGGCAGAAACAAAAGCCGTCGGAAGAAGTTTCGCGGCGTCCGGTGGACCCTCATCACGATCATCATCATCGGTCTCTTCGGATTACTCATGACTCTTGCTCCCGGCCGGGCGCATGCGGCTGGAACCGTCCCGCAGAAGATGGTGTATAACGGCCAGCTTCTGAACAGTGCCGGTCAATCCATCACAGGCTCTCAGAGCATCCGCTTCAGTTACTGGAGTTCCTCCGATGCCGTCAGCAGCGATACGACGGGGGCGGGGGCGATCAATCCGGATGCACCGGCATACGCAGGATGGCAGGAGACGCACACGGTGACTCCGGATGCGCACGGCTACTTCTCGGTCGAGCTGGGAAGCCTGACGCCGCTGCCCGATCTGAGCGCGCTGCCGGCGGCAACCCTCATGAGTCTCTTTCTGCAGGTGGAGGTGAAGCCCGTAGCTGCCGCGGAAACGCTCTTCGAGCTTCTCGATATTGATCCGACGAGCGATCAGATCGATCGGTCGGGCATGCTCTCCGTACCATTCGCCCTGAACGCCGATCGGGTGGATCAGCGTCATGTCGGAACGGGAAGCGGCAACATCGCCATTCTGGGGAGCGGCGGCGTCCTGCCGACGGCGATTGTCCCGGGGGGAACGAACAGCGGCGCCTTCGTACTGGATGTGGACGGCAATGCAAGCGGAGATCTCACATTACAATTCGGAGGACTCCTGCAGAAAACGCTCTCCTATTCCGTGGAAGACGGCACCTTCCGCTTCAATGACAGCGTGGATATCCGGGGAAATTTGACCGTCACCGGACTCATCAACGGTATGGATCTCAATAACATCCTTGGATCGGCCGACGCACTGCGCGTTTCCTCGGGCGGCGGGCTGAATGTGAACGTATTCGGCGGCAGCTATCGTCTGAACGGCGCCGTTGTCAACTATCCCGGCGGATCTGTTGCCGTCCTGCCGGAGGCCAATCAAGCGATCTTCTTCGGCTCCGGAGGTCTGACCGTCAGCCAAAGCGGATTCCCGACGAATGCCGGCTACATCCCGCTCGCCGAAGTGCTCACGGCACCCGGATCCGTGCTGACGGTCACGGACAGGCGCGTCCTCCAAAATGATGATCGCGAGAGCACGAACGTGCAGACATTCTCACCGGCTTTTGAAAAAGCCGCTTACGAAGGGGACGGCGGCGATAACGTCGGACAGCTCTCCGTGGCATATGATGACGCATCACTCAACAACTTCTATCGCTGGACCTCCACCCGCGGCACGCTGCAGGACTACGACATCATCCTGCATGTTCCTCTCTCGGCGACATTCGCACGCTGGTTGCAAGGGAATGGCAGACATCCCCTTACGCTGGAGTACCGCTCCTCATCGGACGATCCGGAGATGAATGCCCTTTCCCTCGAGGTCTTCGATACCGCGGGCGCTCCCGTCACACTCTCGGGCTCCGTCA
>JAQTSK010000064.1 GCA_028711345.1 Candidatus Peribacteraceae bacterium
CAAAGTGCGATTGTCACTTCATGCTCATCTCGTACTGTAAAACGTTCATGCTCATCTTGCGTCGGAACAGGGTGTACGATTCATGCTCATCTCGTATCGGAGAAGACTAAGAGTTGCGACGGCGATTCCCGCAGATCATGATCCACGGCTTCGAGGAAAAACTTGGCGGGCTCTTCGGCGCCACGGGGGCCGGAAACATCCGGATGCCTTTCATGGATCGAAGCAAGTTCAACTGCATCACGACCGTCGAAAGAAAGAATTATGAGCAAGCGGTCGAGGACTGGAACATCGGGAAACCGGAGACGGAAACACTGGGATACACCAGCATCGTCGGCCTTACCATCGCTGAAGAAATGATCAATAAGGGTAGGGCTCGATTCCCGCTCGTCATCGGCTACGACAATCTTGGCCGGTACAACACCGTCGTTGAAAATCCGAATAGTATCTATCAGGGAAATTGGCGCTGGTCATAATTCTCGCATCCGACAGCATCCGGCTGAGCGAATCTTGATGACCAAAGAAAGTCACCAATCGGAATGGAATCAGGAATTGGCAGGCGGCAGGAAACCGCCGTCATTCCTGCTCATGCCACCGAATGTATCGCTTTCGTTCTCCATGCAGGCGTCGTTCTCGTAGAGACGCCCGATCGGGCGTCTCTACGAGAACAGGACGCGAATATCATTGTTTTCGTCGCCTGTGTTCCACGCACGATCAGCCAATTCGTGAGTTCATTCACCAACTGCCATTGACAGATTTTCCTTCTCAATTATAATGGGCGTACTTTTCCCTTCATTTTCTATGTCTACCCCTGAAACGTCCGAAAGCAACGAAGTAATCGCACTCGGTGCACGGTCCGAACAAGAAGCAGTGCTCCACGCAAACACGAAAGATGCACTCCACAATTCTGATGTCGTCGTAGCATCACAGGGTGGAGTCGGGAATAACCTGAAGGCTACTCTTGAAGGACCGAAACTGAAGGAAATCCTTGCCAATAAAAAGACAGCAAGTGGAGAACGCATCCTCAATCTTGGCATCGGGGATAAAGATCTTTCAGAAGAAGAAATTGACCAGCTTTCCCGTTTTAGAAATCAACGACGAGAGAAAGGCGAATCGACGACAGTTGCAGATCTGACTCCTGCTCAATACACGCAACTTCAAAAGAAAAGCTTCTTTTCTAATGGAGCAAAAGGTACTTTCCGAGGAGAGAAGACACGTGAGAAACTTGCAGGCACGGATGCGCTTGCAGCGTAACCAGCAGCCTCATATAAAAAAACAGCCCCGCGGGGCTGTTTTTTAATCATCACCGAGAACAATTATCAATACCTGAACAGCGGATACGGCGAAGGGAAGAAATCATTCAGAGTCGGCAGATCCTCCGGGGCAACGTAGCCCTGAAACATCCTCCCTGCATCCACCGCCTGCTGCGTGAGAATCTGGAGATGCGTGTGCGTGAACCAGCCGCCGCTGTCCTGCCAATCGCCGATCACTGCAAAACGCTGGCCCATGGCAAGTTTGTCGCCCTGTTTCACGATGTGACGTGCATTGAGGTGGCCGTAAAAGGAGTAGAAGACGTCCGCTTCCAACTCATGCCGGAGCATCACGTAGCCGCCGTAATTGCCTATCCCCTCCTCTTTGCCGATGCGGAACACCGTCGAATCGATGGGAGCATAGAGAGAAGTGCCGGGGAGGGCGGTGATGTCCAATCCGACGTGGAAAATCCTCCCTTCTCGAATCATCTGCGGATAGTGACGAAGGACGGTCGCGCGCTCTTCCAAATACCGACCGATCCCCCACTGCTTCCCTGCCTGCTGCAATGCAATGTCGATCGCATCCTGAAATGACCGGACATCGTCCGTTTTCAATTCCTTCGTCCACGGATTCTTCGACGAAAAATCGAAGACCAGCGGATCGCCCTTCAGTGCCGGACCGAAGAGCGGATGAATGGCGGCGCGATTATGCAGCAGCGGAAACGGGTACATGGCGGAATGGGGGAAGCGGAGCGGACAAATCAAGAGAATCAATATGGGGCAGGATATTCCGGACGTAGTGTCGCATGCCGTCGATGAACAGGGGAAGTTTGCCCTGCTGATAATTCCGGTACCGGAGATCCATCGGTGTGTCGGAAGCGAAGACGGGCGTCGCCGCGATGTCCGCGAGGATGGGTCCGTGGTCGATCTCGGCATCGACGATGTGCAGTGTCGCGCCGGTGAAAGTCTCGCGCTGCGCAGCCTGTGCGATGGCGTCGCGCGTGGGTGTTTTGCCGGGGAAGCGGCACGGGTGATCCGGTTTGGTGATGGCGGGATGGATGTTCAGAACACGACCGAACCAGCCGTGGGATTCATCAATCATATGGGCGATCCTCATCATCAGGTGATCGGACACGATCACGTTCGCACCGAGGCGATCGGCCAACGCGAGCACTTGTTCCTCCCAGTCGCGTTTCTGTTCCGTACGTCCGGCGACATCCGAATGCGGGAGGCTGCGGAAACCGGAGGGAATGGAATGCGTGAACGCAGGCGATGCGACGAGCCCGCCGTCCGGCGTCTGAAGATCCAGAGGGTGGATCCACGGTCTGCCCTGCGCGGGGCGCACGGGAAAGACGTCGCCGAGTCTCTGCATATCGCGCTCCAGGTCGTCCGTGACGATGCCGGCGACTTCCAGAATGCCGTGCAGCGGACCACCGCTCCGTGTGGCATGGATCGTCCGCTCGACGGTGCCCTCCATATACCGATCACCTTCCGCAGTTCTGATGATCCGGCCGTTGGAATCATCGCCTCCGACATCGCGGACGGAGGTGACGAAGAGAAGTTTCACGGGAGATGCCGGAGCGACGATCGGTGCTATGCGGGGAGTGCCTCCATAGAATTGCATGCCGTGATTGGTTCGTAGAGTGTCCATTGGAGAATTGTGAAGAAAGAAATAAGAATGCGGTCGATCCGCATTTCGCGAAACAACCCCTCCTGCGTGCCGTGCGGAGAGGGAATATCAGTCGGTCGTACGACTCATCCTCCCGCGCACGGCGCTCGCTTGGCCTTGGCAGCCTTCACAAGAACGTCGATGGAGAATGTGGGAAACATATCCGGAGATCGGGGATCGGAAGAACGTCGAAAAGCCCCTCGACGTGCTGAGGGGAGGAATGATTCTGACGTCGCTACATGACGCCGTCTCCTCCGCTCAGCGTGGTCTTGGTCTTCTTGGACCGGTTGCCGATGAGAGGAACGGAGCGCGTCACCGGAGAAACTGTACGTCGGTGTGAATCCGCGGGTCAAGGCATTCAGGAGCGAAGAGAATGACCACTCCCTCCGGAAATCGATCGTGAAGCGAATGCCGGAACAGATCACCGGATTCTTTGCGGGAGTGAGTATTCCCCGATTCTTATGATCAAACCCATAAGCACATTTCGGGATGGCAATCCCTCTCCTGCACGCGCTTGCCCTGAGTGAAGCCGAAGGGTCGCGCGTGCGGGAGAGGGGAGGGTGAGGGTGCCGGACAGGTGGGGTACGCAGAGACCTCCGATCCCCGCCCTCTCCTGTGTCCTCTCCCTCCCGTCGCGACTCCGGGAGGGAGAGGAATGCGGTTTCTGGTCCTTATCATTGGCCAAGCTATTCGACGAATCCTATCGTTGATGCCGGTTCAGCAAAGAATCGGGGGATTTCTATTTCCTCCAAAAACAAATCCGGTGATCCGCCGGAACACCAATTCCTGTGCAGGTCGGCCCTATCCAATACATGGAGTTTATGCTATAATTTCGGGATATAACCTCACACACCTATGACCGTCATGTTTCGCTCTCTGGTCGTGCGTATTCTGCTCGCGGTTTCGACCATGACCATGATCGTCGCCGCCGTTGTCGTCCTGCGACAACCCGGACTGCCACCCCTCTCTTCCGACGGTATCCCTGTGCCGTTCGGCAGTGCAACCGTCCTCAAGGGCTCCGTGATCAACATCGGGACGAGAGGCGATACCCGCATCATTGACGCGGTGTGGGAAGGCGAGGAGTCGCTCAGTCTGGAACCGGGTGCGATGCACTTCCTTCTCACGCGGGAGGCAGACAACGTGCCAAGCGGAACGACGTTGCATGACGCGCTCGGAGACAGTCCGTTCATCGCGTACGCGTACGTCACGGAGAATGCGGAAGTTGAACTGGAACGCCGGTCACTTCTCAGCAGGCAGGAGGCTGTCAATTACAGAGAACTCTTCCCCGGTACCTTCGTTGCGAACAGGAGTGTCCGAGCGACGGACTTCCAAAACGTGCATCCGGATGTCACCTTCGTGGAGCCCTCCTCGGTGACAATCACGTCTTCCATGCGAATCCTCATCATCCCGGAAACCTCCTCTCCGATCGACTTCCGATTCGCACCGACATCCGTGTGCGGCAATCAAATCGTCGAACCGCCCGAGGAGTGTGACGACGGGAATCAGACGGATGGGGACGGGTGTTCGGGAAACTGCACGACGGAACACTGCGGTGTCTATCCGAATTCCGGCACATGCTGCTCCGCATGCAATGGAGGAGCGATCGGGGGAACGTGCACCGGAAGCGCAGATACGTGCTGCGACCAATGTGCGACACCGACGTGCGGCAATCAAATCGTCGAACCGCCCGAGGAGTGTGACGACGGGAATCAGACGGATGGGGACGGGTGTTCGGGAAACTGCACGACTGAATCCGGCATCCACATGACATCTTCGTCCTCGGACTCTTCCTCTTCAATTTCAATCATATTCGGATACGAAGGAACATTTACCTCTCCCTCTGCGGAATCGTCACCGTCATCCTCCTCTTCCGATCAGTCATACATTCCTCCGTACAATTCTTCGTCGAGTTCATCCGGGACGCCGGAATGCAAGCCTTCCGCCTGTCACGTCAACGGCACCCAAACATCCGGAGGAGGCATGTGTCCCATCGTATCCCAGATGCAATGCAATGATGGGGTTCTTCCGACTGCCGCGGGCAATTGCATCTCTCTGTTTTCCGGATGCACCGGCACGGCGTACTCCTGTCTGACACAGCAGAAGAAAGATGCGGGGATCGCATGCTGTCCCGGGAATGCCTCCTGACTCACCGGTTTACAACTCTCTCTGACTCGTCAGATACCAACAGACATCATCCCATGCGTTTCCGCTCACAGACACTCGGCTTCTTCCTCCCTCTCGTGCTGGTGAGTGCGGTGGTGATGACGCTGTTGATCGTCACCGGAACGCTGTTCGTCCTGAGGAGCAGGAACGTCATGGAGGCACAGTTGAAGAGTGAGCTGCGCAACACCGCCGCTCTCGCCGCCCTGCAGTTCGACGCAGGAGCAATCGACGGCATCCTTGCGGGCGCAACGCCCGACTCTTCTCCTGCGCTGCGCGACGCGACCCTCAAACTGCGGCGCATCCGCGAGAGCACGGATGGGATTCGCTTCGCGTACATCATGCGCAAAACGGCGGATCCCGCGCTGCACGAGTTCGTCGCCGATGCCGATCTGGGACTGCCTGCCGACAGCCTTGATCGAAACAGGAACGGCGTCATCGACCCCGATGAAAAGCCTGCACAACCGGGCGAGCGTTACGACTGGTCACCGTCACCCGTCCTCGGACAGGATGCGTTCCTGCGCCCGACAGCGGATGAGGATATCTCCTTCGACCAGTGGGGAGCCGTGATCTCCGGCTACGCGCCGATCATGACGGAAGACGGGCGGACGGTCGCGGTGCTGGGCATCGACAAGAGTGCCGGGGATTTCATGGCTGATATCGGCGACATCTCCTCTCCGGTCGCGCTGCTCCTGATGCTGATCGCCATCATCTGCATCGCCCTCAGCGGTATCATCCTCTTCCTCCGGCGTCGCTCGGACATTCTGGAACAGATCGAAGCCGAACGCTCCGGTCTGCTCCGGCTCGCGTTCCACCAGTTGGGCGGACCGCTGACCATCATCAGCTGGTCGCTGGAAGAGCTGGAGGAGGAGGCATTGCCATCCGTTCGCAAGAGCGTCGTCAACATCCAGCAGGGCGTGAAACGCCTCACCGAGATCATGAACACGCTCAAGAACGCGGATCTGGTCCATGAGGGGAAGATAGAGTACAAGCCGGAATTCGTCGGACTGTCGACGGTGCTGAAACAGGCGACTGAGGGATTGGAACTGAAGCTCGCCGAACGCAAGCAACGGGTCGATCTGGCGCTGCAGGACAACATCACCATGCAGATCGATCTCCATCTGATCGCGGGCGTGGTGCGGGAGCTGCTGACGAATGCGATCGACTATTCTCCGGACGGAGCCGTCATCACCGTCTCCTCACGCAGGATGGGGCGGTACGCGGAATTTTCCGTCGAGGATCACGGATGCGGCATCCCGCAGAAGGATATGCCGCGCATCTTCGGAGAATTCACGCGCGGCTCGAATGCAACCACGTTCAAAGCCGACGGCAACGGTCTGGGACTGTACATCGTCAAAGGAATCCTGAAACATGCCGGCGGATCGATCGGCATCAAGAGCAAGGAAGGGAAAGGGACGACGGTCACGGTTCGTCTGCCGATGGCGTAATACGGAATTAACCTGATTTGAATCTTTTATCTCCGTAGCGGCGATTCGAAAATCGCCGCCGCTGCGGTTTTCGCCCTTCGAATTCCTCAGGGCGACCTGAGCTTGTCGAAGGTCGAACCGCAGCTACGGTAACATTCAAGTTAATCTCGTATAAGCACGGCGGTGGAAACCAATGATGCCGAATGGCATTCCACACAGGAGCTGTCCGTTGCAACGATCGATAGACACACGCTGAACAACGGCGCTCATGAACGAGACGAACCGACCGGTCTCTTCATTCTCTGTCACTCCTTCGCCACGAGATCATCGACAGCCGCCACCGCATCTCCCGGACGATTCCGGATGGTCGTCACCTCCCAGCGCTTCGGCAGGGACTTCGGAATGGATTGATAGCGTGCGACGCGCACCTCCTGCTCCGGTGCGGCGGACAGACCCTTCTTCACGGAACGAAGCCATACGATCTCGTTCTTCTTCACTGAACGGCCGTTGACCAGCAAATCCTCGGGGGCGTTCGACGTGAAGTACGGACCGGTGAGCACCGTCTCGCGCCCGTCGGGGATGCCGAGGATGTTGACCGTGGCCTCATCGCCGTCACTCCACGCCTGAATGAGGAGCGGGTTGCCCGTATCGTTCACAAACTCCAAATCCTGCTGACCCGGAAACACCGTCGCATCCTGCCCTACACCGTGCGCCTCGTAGTACGAAACGTAGAGACTGTGGTTCTTCTGCTTGGTGATGGGCAGACCCGCGAGGAGAGCCGCACGGTAGAGCGTTGTCGACACCTGACAAATTCCGCCGCCCGGTGCCGAAATCAGATCCTTCCCGTTGAAGATCGTCAGCGCCATCTGCCATCCGGCTGACGTCGTGATCTTCCCTCCGAGAACCTTGTTGAAGGAGAATGTGGCGTCCGCGGGAATCCAGACATTGTGAAGCTGCTCATTGAGCCCCTTACGCACATTCGCCTTCCTGCCGATTCCCGATCCCTGGAAAGAGGATCGACCGGTCGCCAGAAGCGTGAGCGGTTGATGCCCTTCCCCCGTCGCCACGGCGGGGGGATTCTCCCGGACAAGAACGTCCGCGCGAATGGTGCCGGATGACAGCGCGGAAGCCATCGCGTCGGAGAGAATATGGAGGTCGTATGCATAGCCGGGACCTGCGATGCAATCCGTCTGCACACGCGACACACCCTGCTCATCCGTCCACGCTGACAGCACCGTGCAGGGACGGCTCTCGGGAAGTTTGCCGGACGGGAAAGCGCGAAGCTCCTCCTCGATCCTCTCGGCGCTGACGGTGGCTTCGACACGGCCGTCCTGCGACTTCGCGAACACGATCCACGACGGATGATCGCGAAGCAACACACCCCATGTCCCCACGACTTTTCCGCCGCTGCCTGTCCGGAATGAAATGATCGCCCGCCGCTTGAGCAGATCCTTCCTCTGTCCGATCGCCTCGGATACCACATCAGCTTCCACCGATGCGACAGGCTGCGTGGAACGGACGCTCGGAACCGCATGTACCGTCTGCTCGACCTGCACCGCCCGCACATCAGCCCGTACGGGGAGTACGGACGACGAGATGCCTATGAGGGACAGAACCATGAGGAAGGCCATAACGTATCGTCCGGACATCGTTGTCATCGGCTTCTTTTTCGTCACTCCGAGAATGAGACGTTGATTGCGGTGTGTTTGTGTCATATGCATACTTTAACATATTTGTATATAATTGTCTAGTACGGAGCGCGTACCTGCTCACTGACTCTGCAGCTCAGGTCGCCTGCCACTTCCGGATAATGGCTTGGTAGGCGGCATAGAAGTTCTTCGGCTTCTTCCACCAGGTCGTCAGACACACCGAGAGGAGGACGCTCATC
>JAQTSK010000012.1 GCA_028711345.1 Candidatus Peribacteraceae bacterium
CCCGCTCTGTCCCGTCTGGGACTCAGCTTCTTCGTCTTTGGCGCAGTCTTTCTGGGGTTGATGATCGGTGTCACTGCGTTGGTTTCACCGGACAGGTTTCCGGTGCACCTGCGAGACCGGACCGTCCGGCTGGCCGATCTCACGGCTGAGCAGGAGAAGTTGACGCAAGAGCATGCGACGCTTCTGGCTGCGCGCGCAACGCTGGAGGAGCGTGTGCAGGCTCCCGTCCTCCGGCAGGTGCAGTCGTTGCGTCATGGCGCGGATCCGCTCGGCGCCGCTCTCCTCGCGATCGATGACGTGCGCACGGGTTTAGACGCGGCCATTTCGCTGCCACAGGTGTCGTTCGTCGCTGCGGCGGGGACACTGAAACTGGGGGGAGAGGTTCGGGATCCTCAGGGACGATCCGTGCAGCTCCTCGCGTCATTCGTCGACGGACTCCGCGCACTTCCGCTCGTCGCATCCGTGACGGAGCCGGAGTATCGGGTGGATCCCATTCCCTCCGGAGGCACCGCGTCTCCGTTTATTCTCTCCATCACACTTCACCGTGGCAGTTGATTCCGTCACACACCGCGATCTACAGGGTATCGGCCTCTTCCTTCTCGGCATACTGCTGACGGTCATCACGTGCGGCATTCTCGGCGGGAGCGTCGATCTTCTCTCGCGCAAGCGGGATACGGCATTGACCATCGGCACGTCCCTTCCCGAGCTGACATCCTCCGTCACACTTCTCCGTGCCACCGTGGCGGCGGAGCGGCTGTTCACGGAGCAGTCACTTCTCTCGCAGGAGGAACAGGCCGCTGCGTACGTACTCCCCGAACGCTCCCCCGTCCCCCGATTCGTTCGCTCCGCACAGGCGATCGTCGCCGCCATCGGCGGAGGATTGAAGATCGAGACGATGACATTCGACAAGCCGACCGGACCGGAACAAGGCATACGGAACTATCCGGGGCGTATCGTCCTCCGCGGGACGTATCAGGACGTCGCCCGCTTCCTCGGGATTCTGGGTCTCTCGGGCAAGGCGCTCATCCGTGACGTGCTGCCTGCAACCGTCAGCCGGTCGTACCTCGCATTCATCGAGGAGACGTCTCCGTTGGCTCTGAAGGATGCCGTGCGTTTTCTCTTCACCGATTTACTCGCGTATGCCGCAGCGCCCGATCAGATGGAGAAACAGGCGCTGAGAGATCTTCCTGCGAACGTTCTTCCCGACGTGCGTTCCCTCTTGCTGCAAGGCGGCCTGTCCCATGTTCGTGCATCTCTGTCCGCTGTCGCGCCGTCCATCCGCAACGCCGAAACGTGGCCGTTGCCTCTTGTGACGGTCACACAGCTCGATCGTGATGGGGACAGGTGGACGGTGGAGGTGACGGTGATGGGCAGATGATGAGTGCGGTTCGAATTGAAAAAAAGAAACCGACGATACCGAGGAGTCCGACGAATCCGAGGAACAAACGATTGTTCGTCGGACTCTTCGGTTTCTTCGGACTCCTCGGATTCCTCAGCTTGGGTGAGAACATCTGCATGAACCAGAGTGCTACGCTATCTCTATATGCGTCTCGCGGTTATCATTCCCGCATTCAATGAATCCCCGAGCATCGCCCGGGTATTGGATCGGACCCCGAAGCGGTTGCCGGACATCGATCGGATTCATGTTTTTGTTGTGGATGATGGCGGCACGGACGGGACCGGAGACATCGCTGCGGCGCTCGGCGCGACTGTCTTGAGGCATTCTGAAAGCGAGGGATTGGCGGAGGCGTTTCGAACGGGACTTCGCGCCGCGCTCGACATCGGTGCCGATCTGATAGCTACGGTGGATGCCGACGGTCAGTACGATCCGCAAGAATTGACTTTGCTTTTGAAGAAGATGCGGGACACCGGTGCGGATCTGGTTGTGGGGAATCGGCAAGTCCGACGATTGTCCCATATGCCCGTTGGCAATCGCATCGGAAACATCATTGGCAGCGCCATGCTTCGTTTGCTTGGAGTGACGAACGTCACGGATGCATCATCCGGTTTCCGTCTCTTCACGCGTCCCTTGGCACGCTCACTGTCCATCGGGAGTCCGCATACCTACACACACGAAATGCTTATTCAGGCGCAGGCATACGGATTTCAGGTCGAAGAGGTGCCGGTCACATTCCTCGCGCGTCGCCATGGCCAGAGCAAGCTGGTGCGGACATTGCGTCGTCATATTCTCCGTTCCTGCGGGACCATCGTGAAAGCGATGCTGTTGTTCCGTCCCACGGCGACGACGCTCCTGATCACACGTTCCCTGCAGAAAAACGCCGGAGGCATGCAAACCTACATGCGCACACTGATCCCGGCTCTTCGCGACCTCGATGATTGTCCGCTGCGGCTGCTTGCACATCGCTGCGGCAAGGCAACGCTTCCCGTATTTTTCCTGCGTGCGGTCTTCGCCGGATTGTTCTTCCGCGGTGAAAGCGTGCACCTTGGAGACGCGTCACTTTCTCCGCTGCTTCTCCTCCTCAGATTGTTCCGGCCCGGTCTGAAGCGGACGATCACGGTCTACGGGTTGGATCTCATCTGGCGACCGCGTTGGTATCAATGGATGCTGCGATTGTGTCTTCCGTCGGCGCAGAGAGTCGTTGCCATCAGTCGGGCAACGGCATCGGAAGCCATTCCACGCGGTGCCGGACCTGCGGTCGTCAGGATTATTCCGTGCGGCATTCAAGAAGCGGAAAGCGGAAAACGGAAAGTCGCCGGCGGCGAACCTCGCAACAAGCGGGCGGAAAGCGGGGAACATCCATGTCTCCTTCTCTTCGGTCGCCAGATATCCAGAAAAGGAACACTCTGGTTTTTGGAAAAAGTGTTGCCGTTTCTTCTGAAGACGCATCCGGATATTCATCTGGTGATTGCAGGAGACGGTCCGATGCTTCCGATGATTCGTGCGACGGTTGATCGGTTGAAACGTGGATCCATTGTTTCCGTCTCAGGTGCGATTTCCGATCATCAAAAAGAGGAATTGTATCGATCAAGTTCACTCTTCGTGATGCCGAATATTCCGGTGGCAGGCGACATGGAAGGGTTCGGCTTGGTGTGTATCGAAGCGGCGGCACACGGTCTGCCGGTCGTTGCGTCGAAACTTGAGGGCATTGCCGATGCCGTGATTGACGGAGAGACGGGTTTGTTTTTCGAATCGCTCAATGCAACGGATGCATCGGCAAAAATTACGGAGGCATTGAATCGAAATTGGGATCGGGAAAGAATCCGGAAGATTTGCTTCGAACATTTTGCTATCGATCAGGTTGCGAAGCGGTATGTGGAGGAGGTGTTCGTGTGATTGAAAAAAGGATTCCGAGGAGTCCGACCCTCCGTCGCCAAGGCTATGGAGGGCAAGAGAAACCGACGAACATCGAATCTCCTCGGACTCTTCGGATTCTTCGGTTCCCTCGGTATCCTCCCCCCGATACTCTTTCGACAGTATCCATCTGTCTCCATGCCTCATTCACTTCACATCGGCATGGTCTCCTTCGACTCCCCGCCACACATCGGAGGCATGGGGCGGCATGTCGGCACATTGGTCGAAGGCCTGAAGAAAGAAGGGATTCAAGTCTCGCTCTTCGACCGGACCAAGCGTCCGATTCATTCAAGGATTGCACGGAGTATCGGATTCTCCTGCGGCATTGAACAATCTCTCCGTCGATGGATTGAACGTGAGGGCATCAACCTTCTTCATGTGCATACGGGTCCGGGTGGTGTGTTGCTGCGGAGAAGAATTGAGCATATTCCACTGGTTGTTACGGCGAATCACACCTACGCTCAGCAATCTGCGTTGGCAGGTCAATCGTGGAAGAAGTTTCTCATTCCGTGGGAGAAGCGAACGTACCTGCTTGCCGATCGGATCATCTGCATTTCACAGGATACCGCGGACATCGTGCGTGATCGCTACGGGATTGATCCCGCGAAGATAGTGACGATTCCCTGCGGCTTTGATCTGATGCCGTGGATCGATGCAGATCATTCCCCTGATCAGCGTGATCCATCTCGATGTGTGTTTGCAGGACGACCCGATGCGCGGAAAGGATGGGATCTTCTTCTTGCAGCTTGGCCGATTATCCGCAGTCGACATCCGGAGGCGATGCTCGATGCGGCGGGATTCGTGGGTGAGCCGATGGACGGTGTCACCTATCACGGTCGCGTGTCCGATGATCAACTGCGCACAATGATGGGATCGGCGGCGCTGACGATGGTGCCCTCACGCTTCGAAGGATTCGGTCTGATCGCCGCGGAATCCATCGCGTGCGGCACGCCGGTTATCGCGACGAACGTCGCGGGACTACGAACGGTTGTCGATTTCGATCGGTCGGGATTACTCGTTGCACCTGATGCACGATCGATTGCCGAGGCAGCGATGCGTGTGTTGCAGGATCGCGTGTTATGGAATCGATTGCATGCGGAGTGTCAGGCAGGTCGCGGACGGTTCGATTTGCGGACGGAGATCGATGCGCAGCGGAAGGTGTATAGGCTGCAAAGCAATTCTTAGCGAGATGTCGATTATGTCGAGGTTTCTATGTTGATCAAAAGATATATTATATTATATAATGTTAGTATGTCTACTAACAAGTTATCGGGACCGGGTGCGAATGGATGGGGTGATTTAAGCGCTTATGTTAAAGGAAGCAAAACTCATCCTGATGTCTTAAATCTCGATAATCCTCCCGAAGGCACCATCGCCGCACAGCTCAAGAGGAAGAGAGATTATTTTGATGAGCCTAACAGAGAAAAGCCTATTGAATGGTATCAAATAAATGCTTTGCTTCAATCATTGGCTGAAGAAAAAGACCGAGTTTTAGGCAGAAAAGCTGATCCCAGAATTGGTCGGTACTTATCTGGATGTCTCGGCAAAGGAGTCACCGATCTTGTAATTAGGCGGGCATTTGAAGAGATCCTGAGTCTTGGAAGAAAGTGATAGAGAACAAAGGTGTATCCTCTTTCTTATCTTGTCGCCCTTTTCCCCATATACTGATATTCGAAGTGTCTGCATTCTTGAAACGACGGCAACTGATTCTCTGGACCGTGCTCATCGCACTGCTCCTTGGGAAATATTATTGGTCGTTCTTTCTCTTCCCCGGCATACCGTTCGGGTATGACGCCGGTATTTACCGCTTCCTCTACCTGAGGCACGCGGAGGGCTGGCCGCCCGGCCTGATCGCTGATTTGCCCGAGTGGGCGAGGGCGCATGCACTCGGACTTTTCGCTTTCACAAGTCCTCTCATTACAATCGGGCTGCCTGTCGACTGGCTGATCGGATGGATGTGGAACCTGTTTCCGGTGATGCTGGCATCGGTTCTCGGATGGGCTACGGGTAAGAAGCATGGAACGGCGGTTGGTCTGGCAGCGGGTCTAGTCGCACTTCTCTCCACAGTGCAATTCGAAGGATTTCTGATGATGTACCAGAAAGTGTTCGTCGCATTTCTCTGGTGCGTCTTCGCGTTCCACTTCTTCGAGCGCCGATCCCTGTGGTGGATCATGTTCGGGATGCTCGTCATCGCCACGCACCAGCAGATCGGATTGATTGTTGTCTTGGCCATACTTGCGGCGATCATCGGTCGGTCGGCTGAATCTTCGGAGACAGGGAAGCTTCGGGCGATTATTGAGTGGGTTACAGTCTGTTCCTTGGGGTTTCTCTGGTATCTCCCGACGTATCAGCGGTCGTTTCTGGATTTACTCCCGTTCATGCTCCGGCCGGCGCCCTGGATCGGTTTCTTGGGTTTCTTGGGTTTCCTTGGTTTTTTCAGTTGGCATCCCGCACGGAAAAACATGGAACTCCGACGACTGGGAATTGTCGTTCCGGCGGTGTGTATTCTGATCGCCATATGCATCGGTGTGGCCGCATCGATGATTCCGTCCATCGCGACCGCGGCTGATTCAGAGGGTGGTGCTTTCCTCTCGATCATCGGCTATCTCCGATGGTCTTTGCCGCTTTTTGTGCTCGGACTCGGTGGGTTACTTCTGTCTTTCAGGAAGCGGCAGGATGATCCGTGGCAGTGGGCGGCGCTTGTCTCGCTTTGTGCAGTCTTTTCCATGTTCTTCTTTTACAGACGGTTCATCCTTCCTCTTGATTTCTTTCTTCTTCCGTTCGCGGCGGTTGCGGTTGTGCAGATGATCGGCCGCGGGACGGCATGGAAGATCGCAGTCGTCATTCTCCTTCTGGCACAGGCGGGATCGCTCGGATGGCAGATGAACACGATTGATCCGCATGTGACTGCCGCCGATCTCACATCCATCCGGCGGCTTCCGTCCCTCGTGCCGGCAGGATCGACCGTCGTGGTGCTCGACAACATGGCGCCGTGGGTGGTCGGGTATCTGCCGCACGCAACCGTTTCGGGTCCCGGTATCTTCGATTCCAAGCCGCGCGCCGACTGGGAGAAGCTGCTATTCGGCTCCGAGAATGAGCGTCGCTCGTTCATCGCATCGTATCCGAAAGGAACGTACTTCTTCGCGTCTGACGTCTTCCGGTCGTTCTATCCGTCCGAGGGTCAGTCGTTGCTCGGGCATCCGTGTTTCAGTGCGGTCGGTCAGACCGGTCTGTATCAGTCGACGTGCGGTCAGTAGCGATCTCCTTGACCGTAAGCCGTTTCTTCAGCATCCTTCCGTCGTTTCTTCCACTCCATTCGGTCACCTATGCGTCAACGCTCCTACCATCGACGTCCCATCGACACATTCCAAAAACCGCGCGTGAATGAGCAAATCCGTGCACCGGAGGTGTTGCTTGTCGGTGAGACTACCGCGGAAAAGATGACCATTGCCGCGGCGCTGGAGCGGGCGAAAGCCGAGGAAGCCGATCTCATCGAAGTCTCGCCGAAGGCGGTGCCGCCCGTCGTGAAGATCGGGGATTTCGGCAGTTACCTCTACCGGCTCAAGAAGAAGGACAAGCAGCAGAAGTCACACAGCAAGCACACGGAGGTGAAGGTGATCCGCTTCGGCTTCCGGACCGACGTCGGCGATCTGGACCGTCAGGCCAACCGTACGCGCGAGTTCCTCGCGGAGCGTCACATGGTGAAGGTGACTATCGTCCTGCGCGGTCGGGAGCTGAGTAACAAAGAATACGGTATCAACAAGCTCAAGAAATTCGTCGAGAGCCTCGCCGATGCCTCCGAAGTCGACCAGCCTGTGAAGCGGCAGGGGAATCATTTCATCGTGATTTTGAGGCCGAAAAAGTAGTTGGTAGCTGGCATTTGGTGCTGGTAGATGGCAATTTTCCTGTATATTTTCTACCCACTACCCACTACCCACTACCAGCTACCTGTCATTCGTCCCTTTACTTCCTCAACCAATCCCATTACTCTCTCCCCTCGCATGCCAAAGATGAAGTCACACAGCGGCGCGAAGAAACGCATCCGGCGCACCGGCAGCGGCAAGCTGACCTTCCGGAGGAACAGCCGTAACCACCTCCTGCAGCAGAAGAGCAGGCGGCAGAAGCGCCTGAAGCGTACCCAGTTGCTTCATCCCACCAATGAGCGGGCCATCCGTCACCTCGTTACCAATATCTAACCATGCGCGTCACACGTGGTATTCATCGGCACCGCAGAGTCAAAGCCTTACATAAGCTGGTGAAGGGGTACCGCGGCATGAAGCGAACGACCGTGAAGAAGGCCAAGGAAGCCGTCATCAAGGCCGGACAGAATGCCTACCGCGACCGCCGTCTCAAGAAGCGCACGTTCCGCGGTCTCTGGAATGTCCGTCTCAACGCCGCTCTCCGCGCCAACGGCTCCAAGTACTCGGCGTTCATCCCCGCACTCAAGAAAGCCAATATCACACTGGATCGGAAGACACTGTCCGAGCTGGCCATCCGGTATCCGGAAGTGTTCAATCAGGTGATGAAAGCGGCGGGAAGTTCCCCTGTTGCATAATGATCAAGCGCAAGAGAAAATCGTCGGCGATGACAAAGAATGACGGTGCGCAACTGGAGAAGCGCCTTCTCAAGCACATGGATGATCGCTATCAGCAAACCCTCCGTCATATTGACGTGAAGAACGAACAGCTCGTCCACGATTTTGTCGGCATTTTCGGCGACCGGACGTCGCAGCATGATGATCAGTTAAAGGATCATGCGAAGCGGATTGCCCGTGTGGAAGACCATCTTGGGATTGCGGCTTGATTCAAAGCTTCCTCCTCTTCATCCGGACGAAGCCGGACAATTCGAAGACCTTCAGCTTCGGTTCCATCTTCTCGATGTGATCGAGGAGCAGGTTCATGCCGAGCGTGTCGGCGGCCATGTGACACACCTGAATGACGTTGATGTGGTGCTTCTTGGCTTCCTCCAACGATTTATCATTCATGTGCATGGTCAGGATGGTACCGACGCCCGCTCTCGCCTGCGCCTCGAAGAATTCTTCCGGACCGTTCGTGCCGCCGGTGAATTCATTCGGTCTGATCCTTCCCGGACGGCTGGATTTCCCGCCACTCACGATGAAGGGCGGCATTCCGCGCACCGCGTAATATTTATATTCCGGAACTTCAAGGAGCGCTTTGACGATATCACCCAGTTCATCGAATTTCTGTGAGCAGATCTTCTTCTCCATGTAGCGGTACACGAGGTTATCCGTGATCGTGTGGCAGCAGACGGCCGGGACCTGGAGCAGTTCAGCCGCTCTTCCCACGCGCAGGAGGTTATCGGAGTGGATGGACCTGCGAACGCGATCTATTCTTGGCCGCAGCATCCCTTCCGTCTGATTCACCGGCAGTCCCGATTCCGCAAGCATCTCCACCAGCATCGGCATGATCAGCGGGAGATCGGCAAGCGCCCGTCCTTCCGGATGGTGGATGAGAGCGCCGTCGATGCGTTGTCCGTTCTTTCTGAGATGATCGATCAGGAGCAGCTCCGGCGTTTCGATGTCGATGCCGACGGCGATGCTCGTGAATTCCTCGTCACCGGTACCGTTGATGATCCGTGAATCTCCGAACGGGTTCCACGTGCGCTCCTCATCGAACAATTCCAGATCTATACCTTCCAGCTTCTTCCGTCTTTCTTTTTCTTTCTTGAACTGTTTTTGGATCTGTTCTTTGCCACGCGGATCGGCTGCGATGCCGAGATCGACGGCTTTGCGGAAGAATTGGTTGAGCTTCATGATGGGAGAGTAACCTTCGCGCGTGCTTCGGGCAATTCAGAATCTTTCAAGGAGGCTCGTGAACTGTTCACTGTGAACTGTTCACTGTAATCTGTCGCCATGCGCATCGACATCCTGACCCTCTTCCCCGAGATGTTCGTCGGTCCCATGACCGAGAGCATTCTGAAGCGTGCGGCGGAGGAGAGGATCATTGAAATTCATACGCACAACATCCGTGACTTCGCGACGGGCAAGCATCGGCAAGTCGATGACACGCCGTACGGTGGCGGAGCGGGGATGGTGATGAAGGCGGACATCGTGGTGGGGGCAATTGAAGGGGTGATCGAACAAGGGCAAAAAGGCAAAAGGGAAAAAGGGCACAATGAAACGAATCAATCGATCCGCGGCAATGATTCCATTTCACAATTACCACACCGGATTTATCTTTCGCCACGCGGTAAGCGGCTGACACAAATCAAGGTCGAGAAATTGGCAAAACACGACTGGCTCCTGCTGCTCTGCGGGCACTACGAAGGCATCGATCAGCGCGTCATCGACGGCTGGATCGATGAAGAAATCTCCATTGGGGATTATGTTCTGACCGGGGGCGAGTTGCCCGCAATGGTGCTGGTGGATGCCGTCGCGCGGCATATTCCCGGAGTGCTGGGCAAAGAGGAATCCGCGGGGGAGGAGAGCTTTTCCAAGGCACTGAAGAGGAAGAGAGAGTATCCGCACTACACGCGCCCCGAGGAGTTCCGCGGGATGCGGGTGCCGGATGTATTGTTGTCGGGACATCACAAGAAGATCGGGGAGTGGCGTGCCACCAAATTGAGCTGATGTCATGAAGCATCTGATTGATCAATTGCGGCAGAACGGTACCTTGACGTTATCCCTGAGCATCCGCCCATCCGCCCAAAAAACAGCGTGGAAAAGCCAACTCGCCGATGGCACATGGAAGATTTGCGTAGCGGCACCGCCGGAGGACGGCAAGGCGAACGAGGCGCTGGTTCGGTTTCTTGCGGAGTATTTTGATGTTCCGCGATCGAATGTTGAGGTGTTGAGCGGGCAGACGGGGAGGAGGAAGACGGTACGGATCAGTAGCAAGTAGTTGGTAGCAGGTAGCAAGGGAAAAGAACTCAGTTCCTTACTACTCACTACTTGCTACCTACTACTCACCGATGGAATTGCTGGTGAATTTCTTTGAGGCGTTTATTGGTGAGGTGCGTGTAGATCTGCGTCGTGGTGATACTCGCGTGGCCGAGCATTTCCTGCACCGAACGGATGTCGGCGCCGTTGCGGAGCAGTTCGGTCGCGAAGGTGTGGCGGAGCGTGTGCGGCGTCACCTTTTTCATGATCCCCGCCTGCACGCTCAGGTTCCGCACCACTCGTTCGATGGATTGCGGTTCCAGACGGCGGTCTTCGCCGAGCAATGAGTCCTGTTTCGATCGATTGGAATTACTCGCAAACAGCGGGATCCAGTTGTCGTTTCTCGCATCCAGATACCGTTTCAGATGATCGACAGCCGTCTCCGAGATGAAGACGATGCGGGATTTCCTGCCTTTGCCGACCACGCGGAATTCGCGGGTCTCCAGATTCACATCTTTTCTATTGAGTTTACTGATCTCGCTGACGCGCAAACCGGTGGAAAAGAGGAGGTGGAGGAGGGCCAGGTCCCGAAGTCCGTTCCGCTTGGTCGGATCCACGGAATCGAACATCGCTTTCAGTTCCTCACGCGTGAGGACTTCCACCTGCCGCTCCGGCACTTTCGGCAGCTCAATTTTTTCCGGGGAAAGGGTAGGGACATCATTTTTCTGCAAATACTTGAGCATCGCGCGCAGGGCGATCAGGTGGTACTGCTGGGTCTTGATGTCGAGTGTCACGCCCTGTCCGCGGATGGGTGTGCGGTGCAGGTGGAGGCGGTAGTCGCGGACGGTGTCGTTGGTCAGGTTCTTGACCTCGGTTGCTGGTCCGGCGAAGTTCGCAAATCGCTTCAGGTAGTGCCGGTAATTTTCGACTGTCTTTTGGCTCTGGTAGCGGCCCACCTCGCAGTGGGTCAGGAAGTCGTAGACGGCGTCTTTCAGCTTCATAGGGAGAGTATAGAGGAGCCTGTGTCATCCTGAGCGTAGTCGAAGGATGACACAGTGTGGTTATGGTTCGACGGAGTTTATCCTGAGCATGTCGAAGGGCTCACCATGACAGCCTCAGTTATTTCCTTCCCAGTAGTTCCTCAATCTTCGCCATCAGTTCTTCATCCGGCAATATTCCCTGCCACTGAGTAGATCCGATCCGGAATGTCGGCACGCGCCTGATCTCCGAGCCATCCGCGAGGATGCGTTTCTCCGGCAGGAGATCCTTTCTCTGCATGCAGAGTTGGAATGCCTTGGTTTTCAGACCGATCGTCTTCGCAACGGCATGAATTTCCGTCTCGTTTGCAGGCTGTCCGATAATCAACGCCCGATCCATTTCAGTTGTTTCCCCATCCAATCCGGCGCAGATCGCCGCTTGGGCGAGTCGAAAGCCAAGCGGTGTCTGCGGTGCGAAAATCCGCTCCACGTTCATCCTCTTCGTTGCGACGAACTCCCGATCGATCCACGGTCGTTCCACCAACGCATGCTCGCGGCAGTACTCACAATCGTAATCGAAGTATTCGATGAACGTCGGAGCGGTCGGCGCATCCCCGTAGAGGATGGAGAATGCGTCCGTCAACGTTATCGGAATCGCGGCACCCGTGGCTGTCGCCGTCTCCAGACTGTCCGTGTTCTGCGGCATCGCCTCATTGGTTCCGATGACGTCGCCTGTGCCGGGGACGGCGGCGCTGATCGTGCTGCCGGTCTCCGTCGGTTGGCGGAAATTGACGGCCGGAGCCGGCACGCAGCCGCTGAGGATCAGTATGGCTCCGGATACGATCATGAGACGGTTGGTTCGCATAACGGTTCCATTGTGCGTCGAATTCACGGATAATGAAACCCCGAGGACAAGGATACCGAGGAAACCGAAGAGTCCGAGGATTCCGACGAACATTTCGACTTCTGTCTCTTCCCACGGTGAAGTGGCTATGACACTCGAAGATTCCTCAATTAATACCATGTCTGACCGCATCCACATTCTCGGCGTTCCCATTGATGCCGTTACTGAGGAGGAAGCGGCGGATCGTATCGCCGGCTTTCTCGATTCACGGACGCAGCATCACGTCATGACGCCGAACCCCGAGATGCTGGTGAAGGCGCACGGCGATCCGTATTTTCACGCATTGCTCGGTCGTACCGCACTCAATGTCCCCGATGGCGTCGGCCTGCTCTTCGCAGCAAGATTGCAGGGGAAACGCTTTCCCGCCCGCGTGACCGGCGTGGATCTCGTGGTCCGCATCTGCGCGAATCCCGCGGCGAGTCCGGTCTTCTTCCTCGGTGCCGCTCCGGGTGTTGCGGAAAGTGCGGCCAATGCCCTGCAATCGCGTGTTCCGTCACTGCAGATCGCGGGAACGTACGCAGGATCGCCGGCATTGGCGGAGGAAGAAGAGATTATCGGTTTGATCAATGCTTCCGGCGCCAAGACGCTTTTTGTCGCATTCGGGGCACCGGTGCAGGATCTTTGGATTGATTGGGTATTGAGCCGGCTGCAGACGGTTCGGGTCGCGATGGGTGTCGGCGGCGCATTCGACTTCCTCGCAGGGAAGCAGCAGCGCGCACCGAAGTCGATGCAGCGGATAGGTCTTGAATGGATGTGGAGGCTCATGAAAGAACCAAGAAGGCTCAAGAGGATCTGGCGGGCGGTGATCGTGTTCCCCGTCTTTGTTCTTACGGAATGGTTGGCATGGCGTTCTCCGGGTGGAGCGTCTCGAACGTGAGGAGCGTCCACTTCCCGATGGATGCATCGAAGCGGAGACGGACGAAGTACGGTCGTCCGGCGGATGTTTCCACGTAGTAATCGTAGAGCGGTCTTTCATCTTCCTTTTGCGGCTCTTTTCGCAGGAAGTTGATGGCGGAGATCGTGACGCTCTCCTCCAGCCTCGGCTCGACGGTCGCGATGACCGTGACATCGGTCGGTTCATCCGCGAGCAGCGAACTTTTCAGGTTGATCGCGCCCCGACCGATCAATGCCGAGAGCGTGACGACCATCGCCGAGAGCACCAGACCGACGCTCACCGACATCCGGTAGTTCCACCGGTGCTTGATGTGTTCGATACCCATCGAAACAGTATAGCACAGCGGACAAGCTGTTGCACGGGATTATGCGTCATAGACGCTCTCAAACCAGTTTCCGAGTTGGAGAACTGCCTGAAGCGGGTGGAGGGCGTATTGTTCATGCCGGATGTGCGCCTGATGCAGATGGCGCAAGACTTCAACATTGAAGAGTTCTTGGATTCTCGCCTGATGCAATGCCTCCTCGATGAGCGGTGCGCACTCGCGGCGGATCCATTTGGCCAGCGGCGGGTAGAACGATGCTTTGTCGAGCGAGAAGAGGTGTGGCGGGAGGATCGGCTTGTAGGTGTCCTTGAGCAGCGCTTTCGTACGTTTCAGTCCGACGTGCCAGGACGAAGGTGTTGCGTGCGACCATGCGATGATGTTCGTATCCAGAAAGGGGATGCGGGATTCCAGCCCGCTGCCCATGGTCACCGCGTCACTTAACCGGAGTGATTCATCCACCAGCCATAGACTTCTGTCCACTTCCATCATCCGGCGGACGGGATCATCACTCTCCACCGTGTCGAAGTGGTTTTGGAGGATGTCTTTCGCCGTGTCCGGCGTGAACCAGTCACCTCTGACGATGGACCGGCACTCATCGACCGGACGCGCGAGCAGGCGTTCGGCCAACGCCGCTCCCGGCGCCATTGCGAGTACGTCGGGCGGGAGACCTGTCATGCGTGCACCTATTTTCCGCAGCGACACGGGAATGTGCCGGATCATGGAAAGAATGCGCGCGATCCGGTAGCGGGGATAGCCGCCGAAGAGTTCGTCGCCGCCGGCACCGCAGAGCACCACGTCGACGGATTTCTTTGCGAGCCGTGCCAGCGCATATTGCGCCACAGACACGCTGTCGGCATTCGGCAGGTCGAGTGCGCGGGTGGTTTCAAAGTACAGCTCCCGCTCCATTTGTGCCGTCAGGAGCAATTCCTGATGGTGCGTTCCGTAGTGTTTCGCGGTGAGCAGCGCCAAGTCGGCATCACGGTTGAACCTCGCGGCCCCCTCCGCTTCCGTCGCTTCGAAGCGGACGGTGAATGTCCGAACCGGTTCGCTGGATGCCTTCGCCATGTGATGGAGCACGATGGACGAATCCATGCCGCCGCTTAAGAAAACCCCCACCGGCTTATCGGAGACCAAGTGCGCATCCACCGCTTCCTGCATGATGGCAGGAAACCGTTCGCGAAATTCCTGCTTTGATCGGATAGTCGGAACGTCGGCTCCCGCTTGAAACGTCCAGTGTGATTCCTTTCCTTCCGTGTACCGCAACACCGTACCCGGAGGCATGGATTCGATTCCTTCACACAATGTTTCCGGCCCCGGAACGTACTGCAGACGCAGATAGGCAGAGAGCGATGCAAAATTGATCGCAGGCCTCTGCGGCAACCCCTGCATCAGAGCACGTACCTCCGATGCCAGTGCCAGCGAGCCGCCGATGCGGGTCAGGTAGAGCGGCTTGATGCCGCTGCCATCGCGGGCGGCAAAAAGTGTCCGTGTCCGCGTGTCGAACAGCACGAAGGCGAACATCCCCCGCAGGCTCGGCAGGAAATCCATCCCGTACCGTTCATAGAGCTTCAGCAGGACTTCGGTATCCGTCCGCGTGCGGCAGGTGAGATGTTCTTTCTCGATCAACTGCCTGAAATTGTAGATCTCACCGTTGAAGACGATCACAGCCGAACGGGAGTCATTCCACATCGGCTGGTCACCGTCCGGTGTCGGATCCAGTATCGCCAGCCTCGCATGTCCCAGTGACACGCCGCCGCCGACATGGATACCCTGACCGTCCGGACCGCGGTGACGGAGCGCAGTCGTCATTCGTTCGATCCGTCCTCTGTCCTCGCCGATGAGTGCCGCGATGCCGCACATAGACAAGGAGAGTATATACGGCTTCGTATTCATAATCCCGAAAGTCTCCTTTGGTTTTTATCCCAATTCCAAGCCATGAATGAGTTACGGCTTCGCCGGCAGATTCGAAAGATTGAAATCACTCGAACGATTCCGGTCTGATCCGAAGTCATTCTTGACGCTTACCTTCGGAATGATGAAGTCGAACAAGCAGATCAAGCAGTATCATCCTGCCAATGTGTACGGATGGATCGTCAACGCGAATCCGATTGCCGTGATCAGTCCGAGAACAAGAATGACGGATGCAATTCCCCGCGCTGCCGGTGATCGCTTCTCCATCGCCTCCATCAGCAGAAACGGATACACCGGCGTCACCACCCGTCCCACGCCCGTTACCGAGCCGAAGACTTCCCTGGGCAGGAGCAGCATGACGATCAGGAAGCAGAGTGCTCCCGCCGACAGGAAGCGGATCTTTCGCTCGCGCTGGAGCGTTCCAGTCGTCCAGACGATGCCGGGGAGGATCAGGAGGAAGAGGATGGACAGCGCCGACAGGCTGTAGCGCGTGATGCCGCCGTACCCTCCCGTCACGAGTGTCCACACGCCGTTGCCCGGCCATTGTCCGGTCGACGTATTCATGAAGAACGGCGCGGATCCGAAGATCGAGGCGAGGACGAGTTGCCAGAGACAGAAGATGACTGCAGGGAGGATGAGGTGCGGAAGTGCCTTCCAGTTGCGGCGCCAGAAGAGATAGACCGTGACGAATCCGAGGAGGAGTACGTTCACTTCCCGTGAAAGGAGAATGAGCGTGAGCAGGAGACTTCCGGTAAAATCCAAGGTTTCTTTGTTCCGGAAGCGTCCGATGAAGAGCGTCAGGAGCAGGAGGGTGAGCGGTTCGGTGATGTTGAAGTGGAGACCCAGAATGGCGGCCGGACAGAGCGCCAGCGCCAGCGCATAGAGCGTTGGGACATTCCACAGTCGTCGCATGAGGACGAATATCAACATCAGGGAAATGAGATTGATGCCGAGGAAAGCGTACGGCAGACCGCGCTCCTGTCCTGCAGAGAGGATGAATGCGGTGAGCGGAAGCAGGATGCGCTGGTAGGCGTAGACGCCGGGAGGGAGAGAGCGGAGTGTCTTCCGCCCTTCCTGAGTGGAGAGCAGCGGGATGTGTTTTGCAATCTGGTAGTACTGTTCGCCGTCGAAGCCGGGGACCGACAGTACGACGAAGTTCTCCGGCGGCGGATCCAGCGAAGCGACGTACGAGTCCATGTGAAACAGCGCGGTGATATTCCATCCGTAGGGTTTGACGTTGAGCAGGGTCAATCCGATCAGGACCAGCATGATTCCGATCTCGAAGCGCCACTTGAACACGGTGTTTCGCATATCACAGTGACAGGTACGAGACTCCTGCACTCTTGAATACCCGCTCATTCCAGAGCGACTTGAGGTCGTAGAACAATCCGGGCTTCTTGAGCGCTCTGATGAAATCCTCCGCGGTCAATTCCTCTTTGTACGCTCTGTGCGGCACCGCGACAACGATGCAGTCGTACGGTCCATCGATGATCCTGCCGAACGTGAAGCCGAGATCCTCCACCTGCTTTCTTGTGAGCTCCGGATCCTGCACGGAGACGAGACATCCCGCATCCGACAGCTTGCGGATCAGATCGTGCACCTTGGCATTGCGCGTGTCCGGCACGTTCTCCTTGAACGTCGCGCCGAGCACCAGCACCTTGGCACCCACCGGTGAGATCTTCTCCTTCGCCATCGCTCTGGAGATCTGCCGATCGATGAACGTCGTCATGGTGTCGTTCATCTTCCGTCCGGCGGAGATCACTTCGGTGTGCATGCCGAGCAGTTTGGCCTTGTGGACCAGATAGTACGGATCGACCCCGATGCAATGTCCGCCGACCAGCCCCGGCGAGAACTTGAGGAAATTCCACTTCGTCCCCGCCGCATCCAGCACGTCCTTCGTCCGGATTCCCAGCCGGTCGCAGAGCCGCGCGATCTCGTTCATCAGCGCGATGTTGATGTCCCGCTGCGTGTTTTCCAGCGCCTTGGCGAGCTCCGCCACTTTGATGTTCGCGGCGCGGTGCACGCCCGCCGTAATGATCTTCTCGTAGATCATTGCCACCCGATCGGTCGTTACTGCGTCCTGCCCCGCCACCACCTTGATGATTTTATCGACTGTGTGTTCCTTGTCTCCGGGATTGATTCTCTCCGGCGAGTAGCCGACCGTGAAATCGGGTCCGCATTTCATTCCTGATTCCTTTTCGAGGATCGGCACACATTCCTCCTCCGTGACGCCGGGATAGACCGTTGCCTCGTAGATCACGACGGTGCCTTTACTCATGTGTTTGCCGACAGTTCTGCTCGCCGCATACACCGGTGTCAGATCCGGATTGTTCGCGTCATCCACGGGAGTCGGCACTGCGATGATCACCGTGTCGGCTTTTCCGATGATTCCGGGATCGGCGGAGAACTCGATCGTGGTGTTCGTCAGCTGCTGCGATGTCAATTCGCGTGTCCAGTCTTCGCCTTTTTTCAGCGTACTGATCCGGTCGGTGTTGATGTCGAAGCCGAGGGTTGTCCATCCCGTCCGTCCGAATGCCGCGGCGAGCGGCAGACCGACGTATCCGAGACCGACGACGCAGATGACGGGTTGTTTGGCTGGCATGGACGGATTGTAGCGGTGAGAGGTATAGGGGTGTAGGGCAATAGGGCAATAGGGCAATAGGGCAATAGGAGTGCCTGTAGTTCGATGCTCCTAGACCCTTACACTCCTACACTATTTTCGATGTTCCCTTCACCACCATTCCCGGCACTTCCCGGATCTCTTTTTTCAAAACTTCCGCCCCATCAAATGTGTAGTGGTACGGCACCGAACAGTTAATTTCCATCGTGGCTGCCTCCTCCGGCTGCAGGCGATCAAGATTTTTGATGATCGGCCGCAAGCTATTACCGTGGGCGATCACCAGCACATTCTCGCCACGGACCAGACAGGGGAGGATGTATTCCTTGAAGAACGGCCATGTCCGCCTTTCACAATCTTCCATACTTTCGCCGTTCGGCGGTCGCGTCGTGTAACTCCTCCGCCAGAGCTTCACTTGTTCCTGCCCGTATTTGAGGGCTGTTTCCCCTTTGTCGAGGCCTTGAAGATCGCCGTAGTGCCGTTCGTTCAACGCTGAGTCTTCGATGGTCGGCAACTCGGTTTCTCCGTAGCCTTCCACAAATGCATCCAGCGTTTCGCGTGAGCGGTGCAGGCGGGAGACAAACACGATATTGAACGTGATGTCTTTGAGACTTCTGCCGCAGAGCACGGCATCTTCACGACCTGCCGACGTGAGTGACACTTGCGTCCAGCCGGTGAAGCGGTTGGCGAGATTCCACTCGGACTGGCCGTGTCGGATGAGGACGAGGTGGGACATGGGGGGAGGATAAGGCAATAAAGGCAATAAAGGCAATAAAGGCAGTAAGGTACGTTATTGCCTTTTCTTTGGCTCTTGAATTACTTCCTCCCTTCTCTACACTGCGTACATCTTTCCCCCTTTCCCATGGATGAGCTGCTCACGAAGCTCGCGGAACTGCTGGATGCAGTGAACATGGGTAAGGACTCTCTTTGAGAAACGCGGCATCCCAACACAGATTACTGAATTGGAAGTGAAGACGCAGGCTTCGGATTTGTGGAATGACCACAAGCGTGCGGAGGGACTCTTCAATCAGCTCAAGGGATTCAAAAAACAGTGGGAGCCCATCATCGCTCTCGCATCGGAGGTACAGGATCTCCACGATATCGCGAAGGAAAGCGCTCCGGAGGATCTGGTTGAACTGGAGAAAGAGTTTACGAAGCTTCTGAGCCGTTGGCAGGTTGCCGAACGGGTGCTGTACCTCGGCGGGAAATACGATCTCGGCAACGCGTACCTGAGCATCTCCGGCGGTGCGGGCGGGACCGAGGCGCAGGACTGGGCGGGGATGCTCGGCCGTATGTACCTGCGCTACGCCGAGCGCAAGGGCTGGAAGTCCGAAGTCGTCGAGCGGACGGACGGACAGGAGGCTGGGATCAAATCCATGACGATCCATATCGCGGGGGACGCCGCATACGGACATCTGAAGTGCGAGCGCGGTACGCATCGTCTGGTGCGGTTGTCGCCGTTCAATGCGAAGAATCTCCGGCAGACGTCCTTCGCCCTCGTTGAAGCGTTGCCCGACATGACCGGCACCACCGAGATCGAAGTGCGGCAGGAAGATTTAAGGGTTGATACCTACCGCTCGGGCGGCGCAGGCGGACAGCACGTGAACAAGACGGACAGTGCGGTGCGCATCACCCATCTGCCGACCAATGTCGTCGTCGCGTGCCAGAATGAGCGGAGCCAGCTGCAAAACCGCGAGCGGGCGATGAACATGCTGAAGGCGAAGTTGCTCGAGAAAAAATTGGAGGAAGAGGAAGCTGAGAAGCGCAAGCTGAAGGGATCGCACGTCAGCGCCGATTTCGGCAGCCAGATCCGCAGTTATGTCTTGCATCCCTATCAGATGGTGAAAGATTTGCGAACGAATTACGAAACGAGCGATACGGCGGGAGTGTTGGATGGCGATCTGGATTTATTGATCGATGCCGAGCTGAAGCGGGAGGCGAAGGAGGGGTAGACGGGAGCCCCCACTTCGCGCTGCGGCGCTTTGCGGGGCAAGTCGGGATATCGGGGATCGGGCTTGAGATAAAGCTTTATGTTTCAGAAAAGGAACACCGCCAACCGACAAGGGAGCGGAATGCTTTCCGCGGGGGCTTACAAAGGTCTCCGCACAAAGCATTGTGCTCCCTTATTGTGTTGTGCGAGGTAGCTGCTTTATCGATGAATTTGATCCTCCTTTTTATAAATTTTTGTGCCTCCATCTTTATGAAAGGGAGCGGAATGCTTTCCGCGGTGGCAAGATTTAATGACGGTCAGCCCTCTACCAGTATTCATCAATTCTGCCTTCTTGCATCATCGGCAACTCACACACATCCCACCGCCCCGAAGCAGATGACCATGGATAGGCAGCAGCCTCCAGACAGAGGTTCTGTCTCACAGGATTCAGATGGATATAATTCAATACTCGTCTGCACGATTGCACGATTTCCATGTGGAACCGGCTCTGCCAGACAGCTTTCCCGATTTCGAAACTCACTGACCGTTTGTATGCTTGCATCACACGGGAAATGGATCCATGTTCGGGAACATTGAGCAGAAAATGTCCGTGGTCGGGCATGATGACGAATCCGAACAGGAAGAACGGATTCCAATACTGCACCCGGTACAGGCTTTCTATTGCCTCTCTTGCACAGGCCGCATCGGCGAAGATCTGCCTGCGGTCTTTGGTGCAGGTGGTGATCAGCATCAGATGCTGATTCTGGATGGGGTGGCGTTGGAACATGATGGAACCAGCCTAAACAGTGATTATTCGACTGAGATCATCTTCCGATCGAGGAAATCGGCAATGGTGGCGATTTTTGTTGAGTTACAGCGGAGAAGTCTGTTCCGGTGGGAGGAAGAACAGGCAGAAATAACTTTCTGTGAGGCTCTTACCCGCGGAAAGCATTCCGCTCCCCTGTATGTTTGCGATACCTCGACTTTTTGATAAGGGAGCACAATGCTTTGTGCGGGACAAACAAAATTATCCGAATGTGTTACCCTATGGGCACGGAGAGGCGGCCGAGTGGCCTGCCACGGACCGGAGCCCTTCGATGGCTCTCAGGGTAAACGTAGCGACCGGTTCAGGTTCGTTTGTAATTATTGTATGTTACCCTATGAATACGGAGAGGTGGCCGAGTGGTCGAAGGCGCGCGACTCGAAATCGCGTAGACCCCAAAAGGGTCTCGAGGGTTCGAATCCCTCCCTCTCCGCCACGGCGTTCGCGAACGCCGTGGCTCAGCCTCTTCCATCGCAAACGCCGGCTCCGCCACTTCCATCATGAACGACGCAGATCTGCTATTCTTCGCCAAGCCGTGAATCCGCTATCGCAATCGTGATTGCCGTACCTTCACCATCCGGCTTCGTCAGCGGACGCTGGCGGGATGGCTTCGGGTAAATTACCATTCGAGAACGACGTGATTTTCCCTTCACTCTGATGCAGCTAAAACCTTTTTACAAAGCAGAGCTGCAAGTTGGTTTCGTGGCCGTTCTTCAAGTTTCATGAGTTGTCCCACTATCATATGATGATTGCAGGGAAGTAAAGAATCTGCCACATACTTCACGTACGGACGTGTTTCTCCTGGAAGACGAACTGCTCCAAATTTAGCGACATAGTAGGCAAGTGCCCTCTCTAATTGCGGATCCTTCGAAGTGGATGGGGGCAGTTCGATATTCTCATTCTTATTTTCAATTTGACCCAGCAAAAAATCTACATCAATGCCATTCTTCTTTCCGCCCGTTCTAGCGCGAATTATTGTGTTCAAACGGCCTTCCCCAAATTTCTGATCATATAATTGATCTTCACAGGCTTCTCGATTAAGCAGTCCGGATTCATGTAAGCGGGTTAGATTATTACCCATAGGAATTGGAGAGAAATGAAGAAAGTTTGCTAAAAACGTGCGCGCATAGTAAGGATTTCTTTTTGCAGGTCAACAATATTGTATCATGATTTTGCATTTTCCGCAAACAGAAGACCAAAAATGATCTTTCCTGGATCAGTCACCCGTCACGTTCCCTCCCTCCAGCTCCCCAGATACTTCTTCTGCTCTGCCGTCAGCTCATCGATCTTCACACCCATGGCAATGAGCTGCTGGTTGGCAATGCGGTCATCGATGTCCTTGGGCAGCGTGATCACGGTCGGCTGCAGCCTTCCTTTGTTCTTCACCAGATATTCACACGCCAGCGCCTGACCGCAGAAGCTTAAGCTCATCACTTCGCTCGGGTGGCCTTCGGCCGAGGCCAGATTCACGAGCCTGCCTTCGCCTGCGACGTAGATCACGCGGCCGTTACTCAGTTTGTACTCGTCCAAGTAGTGCCGGACGCGACGCTTTCTCGCGGCCTTCTTCTCCAGCGAGGCCATATCGATTTCGTGGTCGAAGTGACCGGAGTTGGCCAGCACTGCGCCGTCTTTCATCTTCTCCATGTGCTCCATGCGGATGACGTGGATGTCGCCGGTGACGGTGATGAAGAGGTCGCCGAGCGTAGTCGCTTCTTCCATCTTCATGACGCGGTGGCCGTCCATGGCCGCTTGCAATGCGGCGAAGGCATCCACTTCCGTCACGATCACCTGAGAGCCGAGACCTTTGGCGCGCATCGCCACACCTTTGCCGCAGCTGCCGTAACCGAGGACGACGACGGTCTTGCCCGCGAAGAGCATGTTGGTCGAGCGCAGAATTCCGTCGAGCGTTGATTGTCCCGTCCCGTAGTAGTTGTCCATCAGGTGCTTGGTCAGGTTGTCGTTGACCGCAATGACGGGAACTTTCAGTTCACCTTCCTTCTCCATTGCCCGCAGCCGGATCACGCCCGTCGTCGTCTCCTCGCACGCACCGATTAATTTTGGCAGGAATCCTTTGTGCTTGGTGTGGATTTCGGTTACCAAATCACAGCCATCATCGATCGTGATGTCCGGCTCGGTCTGAATGACGGCGGTCAAAAATTTGTAGTAATCCTCACGGCTCTCGCCCTTGTACGCCCAGACTTCCACGCCTTCCTCGGCAAGCGCGGCGGCGATGTCATCTTGAGTACTCAGAGGATTGCATCCGGTGATGGCGACACGCGCGCCTCCGGCGACGAGTGTCCGGATCAGGATGCCGGTTTCCTTGGTCACGTGGAGCGCCATGCCGATGGTCAGGCATTTGAACGGCTTCGTTTTCGCAAATTCATTTCGCACCGTGAGGAGCGCACCCATGTGCTTCTCGGCGATTTCGAGATTCAGCTTGCCTTGGGCGGCAAGTTTGGGATCACGGACGTAGGACATGATTGTCGAATGGATAATGGATAATTGAGAATTGATAATGACAGAAACATTATCCATTATCCATTTTCAATTATCCATTCCCTTCCCGTCTTCATTGCGACAGACACTCAGGATCGGGGGAGTCTCTCCCCATAATTCTCAAACACCCGTCCATCGAGCATCTCCCAATCCACACTCTCCAACATCGTCCCTTCCTGCTCGCAGACCAGCGATCCCATCGCCGCGGCGAGGCGGCCGGTATCGACTAATGACCATTTCCGCGACAGTCCGTAGAGGAGTGCCGCGCGGACCGCATCACCGGCACCCGTCGGATTTTTCAGGTGATCGACTTTGCACGCGGGGATGTCATGGGATTCATCTTTCTTCGCAATCCGGATGCCGCGTTCGCCGAGCGTGATGACGAGGAGGCCGCACGCGTTCAATACCTCTTTCTCATTCCATCCGAGCTTTTTCGAGGCAAGTTCCCACTCGTACTCGTTGACCACCAGTCCGCTGCCGCCTTCGACGGCGTGCCGGAATTCGTCCTGCGCGAAGACGTGCGACTGCTGTCCGGGGTCGAAAAGGTAGGGAATCTTCGCGTGCCGCATCGCACGCGCACCGCTTAGCATCAGGACCGGATTGCGCGCCGAGACGATGCCGAAGTCCACTTCTTCCCGCAGATCTCCGAGTTCGGGCAGACCTGCAGAACCGTCCGCGCCGGGATGGAAGAACGTGATCTGGCGCTCCGCGTTGTCCGTTCCGATGATGGCGGTTGCCGTGACGGCATCGTTTTTCTTCTGGACGAGGCTCACGTCCACGCCCCGCTCGTTGAGTAATTCCAGATACGATCCGCCGTCACTACCGACCGCACCGACAAGCATCGGCTCATCACCGAGCAGCGACGCATTCCACGCGATGTTCGCCCCCGTTCCGCCGTGGTGACGCTCCAGATGCTGCGCCAGAAACGAGACCGAGAGCTTTTCCAGATTATTGGCGTCGATTGCATCAGCGAACGATCCTTCCGTATGGAGCAGGAGATCGTAGGCGATGGAACCGTGGATGAGATATTTCATGAGGAGCGGGAAGCGAAATACTGAAACACTGGCAGCTATGAGCTTTGAGCTATGAGCTTTGAGTGAAGTCTGTGGAGCATTCTACTTATTTCATCCAATAACTGCAGTACAGGTGTGGCATGTTCATTCGAAAGATATCCAATATCCACGCTCAGCAGTACTTGGGTTTCCAGCTCTGCAATTGACCCTCGGGCGATGAGAACATAATTAGCAAATTCGCGATCAGATGAACGTTGGCTTCCTTCTGCGATATTCGACGGAATCGAAACAGCGGCACGACGTATTTGTGATGTGAGGCCAAACAGTTCTTCTTTCGGGAAAGCTTTTGTCAGTTGATAGACAATTTTTACCAGTGCTCTACCTTTAACCCAGACGCGAAGGTCCTTGTATGACATTTTGAGCATGCTTCAATGCTATCGCTCAAAGCTCTCAGCTCAAAGCTTATCGCTCGAAGAGTCAATCATTGCTACACTTACGCCATGCGCATCGCCATCGTCGGTACCGGTTACGTCGGCCTCGTCTCCGCTGCCTGCTTCGCGGAGCTGGGGCATGAGGTGATCGGCGTCGATATTGATCAGGAGAAGGTGAAGATGCTGAAGAAAGGCATCAGTCCCATCTACGAGCCGGGGCTGGAGGAATTGATCCGGTCAAATCTCAAGAGCAAGAGGCTCTCGTTCACGACCGATCTCACCGAGGTGCTGCCACATGTGCAGGTGCTCTTCTCCGCTGTGGCGACACCGCCCGGAGAGGGGTACAAGGCTGATCTCCGTGCCGTGTTCACCGTTGCCGAGACTGTCGCGCAGCACCTTGATCACGATCTGGTCTTCGTCAACAAGTCGACGGTACCGGTCGGAACGGGGGAGAAATGTGAAGAGAAGATTCAAGCGATTCTGAAGAAGCGAGGACTCACGATCAACATTCCGGTGGTGAGCAATCCCGAATTCCTGCGGGAAGGCATGGCGGTGACGGACACGATGATGCCGGACAGGGTTGTCGTTGGAGTCAACGGAGGAGCGATCAGCGATCAGCGATCAGCGATTAGCATAATGGAAGATTTATATCGTCCGATCACACGGGTCGGGAAACCGCTCGTTTTCATGAGCCGCGAGAGCGCCGAGATCGTGAAGTATGCGTCCAACGCCTTCCTCGCGACGAAGATCAGTTTCATCAACATGTTGACTCCGCTCTGTGAGAAAACGGGCGCAAACATCCGTGATATCGCCAAGGGAGTCGGGCTGGATAACCGCATCGGTCCAAAGTTCCTGCACGCCGGCATCGGCTACGGCGGGAGCTGCTTCCCCAAGGACGTGAAGGCGCTGCTTGCCATCTCCCGCGAATGGAACATCCCGCTGCCCATCGTCGAGGCGACCGACGCGGTCAATCATCAACAACGCAAACGATTCATCGACAGGATTCTACAGTCACTCAAAAAGAAATCGCTCGTTGCGGTATTAGGTTTGGCGTTCAAGCCGAAGACCGACGACATGCGCGAAGCGCCGGCAATTGACGTCATCGAAGCGTTGATCAATGCCGGGCATTCCGTGACCGCCTTCGATCCCGTTGCCATGGATCGGGCCAAGCCGCTCTTGCCCAAGGGCGTGAAGTATTCCTCATCACCGTTGGAAGTGGCAAAAGGCGCAGATGCCGTTTTGGTTCTGACGGAATGGGATGTATTCCGCGGACTTGATTTGAAAGCGTTGAAGAAAATGATGAAGGGGAAGAATTTGTTCGATGGCAGGAATATCTACGAGCCGGAGGAGGCGGAGACTGCAGGACTGAAGTATGTCGGTATCGGTTTGACGTGATAAATATTTAAGGTATAACAACTAATGTGAGGGCGACTCAATTTCTTCGGGATCTTGTTTCAGACGTTGATTCGACGCAGGAACGAGTAACACTTCGGTTTTTCGTCGAACCTGAGGATGTTGCTCTGTGCCCGGATCCAAGCCTTGGGCACGGAGTGTTGCACGATACGAAGTTCAATTACCCATGTCCCGCTTACGGCGGGATGCTGAATCATCGATGTAATCTGCTTGATAGAGATTGCCCCATTCAGTATCGGATGGTGATGATCGGCCGGGAGACTTATCTTTTATTTGTTCATCCGGAACACTGAATATCCCTCCGTCGGCTTCAACGTAGCCTGTTGCACGGCAATATCTGCTAGAATCCTTTCATGAAAATCCTCTTAACCGGCGCCGCCGGATTCATCGGCTTCCATACCGCGCAAGTGCTTCTGGCCCGCGGCGATGAAGTCATCGGGTTCGATAACTTTTCCCCGTACTACGATCCGACACTGAAGGAGGCGCGTGCGAAGATTCTGGCGACGCACAAGAAGTTCACGATGATCCGCGGGGATATTCTGGATCGTCCCGCCCTCGGGAAAGCCATGCAGGGTGTCGATCGCGTCATTCATCTGGCAGCGCTTGCGGGTGTCCGGCATTCCTTCGAGCACCCCGAGGAGTACATCGAGATCAACATCAAGGGGTTCTTCCATGTTCTGGATGAGGTGCGGGTCCAGAAAATCGCAGGATTGATTTACGCAAGTTCCAGCTCGGTCTACGGTGGGAACGGCAAACTGCCTGCGGAGGAAACCGATCGGACCGACAATCAGGTGTCGCTCTACGGCATGAACAAAAAGGACAACGAGCTTATGGCGCACACGTACCATCATCTCTACGGCATTCCGGTAACGGGACTCCGGTTCTTCACGGTGTACGGACCGTACGGCCGGCCGGACATGGCGCTCTTCATGTTCACGGAAGCCATCCTGAAAAATCGCACCATTCAGGTGTTCGGCGAGGGCAAGATGCAGCGCGACTTCACCTACGTTGATGACATCGCAGCGGGAATTATCGCATCGGTTGATAAGAACTATCCGGAGGAAGTGTTCAACTTGGGATGCGGCCGGAAGGAAGAACTCATGGACTACATCGGTGCCGTGGAGACGGCCTGCGGCAAGACGGCGACGAAGCAGTTTTTGCCGATGCAACCGGGGGACGTCAGGGCGAGTCTCGCGAGCATCGAGAAGGCGAAGAAGATGCTCGGGTTCGAGCCGAAGACGACCATTCGGGAAGGAGTGCCGAAGTTCGTGGCTTGGTATCGGAAGTACTACGGGGAGTAGAGAAGGTTCGGGGCATCAGACTGTCGGGATCACTTTGTCCAGACTTCCAGAGGCGCAGAGATGCGCTTCGTCCACAGATCGAAATTTCTGTCGTCCTCACACGATTTCTTGGTGCAGATGAACACCGCCGCCTGCTCTTCGATACTCGCGCGGAGTTCTTGAGAGAATGTCCGGATCGGTTGCCGGCTCTCGTACTGCCATTCATGACCGTACGCTCCGTCGATCAGGATCATGCCGGTGGTGATTCCTTGTGCGTGCAGAGCGGCCATGGTTTCCCGTGCGATGTTCAGACTTTTCTTCGGCGGATGAATGATGATGACAATGATTGTTGCAACAGTCTGAAGCAGCAGAAAGCCGCGGGGCGGGACTTTGCGTCGGCAGAAGAGCAGAAAGAAACCTCCGGTCAGAAGAGGAAGGAGCAGAACGGCGTGGTGCTGCCGTGGGAAAAGGAGGATGAACGTGAGGATCAGAATAAGACTCAGGAAGAGGTCTCTGCGCCCGCCGGTGAGAATTCCCCACAGTCCCACGACAGATGTCACATACCCGCCTGCAAACAGAAAAATCTTCATCGCAAGCAGAAAGCGTTGTCCGGTCTCGAGAGGCATATCCTGCGTCGGAATCTGCGGCATGCCGGCGACGGCGAGAGGGTACCCGAGCAAGTAGATGCCGAGAAGCAGCACAGGAATGGTGAAATACAGGACTGACTCGCGCAGATGTGCCCGGTTGCTCCTGAGCCCGGACCAGACAAGAGGTGCATAGAGCAGGCACTGGTACGAGATGAAGAGAGAGAGGAGCCACAGAAGGCCGACGCAGGGGCCCCGGCAATGACCGGTTCCTTCGGGATGCAGAGCGACCCAGACGAAGGCCAGTCCGCATACCGTTGTCATGGTCACAGGCAGCAGCGTTCCCCCCTGCATGATCAGTGCTGCAGACAGGAGCCAAGTTCCCACCAGTGCCATCTGTCGTTCCAATGGCAGCACCGTCCCCAGATCCCAGAGAAGCCAGCCCGCCTGCACCGCTATCGATGCGAGAACGAAGCGCATGAGAAATTCATGAAAAGTCAGAGAGGCTCCAAAGGAAAGGAACCAGCGGATTGCATGTGGGAGCGAAAAGGGGACTTCGAGCAGGTATTTCGCTTCATCGCTCTGGAGCCCCATCCGCATGCCGAGCAACGCAATGCCCAGAGCGATCAACTCGAAGATGCCGATGACTAGAATCGTTCGACGCACGAGAGAGGGAAGGTTGCAGTGAGCGTGATGACGCACGGAATGGACGGCTGTGGTGTGAGCAGATGTTCCTGATAGCGGATATCGATCCGGTCACGGGAAACCGCGACGAGAGAGATGTCGGAGAGGCGCCACCCCTCACGCAAAGAGACGGCATTCAGTGCGGCCTGCGTCTTCGATCGGACCGCAGCGTCGGTAGAGAGAAGACGCAACGCCCAAGCCCTCGGGAGCGTGGCGGCTGTGACGATACACACGGCGATCGCAAATGCGAAAGAGAGTGATTTGTATCCGATGATGCGCGAGACCGTCAGACGTACCACTTGAAATACGAACTCGAACTGAACGCGAAGCGAGAGCTTGCTTCTGCCATGCCGTCGCATCCGGAAGATCAGGGGGATTTCTTTGATGCGTGTTCCCGGCGGAATGTTGGCCAGTATTTCGAGGAGGATTTTGAATCCTGTCGGTTTCAGCTTGTGTCGGAACGATCGGTACAGCGGTGTGCGGAGCATGAAGAATCCGCCCAACGGATCGCTGACGGCAGCCTGCGAAATCCGGTTTGCCACCATCGTTCCTGTTTTGCTGATGATGCGACGATCCCGTACCCACTCACCGACACTTCCGCCTGCGACGTATCTCGAACCGATGGCGAGATCGGCACCGTCCTGGATGGCGCCGAGGAGCCGGAGAATCAACTCCGTGTCATGCTGCCCGTCCGCATCCATGACCGCCAGCACGTCCCCACGCGCCGCATCAAACCCTTCCACCACCGCTGAACTGAGCCCCCGTTTCCCGATTCTCCGGATGACGCGGAGTGTCGGGATACTCTTGACTGTTTCTTGCACGATATGCCACGTTCCGTCCGGTGAGTTATCATCCACCACGATGATTTCATGATCTTTCCCCTGCAGTACTCCATCCAGCACCTGGATCAGTGTCGTGATGTTCTCGGCCTCGTTGAATGTTGGCAGGATGATCGAAAGCACGGTTGGAGTGTAGAGGAAGACACCTGTGGTTGTCAGGGGCAGGGACCATTCTGTTACACTGGCTGCATTCAATCACACCGTATCGTTGTCACTCTTTCTTTCATGAGCATCAGGCATACCATTCTTCTCTGCGTCGCTCTTTCGCTTTTGTTCTGCGTGCCCTTCATCCCTCGTTTACCCCTCTCCATGGCGTTTTTCTCCTCATCGGTGCGGAACGTGTCACCTCGTGCGGTGCGGGAAATACGTACGCGGGGTCTCTGGCTGGTGAATGCCGATCTGACGGAGATCCGGAGAGATGGCGGTTCAATCGGGTTTTCATGGATTTACCGCTACCGATCGCGTACGCGGGTGTTTCCCGATCGACGCTTCGTTTCTTCCTTCTGACGTGCCTCGTATCACCCGCACCACTTTCGCGCTTCTCTGCATCATCTTCATCGGTATTGCATTGCGTGCCGTCGATCTGGGATTTCCGGATGTCTCCACGGATGAGGCGCAGTTTGTGCTGGGCGCATCCGCCGCTCATCCGCCGCTCGGGATGGCGCTGTTCCGTTTCGGGATCCTTCTCGGCGGCCCCGTGATCATTGTTGCCAGGGCCGTGTCGGCGATTCTCGGGGTTCTGACGTTGGTTGTGATGTACTTCATCGCTCTTCACCTGCGGAACCGGCAGACTGCGCTTCTCGTTGCGGCGGTCGCAGCGGTTGTTCCGAGTCATATTCTCTTCAGCCGTTTGGCTTACCTGGCCGTACCGCTGACTCTGGCGTGGTTGGCCGCACTCCTTCTGTTTCTTCTGGCGCGACGTGACGGACGGCCCGTGTTCATTCTGCTTCTGTTCCTTTGCAGTGTCTCCGCAACGTTCGTGAAAGCGCAGGGTCTGGTGTTCCCGCTGCTCCTCCTGCTCGGCAGGATCATCGAGAAGCGACGCTTGGCATTCAGAGATCCTGTCACCATCGTGTTGGCGCTGAGCCTCATCCCCATTCTCTTCTTCGTCGTCACGCATCCCGGTCTTCCTGCCACACTGTTCCTGTACGGAGGAAATATGTTCGGTCTCTCGCATGCTTCCGGCAGGATGATGGCACTGCTACAGACTTGGTGGCCGCTCCTTCTTCTTTTCTTCCCGTTTCTTCTCATCAGCATTCCGATGATCCGATTGATGCCGTGGCCTGCAGTTCTTCTCCTCCTGACGGGCCCCGCCATCGCCCTGCTGCTCGGTCCGGACCATCCATATTACGCAACAGATCTCGTTTGCTGGGCATTACCCGTCGCTCTTCTTCTCGGATACTTCCCTGCCGCCGCCCGCCATGGAGTGATGATTGCGCTGACGGTGAATGCGTTTCTGATTCTGACTCCGAGAGCTGTATCCGTCACACCCTGGACCTATTCCCTCGTGCAGACTCCGGGGTATTGGAACGCACATGCGGATACACTCAATACGCTGATGATGAACGAGACACTCGTCATTGCGCTGGGTGCGACCGGTCATCATGTGCGCTGGTACCTGATGCCTGAAGTGCTCGTCGGTAACGACATGGATCTTACGCGGCGGAATGGCATGTTCCTTCTTCTCGATAAGGCAGCCATGGAGAGGATCCCGGGTGCGACTGTGGTGTACGAGGATGAACGCTTGATTGTTGCGAAGCGCTGAAGACCGGCATTTTCATCCATTCCTCCCCGTTCCTCTGCTACAATCGTCGTGTTCCATTCTATGAAAATTCTTGTGACAGGATCATCGGGGACAATCGGCTCGCGTTTGTGTGAGCGTTTACTTGAAACCGAGCATGAAGTGATCGGTGTCGATCGGGTTCCGAACAAATGGCTGCCGGACGTTCAGAGGATCACGACAATCATCGATCTGCGCGATGAGCAAAAGCTCATAGCCAATAGGCAAAAGCTGATAGCCGACCTTGTCATCCACCTTGCCGCCAATGCCCGTGTCTACGAGCTGGTCGAGAATCCCGACCGGGCACGTGACAACATTCTCACGACGTTCAACATGTTGGAGTTCGCACGGAAGAACGGGATCAGAAAATTCATGTTCGCCGGTTCACGCGAGGGGTACGGGAATATTCCCGCGAAGAAGTACACGGAGGATCTGGTGCGCATTGAGAACTGTGAAAGTCCGTATACCGCCAGCAAGATTGCAGGAGAAGCATTGGTCGAGGCGTACCGTCGTTGTTACGGCATCGATCAGATCACGTTCCGGTTCAGCAACGTTTACGGAGCGTATGACGACTCCGTCCGCGTCGTCCCGCAGTTCATTCGTCTCGCGCGAGCGAGCAAGCCGCTTGCCGTCTTCGGGAAAGACAAGTGTCTGGACTTCACGTACATCGACGATGCGGTGGACGGCATCATGCAGGCGATCGATCGCTTCGATGATGCGAAGAATGCGACGTACAATATCGCTTTCGGCGAGGGTGCGACCATTCTGGAGCTTGCGGAGCAGATTAAAAAACTTCTCAAGAGTTCATCGGATATCACCGTTACCGAATCACGGACCGGCGAAGTCATCCGGTTCATCGCCGATATTTCCAAGGCGAAGAAGGTGCTTGGATACAACCCGAAAACGTCATTCAAAGAGGGCATCAAGAAGGCGGTGGAGTGGTATTTGAAGCACAATCTTTAGAGCAAAGACAGTTGCTCTTGGGATCGTTGCACAGCTTGTGCTGCATTCTTGTAGAAATACAACACTTGAAAATCCCGTGTAAATTTCCAGTATTTTACTCGCTTATCTTGTTTATTTTCATCGTCAGCCAACACTTGTTCAACGATGCCTTTTTGTTTCAATTCTTTGAAATAGTATCCAGCCATATTAGATCTCACTTTTTTTAACGCTTTCGCTACGTCTGTTTGAATAACGCCTTCAGGATGCTCTGTGATATATTCAACAACAGAACGAAAGGCAGGAGTATCGATGCCCATACGTTTCATTGCTTCCCACTTTAGCTTTCCAAGCATTGCGAATGCCTCCTCACGTCCTACATTTTGAAGTGACTGACTTCCCTTCCCTTCAACGAGCTCTCTACATGTGGAAAGGATAGAACGGATATCACCATTAAAAATATCATAAAAGGAATAAATAGCTTCTTTCGAAAGCGGTGGAATGTAAGCGATGAATTTATTGATTCTCAAACGTTCGTAACGGCGATCCAATGCATCACAGAGTTCTGTTTTTGAGAGTGGCTGAAGACAGAGTGGTGGTGCACAGACTGCACGAATCCTCGGATTATCCGCAACAGCATCATGATAGAAATCGGATGGACCTAACAGGAAGAAAAACAGGTATTTCATTTGTAGAGTGTCTCGTATTTCGTCAAAAAAATGACGCACAACTCCGACATTTTCCCTGAGAGCAACATCGAAGTTATTCATATGGATAATGATGCCTTTGTGTTTCTTGCCTGCGACATCATTATTCCGAATCCATTCAACGAATTCTTCCAAACGATGTTCGATGGAGTTGATAGTGAGTTCCATTGGAGGGGCAACGCTTCTCGATTCAGCAACATTGATACCTGCAAATCCAGCCGAGAGCGACGACGATGTGTTGAGCTCAATTCGAGACGTAAAATCAACAATAGCTCCAATTTTTTTAAGGAAGTCATCACGTTCTACTTTCGTTGGATCGATTAATTTCACTTCCCAATAAAGAGTGCTCAAGATTTCCAGTAGAAATGTTTTCTTGTGGAGTAAATCAGAAGTTGCTTCAATCTCTCTGCGTGGGGCCAAAAATGGAGTTTCTTTTTTCAGACTACGACAACGATGTTTATGAAAATTTAGCAGGGATGTTTTCCCCACGCCCACATTACCATTGATAAGCATGGTTACGCGTTCGCCTGTCATCGTCTGCATCAATACCCCCAGCTCTTCTTGTCGTCCTACGAATACCTGATCAACCGATAACGCTCCGCCTTCCGTTAGTGGCAGAATTGAATATGGATCAGCGGTGAGGCCGTACGAATTCCATATCGTTGCGTCAGGCATGTGATTAGTATATATATATTTAAAACAAAAAACCATATATCTAATATTTGCTTTGTTTAAGAGAAAATATTGATGACACTAATTGAGATTAGATCCTAAATTTTGTATATCTTTCATTCTTTTCCTCGTGATACTCCTCCTCCAGATTCACGTTCCACAGGTTTGACTTGTCCGTCCGTCCCGCGACGATGTTATCCACCGCAAGCATCGCCGTGAGCATTGAGTGATCCTGATTGTTGTACCGGTGCATGCCGTTGCGGCCGACGGGGAACAGGTTCGGGATGGCGTCCAGAAATTCACGGATGACTTTGAGTTGCGGATAGCTGCCGGTGTAGGAGGGATAGGCTTTCGGGATGCGCAGGACGCAGCCATCGAGCACGTCTTCACGCTTGATCATGCCGATGGTTTCCATTTCTTTGATCCCGAGATCGATCAGGTCTTTGTCGTCCATCACCCAGAGGTCGCCGCCCTCGTTCACGAAATACTCCATGCCGATCCACTGCGTGTTCTTTCTGTCCGCCACCATGTACGGACTCCAGTTGTTGAAGAGCTGGACGCGCCCGACGCGGACGTCACCCTCCTGAATGTAGATCCAGTTGTCCGGTACCGCCGTCTCGACGCCTCCGTCCTTCCGTTGCACGTGCAGCTTCTCTAAGAGCAGGCCGATGGTGAGAAAGTCGCGGTACTGCAGACCTTCCGCCACCTCGATCACGCGTCTGGGTGGGTACGGGGCGATCATGCCCATCAGGTGTTTGAGAGGCATGGTGGAGAAAAACACGTCGCATCCGACCTGCTCCGTGGCACCCGTCGTCATGTTCTCCAGCGTCGCGGACGTCACTTGCCCTTCTTTCAGGTGTACGCCGACGACGCGGGTTCCCATCCGGATTTCTCCGCCGCAGCACCTGATTTGCCTCGCCACTTCCTCCCACATCTGTCCCGGACCGAACTTGGGGTACCAGAAGCGTGTGATGAGACTCGTCTCGCGCTCTTTCTGGTGCTTTTTGAAATCGCTGGAGAAGAGGTCCTGCACCGCATGAGTCAGCGCACGTTTGAGCGACAGTCCTTTTACCCGCTGCGCCCCCCAGTCCGCGCGGATCTGGTTGACCGGCACTCCCCAGACCTTCTCCGTATATTTCTCGAAGAACGTCCTGTACAGCCGGTCGCCGAAGCGGTTTCTGTAAAAGGCGTCGAGAAATGTTTCATCCTTGAGCGGGAACATCTGCCGCCAAATATAGGAAAAGCCGATCAGTGCGGTATTGATGAATCCGAGTCTTTTCGCCACCAGCAGCGTGATGCCGATGGGGTAGGGAAAGAAGAAACGCTTGAAGAATATTCTGGAAATGCGGGGGCGCTGGAGCATGACGAGATCTTCCTTTTCCGGATCCGGAGAAGGGCGTCGGATGATTGTCGATTCCCGATTTCTTTCTTGGGAAGCGATCTGCGATCTGCGATCCGTGATCTGCATTTCGTGCTGACCGCTGACCGCTGACCGCTGACCGCTCGTCATGCATTTCTTACATAAGTACTCAATGATCGCTTCCGTCGCGTACTCGATGTCGTGCTTCTTCTCGACGGTGTCCGCCGCAGCTTTCCCCTGACGCGGGAGAATGTTGAACCACCAGTTCATGATGCGGTCGCTCTTGCTGAAGAAGCGGTGGCCACCGATGTCGATGCGGTTGCCTTTGAAATTGAACGTCTGGGCGATTCCTCCGATGACGTCGGTTTCCTCGCAGACGATCGGAATGATATCCGTGCGCTTCAGCAGTTCGTATGCAGCGGTCAGCCCTGCGGGACCGGCACCGGCGATGATGGCGATTCTCGGCATGAGGTCCAGATTGTAGGAGGAGGATCGAAGAAAAGGAAACCGAGGATTCCGAGGAGTCCGAAGAGTCCGAGGAAAAGTCGTATGTTCTTCGGTATCCTCGGAATCCTCGGTTTCTTCGGAATCCTCCTCAAAATATTCCCGCCACCTCCGCTTCCACCGGTGTATTCTTGAAAATGAACGTGTGAGACAGGACATAGTTGACGACGGCGACGATGCCGATTGCACAGAATTTTGCCCCGTAGGCGATGTGGACTTCAGTGATGGCGATGCCTCCGATCACCGAATCGAGGATTAGGCGGTCGCCGGCCAGATAGAACGATGAGGAGAGGAGATAGTTCAGGCAGAACGTTGATGCATACACCAACAGGAATCTCCCGCTCTGGGATGCGGTCTTTCCTTCCGATGCACCGAACGTCACATACTTGTTGAAGAAGAAGACGAAGAAGGCGGGGATCAGCGCCGACGGGATATAGACCACGTACGCGCTCCAGCCGAGGCGGCCGATCAATACGTAAATGACGGAGAATTCAATGATGGCGCCGAGCACACCGGAGACGGAGAACTTGGCAACCTGCTTCAGGTGCTGATTGAGCTTGGGGTTGCTGAATATGCTCATGGATTTACAAATTGAAAAAGGAAAAAGGAAAATTGAAAATTATGAGTGCCATGCGAGGATAGAGATCCCATTTTCAATTATCAATTATCAATTATCCATTTCCACTCACCCCTTCCTCCTCTTCGCTTTCGCCTTCCATCCCTCGTAGGTGTTATAGAGCCCGTCGCGCAGGGGCGTCCATGGGAAATCTTCCAGACAGGGATGCAGGGGCAGGGTTGCGACAGACCGGCTGCCTTCCGGCTTGGATGCATCAAACTTGATGGGTAAATCGGGTCGGACAATGGCGCAAATCATGGCGGCAAGTTTCTTCACGGTCGTCGTGTCGGGCGGGAGGATGTACTGGATGCCCTGCGCATCGGCATCAATGAGCCTGAGCAGCGCCGCCACCAGATCATGGACGTAAAGAAAGACACGTTCCTGCTTGCCCGACCCCCAGACCACCAAAGAGTCCTTGGCTTGCTCCGCTTTCACCATTAGCGAAGGGATAACGTTGCTCTCCTCGGTGAACGTATCACGCTCACCGTATGCTCCAACCGGCCGGACGATGAGCAGTGGGAATTTTCGCTGGCGGGACGCCGTGATCCAGAGTGTTTCTGAGACGGCTTTGCCGAGAATGTACCCGTCCGTCGTATCGGCTTGCGCCAGCTCGATGACGTCGATCTTCGGCGGGACGTTCGCGGAACTGAAGAACGTCACCGGAATGTGCCGCACCTCCTTGTGTGCGCGGATCATCGCCAGACTCATTTCGACGTTGCCCGTGAACACATCGGCGCAGTACTGGTGGTGGAACTGGACGTTCCGGCGGTGGGCGGCGAGGTGGAAGACGTGATGGATCCCTTGAAGCAGCGTCGTGCAGTATTCCGCGGAACGCAGATCTCCTTCCACCCATTCTATTTTGGATCGCAGCGTCGAGAGTGCACGGTAATTCGCAGCACGGATGGGGACGCGGACGTGCGCACCCCGCTTGAGGAGTTCTTCCGCGAGGACGCTTCCGATGAATCCCGTGCCGCCGGT
>JAQTSK010000065.1 GCA_028711345.1 Candidatus Peribacteraceae bacterium
CATCGGCACGGTTTTCAAAGCCATCATCGGATGAGCGACAGCTGTGCTGTCCAAACATCTGCTTCATCACAAAATATTATATTCTGCGTGACAAATCGATTTTCTTGTCCTTTTCCTTTAACGGGCAGAGGAGGCGAAGGGCGCACTGTATTGATCGATAGAATTCTCTGTCCGATTATTCCTTGGTTTCCCTCTCGCCCCCATCGGGAGAGAGGTGGCTCCGCAGAGCCGGAGTGAGGCGACATGACGACGAACAAAACTGTTTCACCACCAAAGAATAATGTGATCCTTCCAATCCCCAATCCCGAATCCCCCATTCGGCTCTGGCAAATCCCTCTCTCCCCCGCTACTCTTCCCCCACTATGGATTTCCTCAAGCCCGCAAAGTACTTCTTCATGCTCTCGGCCGTCCTCACGGTCATCAGCATCGTCCTCGTTATTATTCCCGGTCCCCGGCTCTCCATCGAGTTCACCGGCGGTACGCGCATGGAGCTGCAGCTGGAGAATGCGGAGAAGACTGCTGCGGACGTAGCTGCCGCATTTGCGGCATTCAGAGGCGGGGAACTGAATCCGACCATCAACAGGATGCAGAACGGACACTTTCTGATCCGCATGAAGGGAATCGACGATGCCACGCATCGCGAACTGCTCAACAATCTGACAACCGCTCTCGGACCGTCCAACGAAGTGCAGTACACGACCATCGGTCCCACGGTCGGCGAGACGCTCAAGTGGCGGGCCGGACAAGCTCTGCTGGCCGCCTGCGTCGGCATCATCCTCTATCTTGCATTCGCCTTCCGGAAAATCCCGCGCCGCTACAGCCCGTGGAAATTCGGCATCATCGCGGTCGGAACGCTGGTGCACGACATCATGGTGACCGTCGGCATCTTCGTAATCCTGAGTCGTGTGACCAGCTTCGAAGTCGACACGCTCTTCGTCACGGCGCTCCTCACCATCCTCGGCTACTCCGTGAACGATACGATCATCGTCTTCGACCGCATCCGCGACAACCTGTTCCTGCAGGAGCGTCGCGAGTCCTTCGCCGAGGTGGCGAACAACTCCCTGAATCAGACATGGAAACGCTCGTGCTACACCAGCGGCTCCACCCTGATCATGCTCGTCTCGCTCTTCCTTCTCGGCAGCTCCAGCATCCAGTGGTTCGTTCTGACGCTGATCATCGGCATCACGCTGGGAACGTACTCATCGATCTTCGTTGCGACGCCGCTGCTCGTGTATTGGAACAAGCGGGATCGTTAACTCTGCGGGACAGCAGTCCCGCGCTGATTTGGGGGTAGTATACCTTCCTGCCTTTTCTGCCCTTTCTGCCTTCCCTGCCTTTCTTATGGAGATTTCCATCGAAAAACTCAAGCAATGCCGCATCCAGGCAACCGTCATCGTCGCGGAAGATGAGCGGAGAAAAGCGGAGGAAGCGGCTCTCGCCGCCATCGGTCAACACGTGCGTGTCAAAGGATTCCGCGAGGGAAAAGCACCGGCTGGCATCGTTCGGGGACAGGCGGGCGAGGAACGCATATTGGAGGAGACAGTCCGCCGTCTCCTGCCGCAAATGGTGCGTTCGGCGCTCGAGAAAAGCGCCGCCAAACCCATCATGCAACCGTCCGCTTCAGTGAAATCAACATCTCCTCTGACCGTCACCATCCTCTTCGTCGAACGGCCGACGGTCATCCTGAAGAAACCGGATAGCATCACCGTGGAGAAGAAGCGGACAACGGAAGTGACGGAGCAGGACATTGCCCGCGTGCTGCGGCGGATGATGGAACACGACATCACCGAAACTCCCGTGGATCGCGCCGCAGCGAACGGCGACAGCGTCCAGCTCTCGCTCAAGTCAACGGACAAAGATGGAAAGCCTGTCGAGGAATTGACCGTGGACCGCTACAAGACGCTCATCGGATCCGAAGAGCTCCTGCCGGAAATCGCCAAAGCCGCGGTCGGCATGAAGAAAGGCGACAAGAAGACGGTGACCATCCCCTTCTCCAAGACGCACGATATCAACGGACTCCGCGGCAAGACCGTGACCGTAGAGATGACCGCGACCGTCGTGAATGCCGTGACACTGCCGGAACTGACGCAGGCGTTCATCAAGACGCGCTTCGGCGTCGAACGGACGCCGGAAGGATTCAAAGCCGAAGTGAAGGAGATGCTGGCCAAGCAACGCAAGAACGACGAGATGAAGCGCCGCGAGGAAGAATTTTTCAAAGCAGTCCGAGCTGCGACAACCGTGGATCTGGCGCAGGAACTGATCGATGCCGAGACGCGCGAGATGCTCCATGATTTGGAAGAACGGCTCAAGAAACAGGAAATGTCGTTGGAGCAATGGATGAAAATGACAGGGAAGAAACCGAATGAACTGGGCGAGGAGATGAAGAAGATCGCCATCGATCGCATCACGCTGCGGATGGGACTGCAGGAGTTCGTCGAGAAGAAGAAAATCGAGCTGACGGAAGAGGAGATGAAGAAGCTCATCGATCCGATCAAGGAGCACGCAGACAAAGACGGCCATCCGATCCCCGAGGAAGAATTGAAACCAAACGGCGGAGTCTACGAGCAGGTACGCTGGGAGCAGCGGATGAAGAGGGCGGTGGAGGAGGCAGTGAGGGATTAGGCGAAAGAAACAAAGGGAACCAAAGAAACCAAAGAAACCAAGGATTTTGAAGATCCGATCAAAAGAACGCAATTCGCATACGGACCTAGCGCACAATTCTTAGTGCGGGGATATGAATTGCGATGAAGAACTCTGAGGTGGAAGGAGGTGACCACCCAATCGGACAAGCCGACTGGGCATTCACACTCTTTCCGTTTTTTAGGACACGTGGTCCTCGACCTGCAAAACGTAAATCAGCTCTGCAGATCAACTGTTCCCTTCCTTTTTCTGAAGAAAAGCGCACAACTGTTCGAGAAGCTCCAAAACCCTCAAGTACTTGTCACTGGCTTTTGCTCCCTTGATAAGAGTAGGCATTGCATCTGCCAACATGGAATCGACTGCGTCATATGCCACGGATGCATAGTAGATATCGACTCCTACCAGCAGCAACCATGCGACATTAAAAATCACAACAATAATCCTGAATATGATCGGAAGCTCTCTTATTGCAGGAACCAGCTCCATCATTTCTGGCAACATGGTTCTGAAAATAAAGAGCAAAGCCGCGACAAGCAATGTGTCACAGCTGAGCATGAATGCACGAAACATCTTCTTTGTAATAAACGTCGCAACGCCTGCATTCAGTTGCGCTTCGTCAACGTTCTGGAAGCTGATCACATACCACGCAGACCCTAGCATGAGCGCCAAAAAGCTAACGGCGGTCATCAGCACAAAAACATCGGGGGCGACAGTGGCAAGGATCAGTTGCCAAGGGAGAAAAAACAAAATCGTCTTCAAAATCGCACGGTGTTTTTCCTCTCCATCATTCAAGACTTTCGTCATCGGTGCATCGAAGGCAGTTCGATCGAATAGTGCAAACGGGACATTCACGATTCGACGCAGGACGTTGTTGGCAAAGTGAAACATAATCTTTCTCCCAAAAAGTGTGTGAATCCCCCGCTTTCGCGGAGGAAGAAATCGGCCACCTCCCACCTCAGTATTCTTGTTCGATCGATGATTTAAATGAACAATTTTCGTGACAAGACAAGTATGATCTGTTTAACATACTGTTGACTAGAGTCGACGACAGCCTCTAAGAAATAATTGACTTTCTGCTTATATAAGAGATATATTAGATCTGTCGATTTTTTTCGACAGTACGACATGGACGATTTCTTCAAGCGTCTCGGCCTGAATGCAAAGGAATCGGAGACGTTTCTCCGTCTCCTCGAACTGGGTGCGCAGCCGGTGAGCGTCATCGCCAAACAGGTCGGACTGCCGCGGACGTCGATGTACTTCGTCGTGGAAAAACTGAAGAAAGCACAGCTCGTGGATGAGTTCGACCGGAAGGGCGTGACGTTTGTCCGCTGCATTCCGGCCAAGAACATCGAGGACGTGCTGAAGAACCGCGAACGGGAACTGGAGCAGACCAAGCAGCTGTTCCTCGAGACCCTGCCGTCACTCACCGCGATGGAGAACACCATGAGCATCACGCCGAAGGCGACGTTCTTCGAGGGGAAGGTCGAGGTGATGCGGATGTATGCCCAGATCGTGAAGGAACCGTCGTTCTGCGCATTCGTCGATCTCGCATCCGTGAAGAAGTGCATGCCGGAGTACCACGATGAAATCCCGAAGATGATCAAAGCCGGCGGAGGAAAAGCACGCGAATTGGTAATCGACTCACCGGAAGCCGGGCGCTACCGGAAGGAATACCAATCCCGTCTCCATCAAATCCGATTCCTACCGAAAACGATGTCCTTCACCTCGGACATCATCATCTGTTCAGATCACCTCTACATGACCGCCTACGACAATGATCGTGTCGCATCGGTTCAGGTGTTCTCGGCTCCGCTAGCCAAAACACACCAGACACTGTTCGATGCTCTGTGGGTGCAGGGAATTGATAATTAATCCGAATGCCCACTGATTTGATGCAATTCCAGGTACCGACATTTTCTGTTATCTCTCTGTAACCAGAAACCAGAAACCAGAAACCACCAAACCTCACCCCCCCACCCACTCCATCTTCACCGTCCGCTCCGGATTCGCACCGCGTACCATGTGACAATCCTTCCGATGCACGCTCAGTACTCCGGCACGCGTGACAACACCGACGATTTTCTCGGGGCGGGGTGATGCAACAGCCGGACTGCAGCATTTTGCGAAACGGTACGGCATATCCAGCTTCTGCCCGACAACCGCCACCAGCTGCTCCGGCCGCCTCCGTACTCCGGGCGCTGCGACGGCGGATTTCTTCTTCTGGATTTTGACGGGGATCGACCCCGATGAAGTGTGCCGGAGAATCGAAGATGTTCGCACCGATCCCATGCCCACTTTCACGAGGAGATCTTCCCGCTCGCGAACACCGAGCGCGTCACCGTCGAACGTCGCAAGCATCGTCAGATCATTGTCGAGTCCGTGAAGCCCGCGGGCTTTCAACTCCGCATTGACCATGTCACGACCTTTTTGGAGAAACTGCGTCCGGTTGTGAGCGAAGAAGTACGCCTTCAGTTTCGACCGTGCCGACGACGTGACGAGCTGCTCCATCCACTGGAACGCCGGACGGGGCTCCTTATGCGTGAGAATCTCGACCACATCACCGTTCTCCAGCGGATGCCCGATGGGGACGATGCGCCCGTTGACGCGCGCACCCTTGAACCGCAGACCGATGTCCGTGTGAATCATGAACGCGAAATCGAGCGGGGTGGACCCGTCGGGTAACTCGATGAAATCTCCGTGCGGTGTCAGGACATACATGTGATCCGCAATGGAAATCTCTTCAGACCCATGCTCACCCTTCGCCTGATGATCCCCCTTTCTCCCCTCCTTCAGGAATAAACCCGACAAACGGAACCGCTGGGGTGAAGGAAGGGACGCCCCGTCCCTCATCTCCTTGTACAGCCAATGTGCCGCGATGCCGTACTCGGCTTCATTATGCATGTCCCGTGTCCGAAGCTGCACTTCGATCATCACATCCTTCGGAGCATGCGGAAGAGAAAGGAGAGACGTGTGCAGGCTCTGGTATCCGTTCGGCTTCGGGAACGAAATGTAATCCTTGAAGCGGTGCGAGAGCGGCGTACCGAGCCGGTGCAGCAATCCAAGCGCCTGATAGCAATCCTGAAGGGACGGAACAATGACGCGGATGGCGAAGAGATCGGAAATTTTCTCGATCGCGGAGAGACTCTTCACATGCATCTTCCGGAAGATGCTGTACGGCTGCTTCTCGCGCGCCATCACCTCGGTCTCGATCCCCTCTTTCCGGAGAAAATCCTGAATGGCGGAGGCAGTACGGATGAGGAACGCACCGTGTTCGTCATGGAGACCCTTGAGGCGATCAACGATGCGTTCGGCATCGGTGGGATAGCAGACAGGGAATGCGTAGCGCTCGAGACGGTACTTGAGCGCGTAGATACCGAGCCGTGCAGCGACCGGAGCGAAGATCTCCAGAGATTGACGGGAGAGGCGCAGACGGTAGCCGGCCTGAATCTCCTCCAGATGCTGCATGAACGTACACGCGATGGCGAGAGCGATGAGGAGCACGCGGGCGTCATCCGAAACCGACACGAGCATGGTCTTCATGTCCGCAGCGGACTTGCGCCAATCAGCGGTGTACAAATGCGACAGCAGATGAATGCGGCTCACCATCTCCCGCACAGGACGCCCGAAGCGCCGCTGTATCTCGGTGAGTGAAGCGTCCGGCATCCGGAGCGTATGCTGGAGAATGGATGCGACGATCGCATCTTCATCGCGGCAGAATTCCGCCAGAAATTCCGTCGACTGCATCGCATGATCAAAACACGTCACGTTGCTCAGGACGGGGAAATGTTCATCGCCGTACGACTTCCGGGCATACTCCATTGCTTCAAGCAGGCGTTCCGTGTCGATGTGCGGAATGAAATCCCGTAGCACACCGACGGACGAGCCGACGCTGCGGGTTGGAGCACCCATAGTGGATGGCAATGATAACACGTCCATACCTGAGGAGCAGGAAAATCTGCAGCAAGAAATCGGCGACTTGCGCTGCCTGAAATGAATAGTGTGGAAAAAATAGGCAGCTGAGCCATACGACAACTACATACGAGACGGAATTGCTTTCGAATAATTACATTGACAATCCTCATGGACTCACCTAGACTGCAAACACGTCCGAAGACCGGAGGCATTAGGCCGTTAGGCTGAAGGTAAGCCCTCCCGAGGAATACAGCAGCGCTCATCCGGCCCCGGCTTGGTGAATCGTGCCGTGTTCCTCGCTGGTCTCCCGGGCGGAGGCCAGTTTTTTTAAGAGCTAACAGCTGACAAGCTGACAGCCGATTGCCTCGTTTCCCCCACTCCGTATGGCTCTCACACGCGATCAAAAGAAGACGCAGGTCGCCGACCTGACCAAGAAGATGCAGAACGCATCGTCCGTCATTTTCGCCCAGTACCTCGGTCTGACCGTCGGCAATATCACGAAACTCCGTTCCAGTCTGAGGAAAGAAAATGCCGAGATGCAGGTCGCCAAGAAGACGCTGATCCAGATCGCCGCAAAGGACGCAAAATTACCGGAAGTCTCCGATGCCACTCTGCCCGGCGGAGTTGCCTGTATCTTCTCGACAACCGAACCGACTGCCGGTGCCGCCATTGCATTCAAATTCGCAAAAGATCACCCGCAGGTGAAACTGGTCGGAGGCATCTTCGACGGCAAGCTGCTCACCGCCGCCGAAGCGAATTCCCTCGCCACCATCCCGTCGCGCCTGCAGCTCCTCGGCATCTTCATGTCGATGTGTTCTGCTCCCCTCGTCCAATTCGCATCAGCCTGTTCCTCCCCGCTCACGGGATTTGCACGTGCTCTGTCCGAGATTGCGAAGAAGAAAGCCTCAGATGCTCCAACGCCTGCTACCACTCCCGCCGCCGCTCCCGCTGCTGATTCTCCAATTGCCGCCGCTCCCTCACCTTCTCCCGTCGCAGCATAATTTTACATTTTACATTCTACATTTTACATTCTTTTTCTTTCCCCCCATCCCTATGTCAGACGCAGTCGCCCTCACCAAAGAGGAACAAGCTGTCATCGACGCACTGGAGAAGCTGAACGTCGTCCAGCTCAACAATGTCGTCAAGTTCATGGAGAAGCAGTACGGCATCTCCGCAGCCGCCCCCGTTGCAGCCGCCGCTCCGGCCGGTGCAGCCGCCGCTCCTGCTGAAGAGAAGTCCAGCTACGACGTCGAGCTCACGGACGCCGGCGCCCAGAAAATCGCCATCATCAAGGTCCTCCGTGAAGTGACCCAGCTCGGTCTCGGCGAAGCCAAGGAGCTTTCCGAGAAGGCTCCCGCGATGATCAAGAAAGGCGTCTCCAAGGCCGACGCCGATGTGATCAAGAAGAAGATCGAGGCGGCGGGAGGAAAGGTGACATTGAAGTAGGCAATCCCACAATCAGAGAGAGTGGAGGCAGTCTCCACTCTTTTTGAATGTAGAATTGAGAATGTAGAATGTAGAATTACTGAATCGGGTCTAATGGAAGTTTTTCTGGGCTAGAAGAGTGTCTTTTTCTCTTATTACAGGGAAGATGCACGTGTTTCTTTCCCAATGCATCATGAAAAATATGTTCTCATTGCAATTCGCGATCTATGAAG
>JAQTSK010000066.1 GCA_028711345.1 Candidatus Peribacteraceae bacterium
CTGAAGACGACGTGGGGAATGTCGTTCGTCAAGTTGCTGCGCCTCAAACCGGGTGAGACGGCGGTCTTCTCCTTCATCGTCTTCAAGTCCCGGAAGCACCGGGATCTGGTGAACGGGAAAGTGATGAAAGACCCGTTCATGGAACCTGATCAGCAGAAAGACGCACCGATGCCCTTCGACATGAAACGGATGGTCTACGGCGGATTCACCGTGATCGTGGATTGAGCGAAGCGACGGGAAAGATGGAGCCGACGACCGGAATTGAATCAGCCTTCGCCCTGCGGGGCTTCGGCCGACAGGCAGGTGACCCACGGTTTACGATACCGTTGCTCCCTGCCCTGAGCGAGCCCGCAGGCGAGTCGAAGGATACCAGCCACGGCAGTCGCGACTGCCGTGGCCAGCTGAGCTGGAATCAATACTGGAGCCGACGACCGGAATTGAACCGGTGACCCACGGTTTACGATACCGTTGCTCTACCAGCTGAGCTACGTCGGCTTACGATTCACGCGTTTTGTCTGGTGTCCCGCGGAAGGAAAGAACAGGAAGGCGCGGCTCATTCTGTGGATAAACCGGCCGCTTGGCAATAGATCGAGAATAGATTATCCATTGATCGCCCGATTCGTGGATATACTTGCGCCATGGAACACCTCACCAAACTCCGATGGTCATGGATGAATGCGCTTCATCTGAAGCGGCTGAAGGCGTTGGAAGAGCGCTTCGGAACCATCGATGCATCTCTCAAAGCTCTCACGCCCGATCTCCTCATGGAACTGGGACTCAAGGAGGAGACGGCACTGCTGACCATGAACCGGCTGGAAGAATTCGACGCATCCGCGTACGAAGCGGAACTGACGAAGCGGCATCTCCGCCTGATCGCCATCGATGAAGACGAGTACCCCTCACTGCTAAAACAAGTACCGGATGCGCCCGTCTTCCTGTACGTCCGCGGAAACCTGAAAATCCTCGGTGATCCGTGCGTCGCGCTGGTCGGCACGCGGGAGATGAGCGAGTACGGACGGCGCGTTGTCGCACACTTTATTCCCCCGCTCGTTGCTGCGGGGATCGTCACGGTGAGCGGGCTTGCCTACGGCGTGGATGCGGAAGTGGCCAGAGAGACACTGCGGATCGGAGGTCCGACGGTCGCCGTCCTCGGCCATGGTCTCGGGATGATCTACCCGAAAGCACATGCGAAGTTGGCGGATGAAATCGTACAGGCGGGCGGCCTTCTCCTTTCCGAATTCCCACTCGACACCCAGCCGGATCAGTACACGTTTCCGGCGAGAAACCGCATCATCGCCGGACTGTCACTCGGCACGGTCGTCGTGGAAGCCGCGGAAGGAAGCGGTTCGCTGATCACGGCGGATCTGGCACTGGACTACAACCGCGACGTCTTCGCCGTCCCCGGCCAGCTCTTCGATCCGAATTACCGCGGCTGCCACCAGCTCATCTCGCGCGGTCAGGCGAAGCTCATCACCGATGCCGCGGAGATCCTGACGGAACTCGGCGTGGTGGCACCGAAACTCCCGCTGGGCGATCGCCCGTCATTCGTCGCCGGATCCGAAGAGGAAGGGAAAATCTTCGGATCGCTCAGCACCATGCCCCAGTCTCTCGATGATTTGGTCGTGAAATCCAAGCTCGATGCGGCGGCGGCGAATGCCACCCTCACGATCCTCGAGCTCAAGGGAGTGGTCAGGAACGTGGGGGGAGGACAGTGGGTGAGGACATGACGGAATGTAGAATGTAGAATTGAGAATGTAGAATGTCGCTGCAGTAAGAGAAAATCGTCATTCTACATTGTACATTTTACATTCTACATTTCTCCGGTCTCCTTGAACTGCCCAAACATTCAATTCAATCACAAACTCTCTCCTACTTCTCCATCTTCTTTGCGATCCCTTCCAGCGCTTTTAGGGCTTCGACCGGCACCATCCAGACCGTCGTGTTGGACTGATCGGAGCTGATGTCGTTGATGCTCTGCAGCGTGCGCAGATGGAGAGCACCAGGCGAAGCGGCGAGCATGGCGGCGGCCTTGGCCATATTGGCGGCGGAAGCAACCTCGCCTTCCGAGCTGATGATGACGGCCTGCTTCTCGCGCTCGGCTTCGGCGACTTTCGCGATGGTGCGCTTCAGACTGTCCGGCAGGATGATGTCTTTGAGTTCAACAGACTGCACGTCCACACCCCACGCATCGGACACTTTGTCGACGACCAGCTTGATGTTCTCACTCACCTTCGCCTTGTTCGCAAGCAGCTCATTGAGCTGCACTTCTCCGACCGCGTTGCGCATGGTCGTCTGTGCCAGCTGACTGACCGCATTGAAGAAGTTCTCCACTTCTATCACCGCCTTCGCCGCATCGTTGATCTTGTAGTAGATGACGGCATTAATGCGGATGGGGATGTTGTCCTTCGTGATCGCTTCCTGATCCGGCACATCCACCGCCTTGATGCGGACGTCCACTTTCTCCAGCCGTTGGAAAATGGGGATGAGCAGATGCCATCCCGGAGCCCACATCCGCGAGTACTTGCCCATGGTGAAGACGATGCCGCGCTCGTACTGATCGATCTGGCGGATCATGGAAATCAGAAGCACGCCGATGAGGAAGATGGCGGGGAAGATGCCGAAGAGTGCGGGCATAAAGGGTGGGGGAATTAATTGATAATGGAAAATTGAAAATTGATAATGACGGAATCCCTGAGAAAGTAATTATCCATTATCCATTCTCAATTATCCATTGTTTTGTCCATTCTTTTCCGCCGCTTCCACAATCTTCCGAAAATCATCAATCTTCAAGGACGCTCCTCCCACCAATCCCCCGTCGATGTCCGGCTGCGCCAATAGTTCAGCTGCATTCGACCCTTTCATCGATCCGCCGTAGAGAATGCGCGTCGAAGCCTGCTTGTCTTTCGGCAATAAGGACCGGATCAATGCGTGGATCTCCTGTGCGTCTTTCGACGTTGCCGCCGGCTTGTTCGGATCGCCGCGACTGATGGCCCATACCGGCTCATATGCGAGCGAGAAGCGGTCAGCGGTAAGCGATAAGCTTCCGGTGAGTATTGTGATGATCGGCTGGAGTTGGCGCTTGAGAACCTCAATTGTTTTGCCTGCATCATGCTCTGATTCGGTTTCCCCGAAACAGAAAATAGGGATCAGGTTATTATCGATTGCTGCGACGAACTGTTTGGCAATCTCCTCGTCGGTTTCATGGTGGAACTGGCGACGGTCGGAATGCCCGCAAAGTGCATACTGGCAGCCAAGCTTTGCTGCCATCGCCATACTGATGTCGCCGGTGAATGCACCGGTCGGCTCCGGTCTGCCGAACTGCGGGCCGCAGGGAATGCCGGCATCGATGCAGCGCCGGAGATCGAGGAAGGTCGGGAACACCGCAACATCAACGTTCTTCCTTGATCGGAACGGAGAATCATCAGCGTCGAATCCTGCCGGTGCGGGATTCATCTTCCAGTTTCCGGCAATCAAGAGCTTTCGTTTGGGATTCATATGAGCACAGTGTAGGTATTTCAGAGATCTGGGTAAATTGATAAATGGTTCTATTGTTAAATGGTTAGCAAGCAAACAGGAACGATGGCAGATGGAAACCATTTAGCCATTTAGCCATTTAGCCATTATCCTATGTCCAACCTTCCGTTTCCTCATGCCATCCTCTCCTTCCGTTTCCCGCGTCGTCCTCGGCACCGATCACGCAGGTTACCTGCTCAAAGAAGCGGTGAAGAAACATCTCATTTCCAAGAAGATCGATGTCGTCGACTGCGGATGCTTCTCGGAAGTTTCGTGTGACTATCCGGAATTCATGATCAAGGCCGCGTCCGCCGTGAAGGAATACAAGTGTCCGGGAATCATCTTCGGCGGGAGCGGGAATGGTGAAGCAATGGTGGCGAATAAAGTGCACGGCATCCGCTGCGCGCGCTGCGTGAGTGAATGGGATGCGGAGATGGGACGCAAGCACAATGATGCGCAGATGATGAGCCTCGGCGGCCGTGTCACGACGCCGGAGCTGGCGTGCAAGATGGTCGATATTTTTCTTTCAACACCGTTTGAAGGCGGGAGGCACGAGAAGAGATTGAAGCAATTCCCGGACGCGGAATGACTTGATGTCGAATGGATAATTGAGAATTGATAATGGATAATGAAAAGGAATGAAATGTCTATGTAGGCCAATTATCAATTATCCATTGTCCATTATTCATTATGACAATCATTGCTCCATCAATCCTCGCCGCGGACTTCGGTCATCTTCAAGACGAAGTCGCATCCATCGAACCGTACTGCGAGTGGCTCCAGCTGGACGTAATGGACGGGCACTTCGTCCCGAACCTGAGTTTTGGCGCGCCTGTTTGTAAATGCATCAAGACGAAGCTTCTTCTCGATGCACATCTGATGGTTGCCAATCCCGCCGATCGTATCACCGAGTTCGCCGCCATCGGCTGCGGCAATATCACATTCCACGCCGAGGCGGTTCAATCAACGAACGATCGCCGTGCACTCATGTCTTCCATTCGGGCGACGGGAGCGACTGCAGGCATCGCGCTCAATCCTGCAACTCCCCTCTCAGCGATCGACGATGTTGTGTCCGAAGTCGATCTGGTGCTCATCATGTCTGTTGAGCCGGGATTCGGCGGACAGTCCTTCATGCCGGAGGTGCTGGAGAAAGTGAAGGAGCTGCGGGCGAGGCATCCCGATCTGATGATTCAGATGGACGGCGGCATCGATACGAAAACAGCTCCTCTCGCGCGCAAAGCCGGTGCGAATAATTTGGTGGCGGGCAGTGCGATCTTTAAAGCGAAGAATCGGAAGGAGGCGATTGAGATGATTCGAGGGTAGGTGATCGGGGATCGGAATATCGGGGTTCGGAAAGATAGCCGTTTTTCATTTGACTGTGGCACCGGCTACAAACAAGCTTGAAGCTCGATTCATACGAAATCATCGCACGCAGACCCCCGTTTACCGATCTCCGATCTCCGATCTCCCTTTTTCCCCCGTTCCCCGCTACACTCCCCCGGCATGGCCAACAGTCGCTTCCTCCCGCCGCAGAGACGTCAAAACCAGCTCTTAACCGCGCTGCTACTCTTGTTCCTCGTTCTCAGCTCGATCTACTACATCACCGCTCCGGACCGTTCCGCAGATCAGAATCTGGAAACTGCAAAGGAGGTGCCGCTTAGCGCCATCACGCGAGCGTACGAAGACCGGGAGCTGGAAGAAATCATCGTCCGCGGGAGCAACGTCTACGCGCTCTATCTCTCCGGATCGTATATTCAATCGTATAAAGAGGCAGGCGACTCGGTGACGACGCTCGGCTGGAATGATGCGAAGAATCCGACCGCGGTGCAGGTCGACAACATGGAAGTGAAGAACTTCTTCAAAGCGCACCTCGGCGACCTCCTCTTCTTCGTCCTCCTGATCGCACTCGGCATGTGGGTGTTCCGGTCCATCGCACGGAGTCAATCGACGGCGCTCTCCTTCGGCAAGTCCCGTGCGCGGATCGCGGACGCACGCGAGGTGAAGACCACGTTCAAGGATGTAGCCGGCTGTGAGGAGGCGAAGAACGACCTCCGTGAGATCGTCGACTTCCTGAAGAACCCGAAGAAGTACACGGTGATCGGCGCCAAGATCCCACGGGGGGCGCTCTTAGTCGGTGCCCCGGGAACGGGCAAGACGTTACTCGCCCGTGCAGTTGCAGGAGAAGCAGGCGTGCCGTTCTTCTCCATCTCCGGCTCCGAATTCGTGGAGATGTTCGTGGGTGTGGGCGCCAGCCGTGTCAGAGACCTGTTCATGAAAGCCAAGCGCAACGCGCCGTGCATCATCTTCATCGACGAGATCGATGCGGTCGGTCGTCAGCGCGGCGGTGCGGGCTTCGGCGGCGGTCACGACGAGCGCGAGCAAACGCTCAATCAGATCCTCACGGAAATGGACGGCTTCGATAAGGACACGAACATCATCGTGATGGCGGCGACGAACAGACCTGACGTACTGGATAGCGCTCTGTTGCGCCCAGGCCGCTTCGACCGGCGCGTCTTCATCGACAAGCCCGACTTGAAGGCCCGCGAACAGATATTGTTGGTGCATGCACGCAACAAGAAGATGGGGCGCGACGCGGATCTGGAAACCATCGCGCGTCAGACCGTCGGACTCGCCGGTGCCGATCTGGAGAACATCATGAACGAAGCAGCTATCTTCGCCGCCAAGCGGGGCGTCAAGACCGTGCAACAGCAGGACATCGTGAACGCGGTCGAGAAAGTGACACTGGGTTCGGAGAAGCGCTCACGCAAGCTCACCGACAAAGAGAAGAGCGTGACCGCCTACCACGAAATGGGCCACGCCATCGTCGGACACCTGTGCAAGGAATCCGATCCGCTCCACAAAATTTCGATCGTGTCGCGCGGGTTCGCGTTGGGCGTGACGTGGTTCCTGCCCAAGGAGGACCAGTACACGACGACGAAGCAGAAGTTTCTGGATGAAATCTGCGGTCTCCTCGGCGGCCGCGCAGCGGAGCAGCTGATCTTCAACGAGATCACAACGGGTGCGAGTAACGACATCGAGCGCGCGTCCATGATCGCCCGCAATATGGCCATGCGCTACGGCATGGATGAGGAGGAACTGGGCATCGTCGCCTACGGCGAGAAGCAGGGCTCGCCGTTCCTCGGCGTGGATCTGGGTCTGACACGGAACTACTCGGAGGAAGCCGCCAAGAAGATCGACGCCTTCGTCCGCCGCGTGATCGGCGAGCAATACGAGCGTGCGAAGGGGCTCATCACGTTGCACATGGCGAAGCTGGAGCTTCTTGTGAAGAAACTCATGGAAGTGGAGACCATGTCGCTGGAGGAGTTTCTGGAGATCTTTGATGGGAAGAAGATGAGCCTAGAAAGCAGGATCATAAAAGGATAAGATCCAATCTATGAGTTTGATGCTTTCGATTGCGGGTGGTGTTGTGATTGGTGTCATTGTACTCATTGGTCTTTTTTCCATTATCATTTTCTTAAAAAAACTGTTTTCCCATCTGATGCTTCATTATTTTACTTCCAGAGCTGAAGCTCAATTGAAGCCATTGAGGGAGAAGTGGAAAAACGCAACCATGGAACAGATAATGAAATTTGATTGGACGAAAGCTTATCGAGATAATCCATGTGAAACGACGGTGATTTTTGAACGCATGGCTCAATTGAAACAATCAGAGAAATCGGACCATTAGCTCCAAAAAATAATTGTGTATTGCTTCGTTTATGAGAGACGGAAACGGGGAATGATCCCCAGCTTTCTTTCCGGTCCGCGGAATGTCAGGTCAAATTTCTCCAGACATTGATGATAGCCAAGCAACACGACAGGTTCGTTCTCGGCAAAATAGACAATCCCTTTCCATCGTATCGGCCGGTATCCCGGGGCATCGATCATGTACCCGACTTGGTGTTGTGATGGCAATGCGATGAACCTGCCGCCGCCCGCGCAATCAATCGTCACTTTTTTCACATCATCCAGTTCGATCCGGAGATAGTGTGCAACTTGCAACGGAAGGATCGTGAGATCAGAACCGGTATCCACAAGCGCCCGTCCGATGGGAAGCTGTTGATCGCCGTAGGAGAACGTCACCGGCAGATACGGTCTGTACGAATATCCGTGACTGCCTTCGCATTTAACGTAGGGTATTTCCACTGATGATGCCGGCAAAATAGGAGTGTGGCGGGATCAAGTCATAGCGGATGGCATTCTTGTCTTTCCGTGCACCGACTTTCCTGACGAGTGTGCCAAGCTCATGGCTTGTTCCCACTATTTTCTCGCCTTTACTTGCAACCCATTTGCCTGCGTTTTTCTTCGAGAAGATCATGAGGGAAGCAGCATACTACAATGGATTGATTCCGTCACTCAAAAACAACTCCAACATTGCATTCTGCTACACTCCCTCCATGCACCCCCTCTCCCCTCTCGACGGACGGTACGCGACCAAGGTC
>JAQTSK010000013.1 GCA_028711345.1 Candidatus Peribacteraceae bacterium
TCGTAAAGTCCGTGTGTTTTCAGAGAGTGAAGCATGTCACAGACCGTAACAGGTTTTTTCTCGGTGTTCTGCTCTTCAGGTTGCGGAGAAGTTCAAATTGCTACCCACTCGATTTCCCGAAGAGCCACTCCGTCAGCGTGGAACTGTCTTTGCAGGATTCGTCAAACTCCGTGGAAAGTCCGATGAGGAGGTGTCCTTTCTTCCCGATGTTCACCCCTCCGTCGGTATCCGTGCAGTTCGGAATGAAGATGCTGGTTGCCGCATACCCGACCGATGATTCAAATTGGTTGAATTGGAGTGAGATAGTCACGCCGAGAATAATCCCGACTCCAATCACGAAAGAAATGCCGGAATAGTTCCGGAAAGGGGCAGCACTCATGGTAGAAGAGAGAAGGAAGAGGATACAGTTCGATTGTCCGGCAGAAGATTAGGATCTGACACCGGCAATGCCTCCCCTCTTCCGAAGGGAGGCATGCGCATGGATCCAAAGATTCAAAGAACAACGTCAGTTGGCATATGCCGTTCCGTTGACGACGGTTTCGGGCATATCGACCCAGAAGATGTCAGTGGCAGTCGCAACATCCTTATCAAACCAGGAAATATGGCTGTCAGAGAAGAAATAACGCGTGTGAAGCGGATCGGTAAAATTGTTCAATGAAATCTGAAGAGCGGATCCGGCACCCTGGGTACCGGTCACGTCTGCCAGAATCCCGAACGTCTTCGACTGGCCGCTGCTGATGGTATTGTTGACCGGACTGTAGTCCCCTATCCCGCAATCGAGCTGGATTGTCCCAGTCACCGTTCCGGTCGTGACACTCGTCCCGTTCACATAAGGTATGCAGCGTTCGAACTGTGTTGGCCCATTCTCCTTATCATAGATTTTGAACTCCTCAGCTGCGAGATCGACATTGACTGCATTCACAGTGAATAAAATACTGTCAAAATGAATGACATTTGGACCATACTTACCGTTACTGTTCGCTGCAGCATCGAATTTGAAAGCGCCAATGTCACGATGAGCGCCCGTCGGAATAGCCGTTCCGTTGGCGTTCGGATCGGCATTGGTGATGGAAGTGACCTTGGACATCACGACCTGCTGAAAGGATCCAATGATCTCGCTATTTGCAGCCGGAACGGATGTCCCGACGAAGACTTCGCCTTCTGCGACTGCGTCTCCGTCATTTACTGCAAGTGCGTTGCTTGAAATGTCGCCGCGTGCTTCGACAGTCACCACTTGGGATAACAGTCTGAGCTTGAACGAATCACCCGATACACCACCAACCATATCGGACTTGATTCGCGGTCGGGCGATGACCTCGACCTGTGCTCCGGCAGGTACCACCAACTGGCGTGACTGCAGAATGACACAGAATGAATCTGTCGCCCCCGGGTTCCATCCGGCACATCCTCCGATCGTCGCAACACCGAAGGGAGTGGAATCCCCTGCCCGGTACAGCTCCACTTGATCGATGGATCTGGAAGCGAGCGAAGTGCTTATGCGAATGGCCGTGACATCCACTGACTCGGCATCCGCTCGGAACGTGAGCCGGAGCGCCTCCTCACCGAGCGTGCCGCCGAGGAGCTGCCTCGAGCGGGTGGGCGTCGAGGACTTCGTAACGTAGAGGTTTCCCGCAGGAACGAATGTCCATAGCGTCGAAGGAACCGTTGTTACCGAAATCTGGCACGTACCGGCGCAGACACCGCCGGTTTTGATGCCGGACAGTACCTCACCGTTATCGACCGTTTCGGCCTGAACATAACCGGATTGCAAGGTTGCAAACTTCAGCCGGAATGTCGCCTCCGTTCCCGACAACAGTCCAGAAGCGACGTCAGCGTGCACTTCCATGATCACTGCGGACGTTGTAGGAATGACATACCCGCCGCCTGCAAGGTCGACGAACGTCACCTTTCCGTACTCCGAACCGACTCCTTGCTTGAGGATGGTATCGACGGCACCGTTGCTGTCGGTATCCACCCACAATGTGTAATTGACGGCATTCACGACTGTTCCCTGTCCGGCATCAAACGTCATTTCCGTGAGGAGGACTTCCTCATGCTGTGCGCGGGACTCAAAGCGAAGAAGATTGATATTCTTCTGATTAGCGACTGCGGTGTTGGTCGATCCGATCGCTTTCTGCACAATTGAAAGCTGGGCAACTGCTACTTCAGTCTTGCAAGTGGCACTGCATCCGTCGCCATTTACCGTGTTCCTGTCATCGCACTGTTCGCCCCAGTTGGGTTCATCATTTGTCCCGTTTTCCACAATCCCGTTGCCGCAGGTCACCGGAGCCGGATCTTTCCCCAGGCCGGAGTTCTCGACAATCATGGGGTCCTTGGCATCCACTTTGTGATCCACGTTCGCGTCCACCAGACACACTTTCCACGCAGGGAAGGGCAAGAACGGCGGCACGGTCATCCCGGCGATATGTTGGCTGATCAGGAATGCGTCAGCGGCACTCTGTACGCCACCCTCATCCGCATCGCCGATGACTTTGGGCAAGGGAATCGCACAGCCCTCGGTCTGCATGCGCACCAGGTAATAATCCGCCTTGGTGATGGTCGGTACTCTGACGCCTTTCGCTCTCTCCACATCGGCAAAGGGCAAATCGTCGGTCGGAATCATTGCGATACCATTGATATGCTTCTCGATCATCTCGTAGTCCGTCCGATCAATGTCCCCGTCGTTATCCACGTCGCCGAGAGAACGGGGGGAGGATGGAGGAGGCGAAGGAGGAGGAAGAGATGAAGATGATGAGGAAGAGGAAGAGGAAGATGGAGGAGGAGGAAGGGGAAGAGGGGGAAGAGAAGAGGAGGAGAATGATGAAGAGGAAGATGGAACGGCTCCCTGAATCGTTACAAATCCGCTGCAAATGTTCCCGTTGTTTCCGTGGCATAGTTTGATCTCCTCACCGATGTCCAATATACGGCCGAGCTCTCGCAAATTCGCCGTGGCGGTACGGTTGTCTCCTTTCGCACAAAGGAAGTTGATCCGCTGATCAAATTTTCCGGTTTTCGTATAGATGGAAGCGCACGTTGCAAAGTTTTTTGAGAACACAATGGTGATCTTCCCGTCCGCCACCGCAGCGCTTTGGAGAGCGAGCCGCTCTTCGACGAGACACGTCGCACTACAACCGTCACCATTCGTCGTGTTCCCGTCATCGCACTGCTCTGTTGCGGGATCCTGATTGTTCAGCTGACTGTTGCCGCAGAGCACGGGCATGTCCGATTGATGCAGGCGACCGATCGCCAATTCACCGATAAGCGTGACATCCTTTGCGTCAATCGTCATATCGGCATTCAGATCCGCGAGGAAGCGCTGCTGGGGCGTCGGCTGCTCGAGATCCGCAGCGTAGCGGGAAATCTTGGATCCATCGAAAGCCGTCACGGAACCGTTACCGGATACATCTCCGTACAATTGCGGCAATGCTGCAATGACGCCCTTGATCGTCGCATCCATAAGGTAGTAATCCGCAAGTGTAATCTTGGCATCCTCATTCACATCGGACATCGTGATGGATTTGGTTACACCATCTGTACATCCCTCTGAAACGGTATTTACATCGGTACGACCGAGGAACGACTTCACGATTGCCAGATCCGCCGCATCAATCGTGCCATCGAGGTTCGTGTCAGCGAACGCCCACGGCAATGTTTTGATGCAACCGACGACACGGAAGCCGAGAACGCGCTCATCCGCCTTGGATACTCTGCCATCCTGATTCACATCAGCGGCCTCCAGCTCCTCGGCAGATAGATTCCGGTGACTCGGATCCGTCTCCGGGAGGAGGTACTGCCCTATGTAGGAGGCATCCATACCTCCAATAATTCCGTTGCCATTCACGTCGCCGAGCTGACGAGGCGGGCACTGCACATTGGTAAGAACCGGTGAAGTAGCATTGGAGTTGTTCACAATGTTCGGATCGAGCGTGGAGGATGAAACGGACGCAACGTTGCGAAGTGTCGATCCTGACCCGCAGGCCATGGTTTCCGGAACATTGAAGTGAAGCTTAATCAGCATCCGTTGTGTCGTGGGGAACGATCCAACCGTGCACAGGACCGTATTGCCCGAAGCCGAACAGGCGCTGCCGGCGGACGACCCGACGTACTCGAGACCCGCGGTAAACGTATCGCGAACGACAACGTTCTCAGCGGTAGAGGGGCCGCTGTTCTTCAAACTGACCGTATACGTCAGCCCGGTTCCGCTCATGACTGAGTCAGGTCCGGTCTTGAAAAGCGACAGATCCGCCTCTGACACGGACGCGCCGACGTACTGCGTCGATCGCACGACAGTCTCCGGGTATTCAATCCACCAGAATTCGCCGACAGAAAGACCGTTGTCTTTATCCAGCCAACGGATGTGGCTGAGACTGGAAGACATACCCATAAGTGACGGATCGTTGAACTTCGTGAGAGATACAACGAGCGAAGAGGTCTCAGTCCTGCTGATCGCCGGATTGGTGATATCCGCTTCCAGAACAAACGTGGCATCCGTTCCCGAATCGATTGCCGTGGTCACGCCGGAGTTGCCGGCATCCCAACAGGCAACCCAGAAATGATGCTGATCTGAGGTTCCTTCGAGATCGTAACACCGAGCCTTTACTGTGGGGTCGGCTTTGTTATAAAGCTTAAAGCCACCCGAACCGAAAGCGACATTCGTCGCATCGATATCGAAAATGACATCGGTGAGTGTGAATTTGTTCGGGCCGTTCTTCAGATTGTTGTTGGCGGCGGCACTGAACTTGAACTGGCCAACCGGAGCGACCCCAGCCGGTACCTGCGTACCGTTCGGATCCGGGTTCACATTCGTGATGGAAACGACCTTGGAGAGAACGACAACGTTCTTATTGCCGGTGATCTCGCGATTCTGACCTGCAGAGTCCGTACCGATGAACACTTCGCCTTCCAAAGCGGCGTCACCGTCGTTCAAGAGCAATGCATTGGAAGAAGCCAGTCCACGTGCACGAATCGTCGTGCCCGATGCATCGTCCACCATGATCTTCACGAACTGACCGGAGACCGCTCCGTCCGTATCCGTCCGCATGCGGGGACGTACGAGAACGTTGACGGTGGATTCCTCCGGAACCACGAGCTGTTGGTTCGTCATCTTCGCACAGAAGGAGTTGGCGGGAACCTGGTCCGTGCCGCATCCCCCGATCGTAGCGGTGGCAAACGGAGTCGTGGCGCCTGCCTTGTACAGCTCGAGTCTGTCGACGTTCTGTGCGATCTGTGCCGCGTTCGTATCCGTTGCAGTGAGAACGATATCAGTCACATCGATGTCTTCCAGGTCCGCGCGGAACTGAAGGCGGAGAATCTCGTCACCCAACGTGCCGCCGAGGAGCTGGCGCTCACGGATCGGCGTGGAGGACTTCGTGACGAAGAGGTTGCCGACGGACACGAATGTCCAACGTGTCGCCTGTCCAGTCACGACAACGGTCTGACATGTCGGATAACCGTTCTCCGTCCTGCACGTACCGTCAGTAGTAATTCCAAGTAGTGGGGTCCCGTCACTGACCGCTTCAGCCTCGACGTAGGTCGTCGGCTGCGGCGTGGCAAAGGCAAGCTGGAACGTCTTCGGCGAGAGGGACGATGCGACGTCTCCATGTACCTCGAATACAGCCGAACTGCCGCTCTTCGGGACGACATATCCGCCGCCGGTGAGTTTGTCGAACGTGACAAACCCGTTCGCCGCGACCGCTCCTTTCTGAAGGATCGGATCGACGGCTCCGTCAGCATTGATGTCTACCCAGAGCGTATAGTTCACCACATTCGTCAGATCGCCGTCTGAGTTCCTGAAGCTCAAATCTGTGAGCAAGACATCTTCGACCTCGTTCGCGCGTGCTTCGAACTTGAGGAGGTTAATATTCTTCTGATTGGCAGTGGCCGTGTCATTCGGAACAGTGGCCTTCTGCGTTACTGCAAGGGTCGGTACGCCGACCAACTGGTAGCTGCCGGTCATCACCCCGCCCGGACGCACACTCGTGACGCGCTGGCCATTCAACGTTGATGCAATGAGAGAGTGGCTTGTGCTCGAGGGAATGGAGGATGAGAACTTGCAGAGAGGATCGGAAGAGCCGGCCGCAGTCGTGCATGTCCCTGCCCGGAACTTATCACCGTCCCGGGTATTGAGCGTGAAATCACCACGGATCTCCCACTGATTCATCCCCTTTTTCAGCATGAAGTTATTGACCCGATAGAGACCGAACTGACCATCAGACGTCGACACACGCTGATACAGACGGGCGGGAACCGTTTGACCGGTCACCGTATTGCGAATTTCGAGATTCTGCACAAACGTATCGATCATGGCGATGCCGCCCTTCGGCAGATTCTTGAGAGCGGCGAAACCCTGCACCACCAACACCCCCTGATTCACGCTGATACCGGTCGACGCCTCCATCTTCACGTTGGCGAAGACGACATCCTTGGTGCCGGGCTTGTAGGTCTGTGTCACCGGACCGTCAAAGGAGATGTCGATCTTCGGCTGTTCGACGCAGGACACGGAAAGAAGTTGTGACATCGCATTGTTTGAGGTGATCCTGTCCGGGTGACTGGAAGCGACGATGGTCGCACCCAGCTTGACTGACTGCGGACACTTCAGCGTCGGGAGGGCTTGCAACGTCATGGAATAATTTGCAGCCGCATTGGGTTTGATCGGACCGCTTGTGCACTCCACGATCTGGCCGATAACCTTGCACTCTCTCGTTGCGGGAGGAGTCTGGACCGTGATCCCCTGCGGGAGCGTCACGCGCATCGTGCTCTTCGTGGTCGCCGAGGGACCGTTGTTCCCCATTTTGAAAATCACCTGGATGTTCTTCATCCCGGGAGTGACAGCCGTGACACTCGCTTTGATGTTCGTCGCGAGATCCGCTTCCTTCTGCACCGGACTTCTGACGGGTGCATACGTCTGGGCATTGACGGCAAGCGGTGCGAACACCTCGGATGCCAGAAGGAAAGCCGCCACAACAGTGGCGAAACGCTTCGCTGTATTTCTCATAAATAGAAGGGGGAAGAATAGAATAACACGCCCGAAATGGGGCGATTCATCAGGTAAAACGCAGGAAGAGAAGTATTCCTTACACAATTTTGGGTGCATTTTAATGATTTTATTGATTCTGTCAATGGTTCGCTGGGGATGAACTCACGAATTGGCTGAGATCTCGTCAGCGAATCCTCGGAGATGAGCCGCAATGATCGACTCGGTTGTCGTAAAGACGCCCGATCGGGCGTCTCTACGACAACAACGTTTGTTTCTGGAAGACCGGTGCACTTTCTTTTTGCATGAACGATGATGACTTTCTGCAACAGCCGATTCCTGAGTGTATTCTTCGCTGGTGCTTGGTTTCAGGTATTCGCTTCCGTGAGATCAGCCGATTCGTGATTGCACTCTGTCAAACCTGCCGATCTACAGACCGTCGTCTGCGTTCAACCGACCGGCTATCGAATGTCCTGCAGGCACAATGCGCTGCATCCGTCCCCATTGATCGTATTCCCGTCGTCGCACTCTTCTCCCACCAATGCTTCACCGGTGAAACCGAACAGATATCGGAGAATGAGTACACCGTCTTCCGAACCGGTCGTTTGACCATTGCCATCGATATCCAACGACTGCGCATTCTGCGACAATTGCCCCTCAATCTCGACAGCGTTTGTGCGCGTCGCTCCATTGCCTATGGCACCATCAATGAGTGCGGTGCCGCGGATACCGCTGAAATATCTCTGCACCAGAATACCATCACTGAGCGCATCGAACGCGCCGTTGTTGTCGATATCCAGTGTCGACCGGATGCCGCTCAAGTACGATGTGATGCTCGCAGCAGTCAGCCGAGTGGCAGTAGAGGCGGGAACATTTTCCAGATTGCCGTTGCCACAACCGAGCTCATTTCTGCATGTCGCACTGCACCCGTCTCCGCCCGTCGCATTGCCATCGTCGCACTGCTCAAGAAGATCCAGCAAACCGTTTCCGCAAGCCGCCTTGTAACTGATCGCTCCGTAGAGAACATTTATCGTCGCAAGTTCGGAAAGGTTGGTCACACCGTTGCTGTTGAAATCCGCCCGCAGGTTTCCGGACTTTATGTCGGCATCCAAACGAATGGCTCCGGCTGCCGCTTCACTGTCCGTGATTTTCATATCGCCATTCGTATCCACGTACTTGAATGCCCGCACAACTGCCTGATTCGTCACTCCAAATACAGGCGTCAGGTAGGAATAATCTCCGAAGTCCACCCAGCCTGTTCTATCGAAGTCTGCAACAGTGTCGGTAGTGTTGTACGCCATACCGAAGCGAATCAATGCACTTGCAGTCTCCGCGGGAGAGATGGATTTGTCGTTATTGGCATCCGCAAAGCTGAACGCCTTCGACTGCGGCGTTGGGATTTCTTTCAAACATGTTGAGCTGCACCCGTCACCGCTGACCGTATTCCCGTCATCACACTGCTCTTCAGCTTCAACCTTGCCATTCCCGCACACGGCGACAGGCTGTGACAGGCAGGTGCCGTCTTTGCAGCCGTACTGACAGGTCGATGTGACGGTCGCGAATGATGCGTCGCCCGTACAGTAATACTCGCGGAGTTGACCCGAGTTGTCGCAGTAGTCCGTCGCCGAAACCCCTCCTCCGGTCTTGACGATAGACGTTGTCCCTTTCTGCGCGGGAACAATCCCTCCATCGCTGTCCGTGCACGTGACGGGCGGCACCGCCTCCTTGCGGCACGTACTGGAACAACCGTCGCCGCTTTCCACATTGCCATCGTCACACTCCTCGCCTTCCTCCACTTTGCCGTTACTGCAGACAGGTGCCGCCTGCCGGAGACAGGCGCCGTCCCTGCATCCGAATTGGCAGGAGGAATCGATGGCGGCATGTCCGTTCCCGTAGCAGTAATGCTCCGTGACGAAATAGCCATCCCTGCAGGTATCCTGTCCCGTCTTCGATCCCCGTACGCCGTACCGCGCGGTACCCGCAACGAACCGATCCTCGCCTCCGTCCGAATCCGAGCACTGCTCGGCAAGGCAGGTGATGGTGCACCCATCGCCGTCAAAGTTGTTCCCGTCGTCGCACTCTTCTCCCGATTCGGTTTTACCGTTGCCGCACGCCGGCTGCGTCTGGGACAAACAGGCGCCGTCTCTGCAACCATTGACGCAGTCGTACACATAACTCTGGTACATCGCACCCTCACAATAGAACTCTTCGAGTGACTGCGTACTTCGACAGGAATCGGTCCGCGTCTCCCCGCCTCGCGAAAGCCGGACGGTGCCTCTGGTTGCGATCACCCGGCCGGCATCCGTATCGGAGCACGTCTCATTTTCAATGAGGCATCCGCTGGAACAACCGTCACCGCCGGACGTGTTTCCGTCGTCACATTCCTCGAGGGATTCCCGCGTGCCGTTGCCGCAGACGGAGCTCCGACACTCGCCGTCACTGCAATACTGGCTTCCGTAGCAGGTCTTCATGTCTTCCCAGCCGACACAGCCGTCCTGCAGCTGCGTGCACTGCTGGACGTTCTTGCCGAGACAGCGCTTCTGCCCGGCCGTGCAGACGGACGGGCATACGCTCGCTTCTTTGCAGCCGTCCACGGTGCATGTCGCGCTTCCTGCACACGTTTTGAAGGTATCCCAGGACAAAGCCTCCGCACCGCCGACGTATCGGCATATCTGCAAATCCTGACCGACACAACGACGGATGCCATCCCCCGGACAGGTATCGCGGGGAATCGGCGTCACCTCGATACTCGTCGTCTCGCGGTTGTTGGCGGTCGTCAGCTCACTCAACAGTCCCTTCGGATCGATCTGAACGCGGATGATGTACGTTCCCGGGTTCCGGTAGATATGCTCGAGGTTGGAAGAATTATCCTCGTCGCGATCAAGTGCGATGATCGTCGATTCCTCAACATTTCCATCGCCCCACGCGACAAGCAATCGGGCGTTCGGCGCGCCGCGCTGGCCGACATTGGCGATCCGGACACCCAGGGAAAAGGACTCCCCCTCCCTGACATCGGATCCGGGCTCAAGCGACACGAAAAGATCGGGTAACCGTTGAGGCGCACTTTGAGTGAATCCCGTCTCCTGACTGACTTTCATGGCCGTGCTCGCGGCACTCATCTCTACTTTGCCGATGTTCGCAATCGTCTTCTCCAGTGCGCCGACCGTGGAAGCGTCACTCACCGCGGGCGATGGGGCGACCGCCACAGGCTGAGACGATGTGATTCCTGCGGGTGATACCGACGAGGAAGCCGAAGAAGCGACAAGCAAAGAACCGTCGCTTGCGGATGAAGCCGAAGCAGTCTCTGGCGGTGCCTCCGATGCCGGTTGCTCTGACGGAGGCAGCAGGGACATGCCGGATGTCTCCGATTCCAGCTGGCGAACCAATGAGACGAGGTTCGTCCGCTGTCGATTGGTCTCTGAAGCGATGTACGTATTGAGAGCGATCTGCGTACGCGAATCCGGAACCCTGGACGCGAGTGCTTCCGCCTGCCGGGTATTCGATACGATTTCCTCCAGCGTCTCCTGATCCACGGTTCCCTGTCCCGTCAAGACGGTCGCCTCCTCCAGTCGTCGGTTTGCCAGCTTGAGGTGCAGACGGCTGCGCTGCTCCGGCGAAGAGGAGGCAAGCAACTCGAGATTCTCCACGGTTCGCTTCAGGAAGTAGAGATTGCTGGCGCGGGTCACGGAAGGAGAAACGTAAGCGTACGCGGTTGTCAGACCCGTGCCGGCGACGGAGAGCAGTACAACGGCAGTGACCGCCCAGAAACGGAAGATCGCATGCAGGGAAAACGTCCCTCTGCCTGCGTGAGGCTCGTTCGCTGACTGCTGATGCACGTATGAACGGACCAGACGACCATACAGCTCGTCACGGAACTCCTGACGGGGCTCTGCACTGTTGGCTTTCCGCTTCAACAGGGACTCGATGAGAGCCTGTTCCTCGGCCGACAGATGTACAGTGTGACGTTTCATTGTCGGGGGGCGAGGCAGGAAAGGTACTTCTTGAGCGTTTTCATGGATCGGGAGACGTACACATTGACTTGATTTTCAGTGATGCCCAGCGTCGATGCAATCTCCTTGTGGGGCAAATCAGCGGTCAACTTGAGTGCCCAAATGTCCTGCTGGGCTTGCGGAAGGACCTTGAGGGTGGCCCACAGCTTGTCGGAGAGAACGCTCCGATCAATCGCCGCCATATCGAACTCGCAGCTCGGCTCCTGCGAAGGATCCATCTCATCCAGCGACTCCGTGACCCGCCCTTTGCAGCGGCGGTAGAAATCAATGAGGATGTTGTGCGCGATTCGATACATCCAGACAGAGAACGGAATGCCTCGCTCGTGAAACGACGGGAGCCCCTGCGTGATCTTCATGAACGTCTCGGACGTCAGATCCTCAGCATCCTCTCTGTGCCGGAGACGGGCGTAGAAGTAGCGGTACACGGGCTTGAAGTGGCGATCGAATAATGGCGTAAAATAGCGAATGTCGCTGCGTGCCCGGAGCGCCAGCTCATTGTCAGAGAGCTTGTCCGTACTGTGATCTGTAGAAGGGGACACGGTGTGCAGCGTATGGGAGAACGGAAACGTCGATGATAATCTTACAGTTTTCATTGAGACGGGCAGATATACTGCTCCCCCAAGCCTCGTTTCGGCTCAAAGGATGAGCTATTTAACTGCTAATATGTTCTTCTGTCAATGGAGCCACGAAGTAAAATGAGGACATCCTTGCAGGAGACTCTCAGTCTGAACGTTTACCTGTATGGCTTCCGATGACCCTTCCAAGAATTCCACACCATCGAGATGCCGATCGCCAAAGCGGCGAAACCAATGAAGAAACTTCCCAGAGCCCGTTGATGCTGTCCGGCTTGCAAGGTCGAACGTCCGTGGCTCAAGGGATCGTACGCGACCTCGATGCGCCTTCCTTCCGGAAAACGCTCCCTCGCTCTCTTCATCGCTTCTCTGTCATCAATCATCTCGGCGGTGTAACGATCGAGAAGATACGGTCCGTCCTCCGCAGTGTACGTTTCCGCACCGACTTCGTACCGGTAGCTCACCCACGCATCGAACCATGTGGAACGCCTGCTCCGTTCTTCGCGTACCGCAACACTCGTCACCGTACCGGCTGTCCGCGGCCACGATGCACTCTGTTTCGCGAGTTGATTGAATGTGAACCCGCGGAACAGAAAATACGCTGCCACCATCATGGGAATAACCCAGAACAATGAGCGGAGCAGTACTGTTGCAGCCGATCGCTTGGGAGTATGCATGGAGCAATTGATCAGATTTTCGAGCAACACTCGGCAATGGCGGAGCGGGAATGCAGACCGGAGTCGCCGAACCTTCCGTAGGCTTACCCCATCTTGGCGAAGTGCGCGTACGCCTTATTGGCCTGCGCCATCTTGTAGACATCTTCCTTCTTCTTCACGGCAGACCCCTGCTCCTGAGCGGCATCCAGCAATTCGAGTGCGAGCTTCTCGGCAATCGGGACACCTTTGCGGGCGCGGGCTGCAGTCAGAATCCAGCGGACACTCAGGGACTGCTGTCGCTTGGCGGGAACCTCGGTCGGCACCTGATACACGGCACCTGCGATACGCTTCGGACGGACTTCCACGAGAGGGGTGGTATTCAGGAGGGCTTTGGCGAAGACATCCATGGGAGCATCCTTGGTCCGCGTTTTGATGATGTCCATGGCATCAGCAAAGATCTGGCGCGCGAGTGCCTTCTTCCCTTTGTTCATGAGACAGTTGATGAACTTCTCCAGAACGGGATCGGAACCTTTGGGGATGTACTGCTTGGGGAGAGTGGCCATGGAGACGAATGGTTAAATGGTTAAACGGTTAAATTGTTGGCAGGCAAGAAACAATGAATGAATGATAGCAATTGAACAATTTAGCAATTTAACAATTTGAAAAGAAATAAACTCACTATTTTTTGACCTTAGGTTTTTTGGCTCCATAAAGCGACCTTCCCTGCTTCCTGTCGCGCACACCTTCCGTATCCAGTACTCCGCGGACGATGTGGTAACGCACACCCGGCAAGTCTTTGACGCGGCCGCCGCGGACAAGCACGACGGAGTGCTCCTGCAAATTATGGCCTTCGCCGCCGATGTACGCCGTGATCTCCTCGCCGTTCGTCAGGCGAACGCGGGCGATCTTGCGGAGAGCGGAGTTCGGCTTCTTGGGCGTCATGGTGGTGACTTTCAGACAGACGCCGCGCTTCTGCGGTGCGCCTGCAGGCAGACGGACGCGCGTCATGCTGAGCGCGTTCCAAGTGTGCTGAAGATTGGGGGCCTTGGTCCTGCGGGACTGAGAGCGTCGGCCGTGACGGACCAACTGATTGATGGTAGGCATAGTGCGGGCGGGAATGGTAATGATGGATGGTGAGAGAGTAAAGGGAAAACGGCTTGGTAGCAGGTAGTAAGTAGTTGGTAGCAGAGGACGAAACCCTTGCTACCCGCTACTTGCTACTTTTTCTTTTTCTTCTCCTCCTCCTCCAGCTCGAACCGCTTGAGGAAGGTTTCGCCTGCGGGAATGAGACGACCGATGATCACGTTCTCCTTGAGACCGCGGAGATAGTCGACCTTGCCGGTCGTGGCGGCCTCGACCAAGACGCGGATGGTTTCCTGGAAGGAGGCGCCTGCGAGCCATGATTCCGTTGCAAGCGAGACGCGGGTCAAGCCGAGGAGCAGCTGCTCGAACGTCGGCTCTTTTTTCTCCTTCTTTCCCTTGGTCTTCTTCAGCACTCCGACTGCGCGGCGCACATCCGCGATGTCCACGACCTCGCCGGCCAGGAGATCGGTGTCTCCTCCGTCAACGATCCGGACTTTGGAGAACATCTTGCGAGCGATGATCTCGAGGTGCTTGTCGTTGATGGTTTGTCCCTGTGATGCGTAGATGTGCTGCACTTCGTGGACGATGTAACTCTGCACGGAATACGCGCCCTGCTTCTCCAGCAATTCCTGCAGATTGTAGTGTCCGGCATTCAGCGCCTGTCCCGCCTTGACGAGATCGCCGTTCTTGACGAGCAGTACCTCGCGACCGACGAACTCGTACGTACGCTCCTGAATGTCCGAGTGACGGACGACGATACGGCTCTCCGTGACCTCAGCCACCTTGCCGGCGATCAACACTTTGATAGTGGATTTGTCGGTCACCGCCTTGGCGATGACCATACGCTCCTTCACGGCGTCCCCCTTCTTCACGGTGATCTGATAGCCTGCCGGAACGAAGTAAGAATCCTGACCCAGTTCTTCGCCGATGACCTGCAACGTGGTCGTACCTCCTTTGTGGCTGATCTTCACACGTCCCGAGATGTCGGACAACGTAGCGGGCGTCCGCGGAGGACGCGCTTCGAGGATCTCTTCCACGCGGGTCAGACCTTGGGTGATGTCGGATCCTTCGGCGACTCCTCCCATGTGGAAGGTTCTCATCGTGAGCTGTGTGCCCGGTTCACCGATGGACTGGGCGGCGATGATGCCGACCGGCGTCCCGATCTTCACGGTCTTGTTATTGGCCAGATCACGACCGTAACACTTGATACAGATGCCTCCGTCGGTATGACAGGTAATGACGGAGCGGAGCGTTACGGCATCGATCTTGTGCCGCTGGAACACGGCGATCAGATCCGCATCGATCTCCTGATTGCGCTTGGCGAGGACCTCTTTGCCGTCCTTGACGTCTTCGCTGAGAGTTCGGCCGAAGATGCGAACTTCGAACTTCTCACCGATACGCTCGGACTCGGCGCGGGTGATGACGTGACCGAATGCGGAACCGCAGTCCTGCTCCTTGATGACGATATCCTGCACCGCATCGACGAGACGGCGGGTCAGGTAACCGGCTTCGGCAGTCTTGAGCGCGGTGTCGGACTTGCCTTTCCGGCCTCCGTGCGTGGCGATGAAGTACTCGAGAATGGTGAAACCTTCCTTCAGGTTGCTCTGGATCGGCAATTCGATGGTGCGACCCGACGGATTGGCGACCAGTCCCTTCATACCGGCGAGCTGCGTGATCTGCCCCCAGTTACCGCGGGCGCCGGAATCGATCATGTAGGTGATGCTGTTGCGATCGGCGGCCGTGAAGTGCTTGATCATGGTGGAGGCGATATCGCTCTTGGTCTTGCTCCAGATGCGAATGGCGTGCTGGTACCTCTCGTCGGCGGTGATCCAGCCCTTCCAGTACTGATTGTTGATCTTGCGGATCTTCTCGTTGGCGTCACCGAGGATCTTCCCCTTCTCTTCCGGAACGATAATATCGCTCACGGCGATGGAGATGCCGGAGCGTGTGGCATAGCGGAACCCGATGTTCTTGATGTTATCGGCCAGCTGGGCGGTCCGCTCCGGTCCGACGACGTCGAGTGAACGTGCGATCAGCTTGGAGAGCGACCCCTTCTTCTGCGTCTCGTTAATGCGACCGAGTTCGGGCGGAACCACCTCCTGGAAGAGGAGGCGGCCGACAGAGGTCTCCACCAACTCATGTTCGCCGTCGGTATCGGGGAGCGGGAAGCGCACTTTGATCTTCGCCTGCATGCTGATGATGTCATGCTCGTAGGCGAGGATGGCCTCATTGGAGGAGGCGAACAACATCCCCTCCCCTTTCTCCCCGTCATGGACGTTGGTGAGGTAATAACACCCGAGCACCATGTCCTGCACCGGCGTGATGATCGGTTCACCGGCAGAGGGTTTGAGCACGTTCTTGGATGCGTTCATGAGCTCGCGGGCCTCCTTCTGCGCCTGCTCGGAGAGCGGAACGTGCACCGCCATCTGGTCTCCGTCGAAGTCGGCGTTGAACGCGGTGCAGACCAGCGGGTGCAACTGGATGGCCATCCCTTCGATGAGCCGCGGCCGGAACGCCTGGATACCCAGACGGTGCAGGGTGGGCGCACGGTTTAGGAGCACGAACTTGTCCTGAATGACTTCCTCCAAAATGTCCCACACCCGCTTGCTGCCGTCCATGACCATGCGCTCGGCGCTCTTGACGTTGTGGGCAAGTTCATCGCGGATCAGGCGTCCGATGACGAACGGCTTGAAGAGCTTCATGGCCATCTCCTTGGGCAAACCGCAGGAATCGATGGGGAGATCCGGCCCGACGACGATGACGGAACGGCCGGAGTAGTCCACGCGCTTGCCAAGGAGGTTCTGACGGAAGCGACCCTGCTTTCCTTTCAACATGTCGGAGATGGAACGCAGCTTGCGTCGGTCGCCGGCGGTGAAGAGGGCCTTCCCGGCACGTGCTGAATTATTGAGGAGCGTATCAACCGCCTCCTGCAGCATGCGTTTTTCATTGCGGTTGATGACTTCCGGTGCGCCGATGCTCATGAGCTTCTTGAGACGGTTGTTCCGGTTGATGACGCGTCGGTAGAGATCGTTCAAGTCGGATGCGGCGAACCGTCCGCCGTCCAACTGCACCATCGGACGGAGGTCCGGCGGGAGAATGGGGAGACGCGTCAGGATCATCCACTCGGGCTTGATGCCGGCCTGCTCCAACGACTGCACGAGCTTGAGCCGCTTCATGATCTTCTTGAGACGCTGACCGCTGCTCTTCTGCCGCTCATCGAGCAAGGTCTCCGCCAGCACTTTGAAGTCAATGGCGGCGATGATCTCGCGCAGCGACTCGGCACCCGTTCCCGCACGGAACAGGTGTCCGAACTTCATGTTCATCTCGCGGAACTTGAGCTCGGAGAGCACGGACCCGACGTGCAGGTTCGCCACATCCTCCAGCGCGTCCTTGTGGTTGAGCTTGAGAGCCTCCAGCTTCTCGGCCGTTGCCGAGTCCAGCGCATCCAGCTGATCGCGCGTGGGCTTGCCTTCCTTGAGCCGCTTCACCTCATCGTCGTGCTCGCGCTTGATCTGGTTGCGACGTGCTTCGTGCTCCTGCTTCAGCTCCTTCTCGGCGGTTTTCCGGCCTTCGTCATCGACGGTCACGACGATGTACGCGGAGAAGTACACGATCTGCTCCAGCGTCTTGATGGAGAGATCCAACAGCAATCCCAAGCGCGACGGCGAGCTGCGGAGGAACCAGATGTGCGTCACCGGAACGGCGAGGTTGATGTGCCCCATCCGCTCGCGACGGACAATGGAACGCGTGACTTCGACACCGCACTTCTCGCACACGACGTTGTTGTAGCGGATCCCTTTGTACTTGCCGCAGAAACACTGGAAGTTCTTGGTAGGTCCGAAGATGCGCTCGCAGAAGAGTCCGTCCGGCTCCGCACGCTGCGTGCGGTAGTTGACGGTCTCCGGCTTGGTCACTTCTCCGCGTGACCAGCCGAGGACATCCTCGGGGCTGGCGACGGAGAGCGCGACGGCATCGAACGAATCGGAAGTGCGGGGGATGAACGCCATACGAGGGGAAGGTAAGGAAAGTAAGGTAGGTAATGAAGGTAAAAAAGGTAAAGCGGGAGGATTCCGAGGAGTCCGATGATTCCGAGGAAACCGAGGAACGACGTCTGTTCGTCGGACTCTTCGGACTCTTCGGCTTCCTCGGTTTCCTTGTCCTTATTCACATACGAAACATCGCAGCGCCCCTGCAGTGCGATCGTCTGAATCGCGCGGGGTGCTCCGATGATGGGGGGATCTTACGTAAAAGAAGGCGGGGATGCAAATGGAAATTGAGGATTCCGAAGAAACCGAGGAGTCCGAAGAGTCCGAGGAAAAATCTCCCGGATCATCCGTACGATTTCTATGATTGGAATTGATTGATCATATTGCTCCACACTCTTCTGTCCTCGTACCAACAGAACGCAATTCTCCGCCGGGTTCACCTTCCCAAACATCAGTCTTTTCTTCTTGGGGAATAGAACGCATCAACTCCTTAAATCTTTCTTGTTGCTCAGGACTAAGCCGCCTGATCGCATCGTAAACATTTTTCGGAACTCCCTCCCCCTCGCCAAGATCTTCAGTGAAATGATTTTCCATACAAACGCATTCTACATCAATGGTAAGTAGAGTTGTCAAATTTTTCAATGTGTACGCAACCCCGCACTCACTCAATGCTGAGTTCCTACCTTCCTACCTTCCTCCTTCCTGCCTTTCCTGCCTTTCCCTTGTCCTCCGAAGCCTTGGCGAAGGAGGATGCCCTTCCCTACAGCCCCACCCGCGCCAGCACGGCGGACCAGAGCGAGAACCGGCGGCGGCCGACGAGCAGCTTACTGATGCTCATGTCGTAGCGGAGGGCTCTGCGCATGCGCCTGAGCAACTTCCGGTGCCCCATGCGAATCAGCACATTCGCTTCACCCAACGTATCCAGCGACGAGGCGATCAAGTTCGCGGAGCCGATGAAGAGTTTCCGCCGATCGACCAGGAGCAGCTTGGCATGCAGATTGCGAGGGAACGTGAAGATGCGGATGTTTCGCGGCTCACCCTGTGACATCAGCCGATCAACGGCCTGCAGGTTCGCATGACCGTGTACGTCCGGCGCCTCGGGAAGAATCAGCGTGACACGAACGCCTTCATGACTTCTGCGTGCCAGTACTTCAATGGTCTCCGGATCCGAAAAATAGGAATGTTCCAGCAGAATCGATGAGCGCGCGTCGAGCAGCAATTGCCTCAGCTTCGGCCGCACGTTCATCCGTCCTCCCGGTGCATTGAGGATCAGTTCTACGGTTCCGTTGACTGACAGGATACTGCGACCCTGCAGGAACGCCTCCACCCAGTACCTCCCCCGCAGCTCCACGAAGTAATCATGCCACTCCAGATACTCCGTGCCGACATTCATGCCTCCGAGCAGCAAAACTTTTCCGTCGACAACGAATATCTTCGCGTGCTCACCGCCGGAAAAGTGACGCACGGCGATGGCAGGATGACGCCAGAAGCGATCCCACGGAGCGGATGCCGATCGTCGCGTCCCGACGAAATCACTCGCAAATTCGAAACCGTCGCCCATCGCATCCTTGGTGATATCCACCTGCACACCGCGATCCGCCGCTTCGACCAATGCGGCTGCAAGCTCCCGACCGAGACGGTCATCCCTCCAGATGAACATCTGAATCACGATGCTCCGCTGCGACTTCCGGATCAACTGCCGGAGCCGGGGAAAGAATTCCCGACCGTCCACCCAGATCTTCACCTTCGATTGGGACCACCCTCGCAGAGAACGCGACGAGTGCAGCAATCCCTCCACCCGAAGCCGGAAGAGCATGCGGGTCCGCAGGAGAGAGAGCACCCAACGCTCCCGGCGCATGTAGCCGTTCCATCCACGCTTCAGAGACTGCCAGAACCGAAGTGACAGGCACATCCGCAGCCGACCGATCACCCGCCGACCAAGATTGGAATGTCCTCCCATACGCCAATGGTACGATATCCGCGCTCGTCGGTCAGATCATTTCCGCCTTTCATTCCTTTTCCTTTCTTCCCTTCCTGATTTCCTCGTGGACGCCTGCGCCATCATCTCCGCCAACCACCTCGGTCTCGCTCGCGTCATGCTGACGTCATACAGACGGCATAATCCCGATGGTCGTTTCTTCCTGCTGCTGCTCGATGAACCGCTTCCCTCCGACGATCTCGGGGGATGGACGATCATCCGTGCCGAAGAGCTGGAACCGGCCGATCTTCCGGCACTGCGGATGCTGTACACGGCCTACGAGCTCAGCATGGCGTTACGACCGGCGTTCCTCCTCCACCTGATGCGCCGATGGAACGCAAACACGCTGGTGTTCGCCGATGCGGATCTGTACTTCACCGGCGGCATCGATCACGTGAACGCGCTCCTGGAACGTCATTCCTTCATTCTGACTCCTTCGTACCTGACACCGATTCCGGAGGACGGTCGCCACCCCACGGACCGCCAATTCCTCGCCGCCGGCATCTACAATGGAGGGTTTGCAGGATGCAGGAAGTGCGACGAAACGCTGGCGATGCTGACATGGCTGAACGAGCGGCTGAAGAAGTACTCTTTCCTGCGACCGGAAGACGACATGTTCGGAGATCAGCGCTGGCTGGATTTGGTGCCGAGTTTCATGAACGATCTCCTCATTCTGCGCGACACGACAACGAACGCCGCATACTGGAACCTCCACGAACGGATCATCACGCAATCCGGAGGCCGGTACTTCGTGAACGGGCAGCCGATGGCCTTCTTCCACTTCAGCGGCTTCAAATGCGGCTCACCGCCGACGCTGTCCGTTCATCAAACCAGAACGGATCCCGGTCATCACCCTGCGCTGATGCAACTGTGTCTGGAGTATCAGGAACACCTCCGCGAGGTGAACCATGAAGAACGCAAGCGTCAGCCCTATGCATTCGACCGATTCGAAAACGGTGCGGGTATCACACCGGTGATACGGCGCGTATACGAGGAAATCGACGGTCCGAAACGATTCCCCCACCCGTTTGCAACCGCAGACGATTCGTTCTACTCGTGGCTCACGACACCGGAGATGCGCAACGGAAAACCGCTTCCCATCAACCGTCTCCACCGCACGATTCACCGCATGAGCATCGAAGCGTCCGCACGCTTCCCGAAACCGGCATCCGCCGATCTCAGACTATTCGCACTCTGGCTTCTGAACGCTCATTCGCGTGTTCTGCCACTGGATCCGATCTTCCTCGAACCGCTGGATGTGTTCGTCCGACGATCCGGAGGGGAGCCGAGGACGAACCGGATGTGGCGCTGCATCGATCGTCGACATTCCTTTGCGCCCTACCAACTCCTCTGCCGTATCGTGAAGCGCATCATCGGCAAGAAACGCTACGACGCGCTGAAGCCGCGTAGCGAATTCCCGACCATCCCGCGCTTCCTGCTCAGAACGCACCGCACCGGACAAGTCGGCGGCGTGAACATCCTTGCGGGAATCGGCGCGGAGAACGGCGTCGGCGAAGCGGTGCGCGGGCACTTCGCGGCATGCCGGGCAGCGGATCTTCCCGTCGCCGTTTCGAATGCTCACACGGCACCCGGAAGGGAACGGATCGTGCTGCCGGAGCAAGTGCAGGATGAGTGCATGCCCTTTGCAACGACGTTGATGGAAGGAGGACTCCACGACCTGCACCGGGGACTTCAGATGCTCCCGCGAGGAGGAACCGGCTCGCGCGTGATCGGACATCTGGCGTGGGAGCTGGAAACGATACCGGAGAAAACGGTCGGATTCCTCAATCAGTTCGATGAGCTCTGGGTGGCGAGCCGATTCATTCGCGACGGCGTCTCCGATCAACTTTCCATCCCCGTCCTCACGATGCCCTACGTCGTGGACGTGTCCGGCGTTTCGCAAAAATCCCGGAAGGATTTCAACATTCCGGAAGATACGACCGTCTTCCTCTTCGTCTTCGATTTCTACAGTCACATCGAGCGGAAGAATCCGCTGGGTCTTCTTCAGGCGTTCCGGAAGGCGTTCGGCGATGATCCAAGCAAGCTGCTTCTGATCAAACACAGCCACGGAGAAGCGTTTCCAGATCAGTGGCAACAACTGCAGGATGCGGCATCCGCTTCGGCAAACATCCGCCTCATGGGAACGTACATTCCCCGTCCCGATCTCCTCGGACTGCTGCGATGCGCCGATGCGTACGTCTCGCTGCACCGCGCGGAAGGATTCGGCCTGACGATGGCGGAGGCCATGGCGCTGGGCGTACCGGTCATCGGAACGGAGTACGGCGGATCGACAGAGTTTCTGACTGACAGAACAGGATTCCCGATTCCGTTCTCTCTTCAGACGATCAGCCGGACCATCGACCCGTACGAGAAGGGAATGAGATGGGCGGAACCGGATCTCACTGCGGCGGCGGAAGCGATGCGATCAATCATCTCGAAGAAAGCCGAAGCCGAGACTCGCGCCGCACGGGCGAAGACATTCATTGAACGGAACTTCAGTGCGAAGAATATCGGTCAACGTATGAAGAAGAGACTTGAGCGTCTCGAAACCACCCGCTAACCACTGCTCACCACCCGCTTCCCACTCGTGTTCCGCGGGAAGCATCCCGCTCCCAATCAATGAAAGCTAACCGCTGCTCGCCACTTGCTACCCGCTCATTCGCAGGAAGAATCCTGCATTATTTTGTGGCTCCTCCGATATCCTTGAACAACCTCTCGAACGAACCCTCGTACCGCTCCAGTGCGCTCCGCAGGGTGTGCATTTCCACCTCCGTCAGGGACACGGTCGATGAGACATTGAGGAGGTGATCTCTCTTGACGACGCCGGCGACGGCGACCTCCTGATCCGTGACATTGACCTGCAGCACGATGAACGCGCCGCAACTCTCGCACTTGAGCTGGAGAAGCATGATGTTCTCCTCAGCGACTTTCACGGCCGGAAAATCGACCGGCACTTTCGTTCCACACTGCGGACAGCGCACCTGTTCGCGAATGCGGCTTAATATTACGTGAAGGGAATGCGGGTTGACGTCCATGCATCACAGTGTAGCAGAAAACCGGCAGTGTTTGATTTGACAGAACAATATTTGAAGTTCTCGCGCTTGGAAACATGCACCCAACTTGCTTTGCTTCATGCTCGCGGTAAATGTCCATGCGAAGTTCCCGACTGACGATGGCGAACAAATCGGATGAACGGCTAGAATGATCGCATGCTCCCATCCTCCACCAAGCGGACATCCATCAAAAAATCATCAAAACGATCTGCCTCCCCGCGGAAGATCGTTTCCACGAAGCGCAGTAAACGATCAACGCGTGCGGCCGCACCTGTCCCACGGAAACGGATTGCCACGAACATGAAGCCTGCAGTGGTGACGGCACTTCCTTCGAAGCGGAGGTCGCTGCTGGCGTCGCTCGGCTTTCAAGTGTTCATCGCCGGATCGGCGGCAGTCGTTCTGCTGGCTCTGGGTGTCGTCGGGCAGGGATTGTTCGCAACACACGGCAGCCAGGCGGCGGATACTCCTCCCGCGACCGTCGGACTGGATCACTCTTCGCCGCTCGCGCTCTCGTTCGTGATCGCCCGTAAAGAACTGGCGGGCTACGTGAACATCACCAATGACTCTCCGGACCCGATCCGCGTGTCCCTCCCCTCGACGTGGCAGCGGGTGGAAGTCCGCGGTGCCGCGCTGACCGACTTCCCGGCGGACATTCCTGCGCCCGATGTCGTCCGATGGACCATCCCCGGACGCGCCGGCATTCGTTTGGTCCTGAGCGCCGTGCCATCGAGCGTCCACTTCGATTCCGTCGCCGCCAGTTCCGCAGCCGTCACGGTGAAGTCCATCGATCTCACCACCGAACAGATCCGGACGAATGTCCTGCTCCTCAAAGAGCGGGCGACGACGGGGCTGTGGAATGATGAATGATGATGAAAGAAGGATTTCGAGGAAACCGAGGAGTCCGAAGAGTCCGACGAACGTTTGCTGTTCCACCATCCAAGGAACGGATATTCTTCACAGCCGAACGTGATTCTGGTGTTCGACAGATGTTCCTCGGAATCGTCGGTTTCTTCGGACTCTTCGGTTTCTTCATCTACACTCTTTCCGATTCCAGTTACCCCCGATTACTCTTCCATCATGCTCATCCTACCGATCACAACACGGAGACTGAAGTCCGGAGATGATCTGGCTGCCATCCTGCATGCGACGGGGATGATCGAAGCGGGCGATATCGTGGTCATTTCATCCAAAGCCGTCGCGACCGTTGAAGGATCATCCATCGATCTCAGATCAAAAAAACCGGTTAATCGTGCGGAGGAACTCGCGAAGATCTGCCATCAGAATCCGCTTTTCACACAAGCGATTCTCGACGAAACCGAACGGCTGAACGGCGACGTTATCGGAACCTGCCCGTGGACGCTGCTCACATCACTCAAGCCAAAGGGAATGAAAAGCGGAAGAATCCTGTGCCCCAACGCGGGGCTGGATCAGTCGAACGTGGAAAAAGGATACGCCATCGGATGGCCGGTGGAGCCGGTGGAGTCGGTGAGAAGATTGAGAAAAGAACTGGAGACTGTGGGGAGGATTCCGAAGAAACCGGGGAGTCCGAAGAATCCGACGAACAGTCGATATTCCTCGGTTTCATCGGAATCTTCGGATGCCTCGGGATCCTTCCGAATCGCCATCATTCTCACCGACTCCTGCTGCCATCCGACGAGAGCGGGTGTCGTCGCATTCGCACTGACCTGCGCAGGCATCGATCCTGTCCGGAGCGAAGCGGGGAACCGAGATCTCTTCGGAAGACCGCTGCAGTTCACGACGGAAGCCGTTGCCGATCAGCTGGCGACGGCGGCGAATGCCGTGATGGGCAATGCGGCGCAAGCGACGCCGGCGGCAATCATCAGAGATCACGGCATCGCATTCTCGGATTTCTGCGGGTGGGTGGAGGGGATCGAGGAAAAAGATGATTTGTTCGAGGAACTGTTCAAACCGATTCATATGAAGGGCAAAAAGGTAAAACGGAATGAAGGCAAAAAGTAGCCTTTTGCCCTTTTGCCCTCTTGGCCTCTTGCCTTACTCTTCCCCCATGAACTTCCTCGCCCTCTCCTCCTCCCGCGGCACGACGTTTCAGGCGACGCTGGACCGCATCGCCGACGGATCGCTGAAATCCAAATGCATCGGACTGATCACCGATTCTCCCGACCGCGGTTGCATCCAAAAAGCCAAGGCTGCGAATATTCCAGTGGTGATTGTGGACAAGAAGCCCGATGAACCCCGCGAGGATTTTGACAAACGTTTGCAGCAAGCGATTCTCCAACTCTGCACACAACCAAAAACCAAAAACTTGAAACCTGAAACCGGCGCCATCGTGGCGTGCATGGGCTGGCTCTGGATCCTCTCTCCGTGGTTCATCCGTCAATTCCCGAACCGAATCCTCAACGTCCATCCGGCTCTCCTGCCGAAATACGGCGGCAAGGGCATGTTCGGTCATCACGTTCACGATGCGGTGCTTGCGGCGAAAGAGAAAGAAAGCGGCATCACGATCCATTTGATGGACGAAGGTGTGGACACGGGAAAAATCCTGCTGCAAAAATCCTGTCCGGTATTGCCTGATGACACCGCTGCAACGTTGCAGGCCAGAGTGCAGGAGCTGGAGAAAAAATACTATCCGAAGCTTTTACAAATGATCGACGAAGGATCAGTCAATCTGGAGTAACCGTTACTCGTTGGCTCGTTATACGAGATTAATCCTCTTCGGGTTTAATTCCCCGCAGCTTGCTGCGCTTCCGCTTAAGGTGGGCTGGTTCAAGGAATGACTCCGTAGATACCGCGTCAGCTTGCTGCGCGGTACATCATTTTGAATGCTACCGTAGCTGCGGTTCGACCTTCGACAAGCTCAGGTCGCCCTGAGGAATTCGAAGGGCGAAAACCGCAGCGGCGGCGATTTTCGAATCGCCGCTGCGGAGATAAAAATTCAAATCAGGTTAATTTCGTATTACTCGTTTCGATCAATCGAGCAACGAGAACGTTTCGAGAAACGAGCAACAGTATCAAATATAGCCTTCCCCATGCACATTCGCCTTCGGCATCTGCAGCGTCTCGATGCAGAGCTTCTTCGTATCTGCCAACATGGCCGGTGAACCGCAGAGGAAGATCTTCGTCTGAGCGGGATCTTTGATCAAATCCGGGAGAATCGCCTGCACCCTGCCCTTCAGCCCCGTCCAATCGGAACGTGGCGCACTCAAGGTCGGATGGAAACGGAAGTTGGAATGTTTGCGTGCGAGCTCATTGAATTGATCCGTCCAGAACAGATCTTCGCGATTGCGGACGCCGAAGACGAGATCCATCCGCGCATCCGTCGTCCGATGGTCCAGACACGACACAAGGTGCGACCTGAGCGGCGCCACGCCGCTGCCTGTGCCGACGAAGACATAGTGACCGCCGCTCTCGGGCGTGAGCGTGAAGAGTCCCAGCGCTCTCCCCATGCCGACGATGGATCCCTCAGCCAGAACTTCCGCCACCCAGCGGCTCGCACGACCTCCGGGTTTCAGCTTGATCACGAACAGGAGATCCTTCTCCTCCGGAGCGGATGCGATGGAGTACGCCCGCGGCTGGAGGTCGGCGGGATTGTCCACGAGCGGGACATCGAAGAGAACGAACTGGCCGGCTTTGTAGGAAAAACCCTCGGGCTTGGTCAGCACGATTTCATACACATCCGGAGCAAGGAGGACATTCTTCTTGCAAGTGACGAAGTAGGCGGGAGGAGACATGAGGGAAATGTATTGAGGTAATCCGATTCAGATTCCAAGTTTGTCAGAAATGAGCGTCATCCGAAAGATTCAATGATACTTTCCGAGTCTATTCCCTGACTGCAATATCGTCCCTCTCCCCTGAGCCTTATCCAGTCCCTCCCTCTCCTTCATCCTCTCCCTCCCCGCGCGACGCCGGGAGGGAGAGGAAACATCCTGCATCTGTTTTGCCAATCGATCCCGAAAATCCCGACTCTGATTCGTACATGACTTATCACTCACCAAATCTCGACTGCTCACTGCTTTCTCATCACCCCCAAAAACTCATCAAACAGATACCCCGCATCCTCCGGCCCCGGCGTCGCCTCCGGATGGAACTGCACCGAGAAGAATCTGCCGGACTCATGCCTGATTCCTTCCACAGACTGATCATTCGCATTCGTAAACCACACATGCCAACCCTGCGGCAGCTTCTTGGCATCGACCGCGAATCCATGGTTTTGCGAGGTGATGATGCATCGCTTCCCGTCTGCTCCACGCTTCCCGCTTATCGCTTCCCGCTCTTCGATACACGGCTGATTCGCCCCCCGATGTCCGTACTTCAGCTTGTACGTGTCGCCACCGACAGCGAGCGCAAGGAGCTGATTCCCGAGACAGATGCCGAATGTCGGAATGTCCTTGGCCAGCGCATACCGCATCTGCTCGATGGTCGCCGTGCATTTCTTGGGATCACCCGGACCGTTGCTCACGAACACGCCGTCATATGTAAGGTTCGATGATTTGAGATCGTAGTTCCACGGCACACGATGCACCGTCACTCCCCTCCTCAGCCACGAACGGAGGATGTTCCGCTTGATGCCGCAATCGTAGGCGATGATCGATGCAACCGGCTTGCTGCCGCCCGTCGGCTGGTACGTGATCGCTTCCTTGCAGCTGACTTCGGCGACAAGGTTGTCTTCGTTTGGATCTGGGATCGTTCTGATCGCTGATCGCTGATCGCTGATCGCTGCGGAATCATCCGCGATGATTCTGCCCAGCATCACACCCGTCTCCCTGAGCTTCTTCGTCAGCGCCCGCGTATCAATTCCCGAAATCCCCGGAATCCCGTGCTTCACCATCCAGTCATGCAGTGAGCTCTTGGCATTCCAGTGACTGAAGTCGCGGCTCTCCTGACTCACAATGATGGCGCGCACGTGGATGTTCTCGCTCTCGAAAAACTTCGAAAATCCCCACTCGTTCATCTCCTCCGACGGAACGCCGTAGTTGCCGATGAGCGGGAACGTGAAGACGAGGATCTGTCCGCGGTAGCTGGGGTCGGTCATGGATTCCGGATAGCCGACCATGCCGGTATTGAAAACGACTTCGCCGTCGGTGTCTTTGGCTGCGCCGAAGGATTGGCCGGAGAAGGTTGTGCCGTCGGCGAGGATTAATGATGCCATATGAAATTGGGCGCATGGTAGCGGATACGTCAAACAGTTGCCACCGGACGACATGTTCCGATCTGTCGCCATTTATTCAAGAACGCTCCGGCGTCTCAGGACCATCTGTCTTTGGGGTGAATTCATAATCGTTGAACAATCGTCAATTGCTCACCAGCGTTGGTATCGTTGCTTTGAGAAAATTTACTCTTGTACTTATCGCAGAAGATTCGGGTAGCGTATTGACTGATGCCAGTTCCGACTCAAGTGCTTCCCGGTACGTTTTGACAATAGTACTCAGATCAGGTGGAGTTTCTCGTTTTGCTTTCTCATACTCTTTCACCAAGGTTTCCGACAAGTTTCGATGGAGTGCATACGTCTCGATCTGTGCATAGCTTTCGCGCTTAGTCTTTGTATCTTGTATCACTTGAGCAATACGCTCGGATGTTCGTAGTCCTTCAGGTGATCTATTTTGACCGAGAATACGCTCCTCTTGCACCAAAGCGCTGATTTGTCTGTCCAAAGATTCCTGTGCTTTCTGTGCTAGTAATACCAATTTCATTGGATCATTCTTTACAGTGTCGTCGCTCCCCATAAACTCATTGATGTCGCTTTCCAGCGCAGCATACTCTTGTGCTTCAGGATCGACCTCGACACCGACAGGTACCGCCACATACATTCGCTTGAGCTCTTCCGGTGTTTTGGAAACGAGACGGAGTTGTCCCTGACGACCGTCTGCGCCACCGGCAAATCGTTCGATGATTTGAAATGGAATCGCAGTAGTGAACAAGAAACCGATTTTTGCGGGTCCACTGGAAGTAGCATCCAAACGAAAGACTTGGATCCCCTTCCCGGTATCATACAACTGGCCGAACGGAGGAATATTGGTCCAGGGAATGTCGGCAGTCACTCTGTTACGGACATTGTCATCTTCCGAGGTACAGTGAATGATTGCGGGAGTATTGCCTTCCTCCCACTCCAAGACTCCGCCCGAACGTGCGCCGGTAAATGTACTTCCATCGATTGGCCGCCCGTTTCCACCCGGCGCTCGTTCGAAGATTGTTCCGGATGGTCCGGCGGCTCCTATTGGCCCTTGGAGGCCGGTGGCACCAAACCCTGTCTCAGAGCGTTCCGGTTGGTCAGCCGGTACTTCAATGCGTCGGCTTCCGACGGTGAATGTGCCCGGCTTCGTGAAGTGGAATGAGCAATTTTCAATTTTTCCCGAATTGCGGAATTCGATGATTTCAGGATAGATACCTGCACGCTCCATTCTCTGCAAGTCATCAGGATTCCACGTAAGCTTGCCGGATTGTAAGTACAACAACACCCTTTGTTCATTCCCCTGCATATCGGGGAAAGTCAGCACGATCGAACCTCCGAGATCAGAAGGAATGTCTTGCTCGGAGAGAGTGTATGTTTTTAGCGTATTCTTTCTGTATCCGTTGGGGTCCGCAGGATCCAGCCTGTCACGGATCTCCCCGATCTCTCTCCTTCGATCAATCGCCGTCTCGATCTCCTGAAACTTTTGAAGCCATGTGTTAATATCAGAAGAAGTTCCTCTGCCTTCTCTCACTGCAGATCGTTCGTACTGTCCGTACAACCTGTCAAACGCATTTCGCAGACTTCCTCCAAAACTCGTCGTCCTGATCCGCTCCACCAACTGCTGCAGTTCCAACCTCGGAACGCTCAGATTCTCCGAGGGACCTCCTCTGACACCGTACCGATGGTTCTCCGTAGTATTCACATATCCACCACCCTGCGTCTGCACAAACCGTCCCCCGCCACCCACCAGTTGGCCGATGTGTGCGGCTGCCGCGCGATCAGACCAGTTCGTCCGCCCAGGCCCAATCAGGTTCTCATTCCGTGATTGCTGACGATCGTTGGCAAGCCAGGCTTTGTTATAAGGCGAAGCATTATTCGTACGTGCCATGTGATGATCCACCGGCAAATTTCTTCCTTCTCCCATATCTTCCCACGGCCTGCCTCGTCCGCTCCGTTCTGATCGTCCACTGCTACTTGGCATACTCTGTGGTACGACCGCAGGTTTGCTCTGAAGAATTCTGATCGTTGTGAGGAATCGATCTCGCTGTTCCGGTGTGACCGAAGGCCGGTTTGCGGCCGCCGCCACACGATCGACAGTTTGCTGAGTTCCTTGAATAGCAGCGGCCTGCTGCTTCTGAACGTCTGCAAGACTTTTTGATATTTCGATTAATGCTGCAACATCTGCTCTGAGCGCTTGGACTTCAGGATTCACCCCCTGAAACACACACCTCTCCTCACGGCTGAGCCATGAACGAAAACGCGTGCCGACGGTGATGCGGAGCTCTTTCATGAAAACGTCGAAATAGCCTGATCGATGTTCTCCAGTGCCTGCTGATCGTTCTGCTTCTGCTTCTTCTCCGCCGCCTTGCCGGTCTCGCGTGCGAAGCGTGAATACTCCTTCTGCACCGCCAGATCGACGGCTTTGCGGTGGTTGTCGAATATCTGAAACGCTTCCGTGTACCATGCGTACCGCGCCGTCCGCTCCTCCGGAGTCTCACCGGCATGCATCTCATCGGCATGGTCGATGTTCTGCGTCGTCAGCTCCGGCTCTATCTGCGACATCCACAGGTCGTAGAGTTCCTGCGCAGTCGGCATGGGTACTGCCTGCTTCCGCTGTTTCTTCCTCTTCGGCATGGAATGGATGGGAATGAGGATTGTTGTCAGTTTTCGCTAGTATTGTACCAAAAACGAGGCGGAAAGGCAATGGGGCGACCTGTAATCGCTCACTGACGTTGCGACCGTCGCCTCACCCCCCGACCCCCTCTCCCCTTGTCCGATCATTCTTCAATCATGTCAGGTGCTCCGGAATGAATCGATCAGAGAACGTGGAGAGGGGGTGACTTTCTCCGGAGCCTGCTTTGAACCGTGTTTGTCAGATCATCTCGCACAAACAAGCGTTATTGAAGCAAGAGCGGCTCTCCTTCTCCCCGTTCATCGAAAGAAATCCTGCCATCGCTGTTGTCATTGCGTCACCAAGAAGCGGGAGGATGAGGCGGGACGGAGGACAATCCGCCGTACGGCGCAGAGTAAGTGAGCAGCTACGGCGACCTGCCGGAAAAAGGTTCACAGACGGGCGGATGCGCCTTCCAGGAGCACCAGTCTACGATCGTGATCATCCAGACGGTCCTGTTGCTGGGCGAATCGGTCTTTATGCGCATCAACCACTTCTTCCCGCACAATCTGAATACCACGCTGGAAGTCGGTCTTGATCTGTTGCTCGGAAGCCAGCATCTCAACACGGAGCTCTTCTGCCAAAGAATCTAGCCGGGCCAGAACTTGGTCGATCACATCCAGAATATGCTTGCCGTCGGCTTTGGTGAGTGGAGAGGAATCGGAGATCATAGAGAATCATGAAGAAAATCTTCAGCGGCGGGAGGAAGCTGCTTCCAGCACGATCATTCTTCGATCGTGATCATCGAGACGGTGCTGATGTTGGGCCATCCTGTCCGCATTGGCTCCGATCACCTCCTGTCGGACAATCTCGATGCCCGTACTGAAGAAGCTTTTCATCTCTTCCTTGGCGGCATGGAAATCTGCTTTCATGCGCCGTTCAGACTCCGCAATCAATCCGCGGGTCTCATCCATGAACCCCCCGATCATCTCCATGATCATGCGGATATCCTGTTTCGTCGCCGGTGCTGTGTCGTCTCCTGCAGGCACCCGATCATGGTACCACACGGCACAAATTTTCCGGTCGAAATCGACACGGAATATGCCGGAATTTCTCGCTGTCCCGCGGGGCGACGGAACGGAATTCAAGGCTTATGAAAGAACAAAATGCACCTTACTGCCTTTATTTCCCTCTCATCCCCCTCTATTTCCCGATCATCTTCTTCAGTTCTTCCTCATCTTCCTTCTTCGCCTTGGCTTCCTCCGCTTTCAATGACGTTCGCTTGGCCGTTTTCACGCGCACATTCACATCGTCTTTGAACGCCTTCAGCGCGACGTCGAACTTCCTGTATGCCTCGGCGTACCGCGCCATACGCACCGTATGCTCCTCCGGTGTCTCCGCTGCATACTTGGCGTCCAGCACCGGAATATTGGCGAGCAGGAGCTCCGGCTCGATCTCCGCCATCAGGAGATCGTAGATCTGCTCTGCGACGAGCTGGTTTGCTGAGGGTGGTGGGGTGGGGGTGGGCATCGGGAATGTAGGAAAGTGATCAGTGTGCGACAGCAGGCTGTGCGCCGCCTCCAATGAGACGTTGGAGTTGCCCAATGGTGTTGGCTGAAACCTGCATCGTTTTGTCGATGGCCCTGTATGTCCCGCCAACCAGCACTCTGTTGCTCGCTGTTATCGCCCCAACCGGTAATTTTAGTGGTGAAAACGCAGCTGTGGAAAATAAACTCCAAAGGGCGGTCCATGTCTTCTTCACTGTATCGGAGACATCATCCACGATGGACGTGTGCTCTTCCGCTCCTTCGGGTTTCGCCAGATTGCTGAGAGTTTTCACAGCTGATTTGAAGCTCAGACCTGCGCCGGAGGAGGGAGAGGAGGAGGACATGGGTGTGCTGTATTTGTGTGTATACGAATGAGGATTCAGACATGACCGTACATCATTCTTCACGCAAACATCGACGTGACAATGCTCTTCCCGATACCCCCGACCCATCCTGCAACATCGATACCCATCGCCTGCAGTGCGCCTGCTGCTATGGCCGTTGCCCAAACCGGATGCTGTTTTGCCATCTCACCAAGACCACCGATTGCCCGGAAAGGTGCGGCTGCAAGGTGCTTTACACCGTATGCACCCAGTGCCAGTGCGCTGGTATTAGCCTGTCCATCCGGACCCTTCAGACCGAGAGGAGTACTGAGACCGCGGACGATCTTCTGCCCGACATAATCGGCTGCCACCAAAGGAGACTGCACGATATTGGCCGCCGTGTTGTACCCGACAGTCGCATAATTTTTGATGCCACCCCATGCAGAACCGACTGCGTTGTTCAATTTCGAGAGAATAGGAAGCTTCTTCAAATATTTCCATGCCAGGAATCCGCCTGCAACGGCAATACCTGCGGGAGGAGCCACCATCAGACCGGCACCGATGAGAGTGGGTTTCACCAGATGCTGCCTGACATTTGCTCCGGGGACAGGATCATGGAGTCCGTTCCACTTCAGAAACTCGAACGTCGGCTTGTAGCTGGTGTCCCCTGTCTCCGGAACCACGGCCTTGACTGCGTCACCGGTCTTCGCAGCCTCAGCATCCACTTTCTTCGCAGCTTCCGCTTCCGCTTTCTTCGCACCCGCTGCTGCCGGCGCTTCTTTCTTCTCTGCGGCACCTGCCGCAGCAACTGCCTCCGCCCGTCCTTTGAACAGGAGACCGCAGTCGACATACATCAGAGAACGAGCGCTGAGGGGCGCTGTTGGATGGCCGGAGAAAAATGTATGTGACATCATGATCATCTAACGAAATATATTTATTCAGTCTTCTTCTCTGCCCCATTCTTTCCTGACATATACGTCACGATCGGTTCCATCCAGCGCCAATACCACTTTTTCTTATCCCAATCCACATTTTGTAAGGGATACGACAACGCTGCGAGCGCGGCTCCCGCCCCGACTCCTACAAGAGCAGCAGGCGCGATACCGGAGACTCCGCCACCCATAAGCAACATTCCGATCTCCGCAGCTGCAACTCCTCCGATGGTAACGTTTCCACCTCTCTTGAACCACTGTCCGACCTTATGCTGCGTCGTGCCCTCCCTCTTCCGCTGAATATCCTTCCAGAGACGCTGCGCTTCGGATGCCCAGACTGTCCTAGCTTTGTTGAGAAATTTTTTTCCTGCTTCGTCGACAGGATCCGTCGTGAATAACTCAACTGATATTTCTTGCGCCATTTCTTTCTTTTCACTTTCTTCTTTCTTTTTTGCTTTTGCTTCTTCGCCAGTTGCATCAGTCGCTTGTCTTCCAAGCTCTGCCAACAATTCTTTCACATCGGGATCACTCATTCTCGTATTATTCATAGCTTTTGCTTGTGCTAAAGCTGCATTGGCTGTCCTCGTTGCTTTTTTCGCTTCCAAATGCTCCCTCTCCGCTTGCGTCGTTTCCCCCTGTGCACGCGGCTTCCTCATCTTTTTGCCGGTCAAACATCGCCGCAACGGCAACTCCAACGCCACCGCCAATTCTTCCGCGCTCCGGATCTCCTTATCATCCTTCGCTTTTTTGATAACGTCGGCCGGTATTTTCTTGATGAGTTCGAGAATGTATTCCTCCTGCGATCCTTCTTTCGGCTTCGCCGTGGAGTCCGCTTCCGTCACCAGACGCGCATCGAACAGACCTCCGGAGAGATCCGTCAGTCCTTTCACGGAGAGAACGGGCTTTCCTTTAGCATCGAACCTCAGTCCTTTGGGCTTGCCTCTCATAACGTGCAATCCCTTCTGCCCCGCTGCCGTGAGCGCCGAACAAACGACCGGATACCACGAGAATCCCGCGAAGGGACCCAGAGCGGCGGATAGCGCAAACGCGGAGCTGACGCCCATGACCGTGCGCATGCGCCAAGCTTTGGACTGGTGGAAGTCGAAGAGCGTCTGAGCATATCGCCTCGCGGCACTCATACGACTCTTGAGAATTCGTTCTTTATCTTCACGATCGGGGGTATCCGCATCCACTTCTTCGATCATGTACTGATCAACCAGCTTCTGCTGTTCAGCGTTCAGACTGCCGGGATTATCATGCAGATCGATGCACGCCTGCGTGAAGTGAGCGAAGCAGTACTGCTCGTACACCGCCACATTGTCGCCGAGGGGCGGAACCTGGTGCGGCAAGCAGCCTGCGTGCTCCGCAACCAACTCAATGAAGTGCTCTTCCAGAAAGAAGTCCTCCAGCGTTTCGAAGTCCTCGACGGGCGTGCCGATGGCAGCAGCCATATCATCGTTTAATGCCTGATTCCATCTTGGAGTTTCCGTCATTCTTTCACCATCACCTGCAGACTTCGCACATTCGCTTGCCAAGCAAGATTGGAAATCATGCGCAATATCCTCCTGCTCCTTTTTCGGAATCTCGCCGCGCAACCATTTCAGTGAAACTCCGATGAAAGGAATATTTCTCAGGACACCCGTCTGCGCCGCGCACAATGCGATAGTGGTGCTGATATTCGCGAACGCTTGCGTTCCCAAACCTGAAAACGTTTCCGGAATCAATTTGAACAATGCCGGTTCGAGTACGAAATGCGCCAATCCCACCGGCGCACCCAACCTGACGACCCATTTGTCCACCCATTTCAGCACAGGATTTGTGACGCATGCCTGCTCCCATTTGACACGCGCAGCGCTTGTCCGCGTATTCCCGATGTTCCGAGGTGACCGATTCGACGGTGTCACAGAACAGCCAGCGGCATCTATGGCCGCATCAAGACGCGAACGCGCATTTTCCAACTCACGTCTTGCATCCTCCAATTTACTCTCGGTAGAAACAAAATCACTGTTCACATCTTTCAAGATAACCTGGAATGTCCTTTCGTTATTCTGATTTATTTTTAAAA
>JAQTSK010000067.1 GCA_028711345.1 Candidatus Peribacteraceae bacterium
TATTCCTTCGCTTCTTTCACACCACGCTTGCTCCACTCATCCGTCAGCTCATCGCGAATGGCTATGCCACGCATGCGCTTCTCTATCCATGCGTCGGGGTACCCCTTGGCTTTGTATAAGGCTCTCGTCCGCTTGGTTCCCAGCTCCGGATCTTCGATCTCCTGCACGCGCTCGTAACCGACTTTCGCCAGCCACCGTTTGAATGGTTCAGCTTTCGGGGAAGGAATGGATTGAATCAAGCGAAAAATGCCTTCAGTATTCCAGCAGTACATTTTTTGTGATCCTCCTGCCGTTTCCATCGTCAGCATAAGGGGTGGTACAAACTGTACCCCCCCTTTGTCCGTCAGGATTGCCAGCTCAGGATCCCGTTCTTTGAGTCGCTTGAAATACTGGGCAGGATCGCTAGAACCTGTCAGGGCTTCTATCACATCGTTAATGACGAACCACCATTCATTCAGATGGATAGTCTTGCGGATTTCGCTGCCGCGGAAGAGGGCGATGCGGGTATCGGGGGAGGGTGGAGTGGCCATAGGTGTATGAAGGTACACCATGGCGGGGGAGGGAGGCAAGGAAAACCGGCAGATTCAATGTGATCAGAGCAGGTCTACTGACCTGCGGGGGTAGAGTTTCAGTCGGGATATATGTTCATGCAATGATCAAAAGGCAGCTGCAGTGCAATCTCCGTCGTAAGCTGGGAAGTGAGCGTCATATTCGACGGGTCCCGCACGGATTTGCGGATGAACTGGAAGCAGTTGAAGACGCTGCTCAGTGTTAATCGGTAGAGCACGTCAGCGAAGGTCGGTATTGAAATCTCCGGATGATCGTGCACAAATGCCATGAATGCAGCGCAGACGGCAGGCGCAATGGTGGCTTCTTCATTCATGACGCGTCGGTCGACGTACGCCCGTATCTCCGCGCGGAGGATAGCGTGCAGGTCATCGAGATCTTTCTTGGAGAGCAGGAGTGAGCGGGAGGGCATGGATGTATGGAAGGAGGGCATGAAAACAGTAGAAAGAGTGAGAGTATCTTCAGTAAATCTTCCCTTCCTTATTGATTTCCCCGACGTAGCTCGTATGCATAACGGACTTGATGCCATCGAAGGTGTTGCTATGCCTGAGAGCCCACATCAATTTCGTCACGGTACACTCCAGGCTCATATCGTAGGCCTGAATGGCACCGGCATCCATCGCCTGTCTGCCAACGTCGTACAGGTGCATCAGCGTCGCACCCTCCAGGCATTGGGTATTCACAACAACCGGCACTCCCAGCTTGCTGGCTGCCTGGATCACCTCCAGATAATCATAGGGGATGTTCCCCGATCCGTATCCGCGCAACACCATCCCCTTCACGCCGCTTCGGAGGATGCCATGGAGGGCGGAAGCCGGCAGGCCGGGGAATAGGGTGATGACGGCAATGTTTGCCTCAAATCCGGGCTGGAAGTTGAGCGGCTGGTCGTGACGGGAGCGGATGTCCTCACTGAAACGGATGTCGATGCGGATTTCCCCCAGTAGATCCCAATTCATGGTTTCGAACGCATTCAACTTCGATTCCGAGACCTTGGATGACCGGGCACCCAGAATGATTTCTTCGTCGAAGATCAGCATCACGCCGCTTGCTCCCATGCTCGCCACACGCACAGCATTGACGAAATTTCTACGCGCATCGGTTTCCAACCGGTTACCCGGTATCTGTGAGCCAGTGATGGTGACCGGTTTACCGAGATTATTGAGAGAGAATGATAGTGCGCTTGCCGTGAAGGCCATGGTGTCCGTGCCATGCGTAATGACGAAGCCATCGTAGTCGTCATACTTGTCTGCAATCGCCTGACCGATCCTGTCCCAGTGAGCAGGGTTCATGTTCGTGCTGTCGATGTTATCCACGTAATGGACATCCAGATCGGCAATCTCGTGAAGCTTGGGTTCCATGTTCAGAAGCATGTTGATAGCCTCCTCCTTCTCCATGGTTAGGAGAGCGCCTTTCTTGTTCTCCTTCATGATGATTGTGCCACCGCAGAAGAGGATGAGGACTTTCATTGGTTCAGGGGGGAAGGGGTATGGGAAGAGGAAGCTGCACCGACGTACTGTCGGAGTTCGGAAAAATCAATATTGATGAGGTTGAATTCCCCGCCGGTGATGGAGTCCAGATCTTCAGTCAGGTTGTACATGCCGTAGAGCGTGTACGTGGCGACGATTACGGAAACGATGCCCGTGAATCCCGGAAGGAAGACGACGATCATGCCGAAGTACAGCATGGTGACCTGATGCAGGAGGGTGTCATACGCCTTGGGCGTCACCCGCACTTTCTTGCTGAGGCAGAACTCGGCATCCCGGCAGATCTCCCCGTGGAGCATTGCCAACTCACCCGGGTGTTCTTCTCCTTGGGACATGACCTGATACAGGTTGGCATTCGCTTCGAAGATGGCCTCATTTTTTGCATGCGAATCTTCCAGCAGACGCAGGAATACCATTGCCCATCGGTGGCATGCGTCCGTGCCGAGGCACGGCTGTACTTTATCCAGCACCAGCGTGAGTGAACGCATGGTGCCGTGCAGGCGCATGACTGCCTCCTCCACTTGCGTGAACTTCTCGTACGTCACGCCGATCTTCTGGGAGAGGATGATACCTAGCGCGAAGCCGATGATGGCGAAGAGTTCCCCCAGGCTGGGATCTTTGATCCATAAACCGTTGACTTCCAGAATCCAGGCACCGCCCTTAAGCAGGACGAAGAGCCCGATTACCGGCGTAATTGTCTGGAGAATGGTGCCGTCGTAGCGGATGACTTTTCTGAAGAGATTGCCGAACTTGAAGAGCTTGAGTGCTCGGAGCACACGGCTGAACCGGAGCAGTCGGATGATGCGGAGGACTCGCAACGACGTGGTGTCCACGAATGTATGCATGAAGAACTCCACGTACGTCGGAAATACCGCGAGAAAGTCCACGATGGTCATCGGCTTGAGAGCGAACCGGAGCTTGTGCGGAGCCGTCGCCAAACGCAGGACGTATTCCACCGTGAACACTGCCAGAATCACATACTCGCTGTAGCGGAAGAAGGGCAGGTACCGCTCATAGATTTCCGGATACCGGAAGTGAATCACCGTGCTGATGACTGACAGAATAATCAGCGTGAAGATCACGACTTGCGTCAGCTTGGCTGCGAGTGACTGCGGCCTCTCGAAGAAATCGTGGATGCGTGCCGGAAGTGAGAGAGATTCATTCATGAGAAATTGCGGAAGAGTGAAAAAAAGGAGTAAATTGATGGCAAGAGGTGCCGCTGCGTCATTCGTGACGCAGCGGCGTTGTTCATTCGGGTCCTCCTATTTCGGCTGGGTGGTTACTACGATTGGATTTTCGATACTTCTGACAATGGAAACGGGGGAGTCGACTTCGACTTGCCAGTTCTCAATTTCAGCTTTGGCTCGTTCGAGCATCCGCTGGAGCATCTGCCGATGGTTCTCGTTTCGGCTTTGAGAGAGGATCTCTCGCGAGATCCCGCCCCACTTCTCGAGCACGTGGTCAGGATCCATCCTTCCCAAGTGCTCGATGATGAACCGAAATTCATCCTGCAGCTGCAGACAGTCGCAGCAATGCAGGACTTTTCTGGTCCAGGTGGGGTAGCTGCCGAAATTCGTTGCGCTGGCAGCGAGGAACCCCCGACTCATCTGGCCAACCATCCAATAGGCGATGGATATCCTTGTCGCCAGGAACAATGCCAGAATCAGCCCAAACGTTATTGGCGCAACGAACATTCCGCATATCAAGTAGCCCCACAGTATACCAAACATGCAGGAAGTTCCGTACGTGAGCCAGAACACATGTCCCAGCTCTTTACCCCCGTGCGCCTTGGAAGGGAGTATCAGGGGCGCAAACAGACAAAAAGCAGAGACAATCCCCATGAGCCCGTAATCGGGCTGATGCCTGAGGTACAGGACATCTATCCCGGCAGGTATCGTACCTACCGCGATCATGATCAGGTGTCCCCACACTCCGTAGTCGCCCCAAGTTTTTTGAAGTTTTTCGAACATAAATCTTCCTTTTTCGAATTTGAACATGTGATTTTCCTTTAGTCTTGTTCTCACTAGCCCCCTATCCGCAGTGCGCGGGCAGAATGCTAGTGAGAACATCCCAGCCGATATGTGAAGGAACGAGTGAATGAACAGTTGCAATCTTTTATTATTGGTATGCAATCGGTCAAAGAACCGTCGGCGGTCAGAACGTGGCTTGACCTCAAGGGAAAGCCGAATGTCGGTACACAGGAATGTGTTGTCGTTTCCTGACAGCGCCTTGGTTGTATTTTTCTGGATCAAGCTGCTGTCACAAACCCGACAACAATCTTCATGGATGGGGCGGTGTCAGAAATTTTCTGACAGTTTCGGGTAAGGAAAATGATTCATCGAAGCTGAAAGTGCTTCCTTCGACGTTATCGGAAATGAGTAGAAGACTTTACAAAGGATATTTGGCTAAGGTATGCCAATAAATTTTCTACTTGCGCAATTGACACAACATGGTTTAGTATTCTAATTACTATGATCGAATCCTTCCTCCAGAGCCTTGGTCTCACGGACAACGAAACCCGCGTGTACCTCTATCTTCTGACACATGGCGAGTCCATCGCCTCCATTGTCGCCAAGCGTCTCGGCATCAAGCGCGCGTCGGTGTATCAGGTGCTGGAATCGCTGGAAGCCAAAGGGCTGATTGTCGAGTTCAGCAAGAACAACGTCTCGCACTTTGATTCCGTCGATCCGGAGGATTTGGTCGGTTTATGCGAGCAGCGCGTGTTCGAGATGAAGCGGCTTCAGCAGAAGGCGGAGGTACTGAAGCATGAGCTCGTGAAGCTCCGCGAGAAGGGCAAGATGCCGACGCTCGAGATCCGAGGGAAGATCAAGTACTACCAAGGATTGGAAGCCGTGACGCAGCTCATCGACGAGACGCTCAAGGAGAAGAGTAAAGAGCAGCTCTGCTTCGGTTTGAATACCTACCACACGGAATTGGCGGGCGACGACTGGGGCGATTACACCAAGAAGCGTGTGGCACAGGGGATGTTCGTTCGGAGCATCCAGCCGGATATCGAAGAAGCGCTGGAGTACGCGTCACGTGACAAGAGCGAACTCCGAGAGACGCGGCTGGTGCCCAATGAGAAGTTCCCCGGAAAGTGCGAGATCAACATCATCGGCAGCACCATCGCGATGTTCACGACGTCCGGCCGCGAGCCGATGGGCATGAAGATGCACAACAAGGATTTATCCGAAGCACTGCGGAGTCTCTTCAACCTCGCCTGGGAGCGGAGTCAGGAGTATGACAGGAAGAGGAAGAAATGATTGTCTTCATGGTGATGTGGCACATGCCTCCGGCATGCGGTTGTGCGGACGTCGCGTTCGCATGAGTCGGCCGGAGGCCGACGAAACCATGTGCGGGACGCACATGCCACGGTATCCATTATTTTGTTTCCCCCGCTACTTCAATCTCCTTCGGCCCTCCCGTCACGATTGCTTTGATCCTCCGTACGCCTGCCGAGCTCGATTCTTCTTTTTGAATCTTGAAACTCCCGAGCATGCCGGTTTTGGCAACGTGCGGTCCTCCGCAGATTTCTTTGGAGAATGTGCCCATGGAATAGACCTTCACCTGCTCCCCGTACTTGTCACCGAACACGCCGATGGCGCCGGCAGCTTTCGCCTCATCCACCGTCATCAATCGGTAACTTACCGGAGCGTCAGCTTTGATCGCATCGTTGACCAGATCTTCCACTTGTTTGATCTGCTCGGATGTCATCTTGGCGGGATGGACAAAGTCGAAGCGCAGGCGCTCTGCCGTGATGTTCGATCCTTTCTGGAAGACATGGTCGCCGAGCACTTTCCGCAGAGCGGCATTGAGCAGGTGGGTGGCAGTATGCAGCTTGGTCGTTTCATTCGAATGATCAGCCAGTCCGCCGGAAAACTTCTTCTCGGCTCCTGCGCGGCTCTTCTGCTGATGCAGCTCGAAGGCCTTCAGAAAGCCGACTTCGTCGACGTTGATCGTTTGTTCTGCGGCCATCTCCTTCGTAAGTTCTATGGGGAAGCCGTACGTGTCGTAGAGGTGGAACGCATCCAGTCCTGAAATTTCTTTTCCGCTGAGTTGTGCGATCACTTTTTGGAAATGCATCATGCCGTCCTGCAGCGTCTTCAGAAATGTCTCTTCTTCCCGATTCAGCGTTTCGATGATCATCGATTGTTGAGCGCTGAGATGTTGGTAGAAATCTCCGTACTGATCGATCACGGTGGTTGCAACGCCGGAGCAGAATCCTGCCGCTTGGATCGCACCCAATTTGCGTGCGGCGCGGATGGCGCGTCGGATGATTCGCCGCAGCACGTAGCCGCGATCGACGTTTGATGGTAGGACGCCGCCGGCAAGCATGAACGTCGCGGCTTTCAGGTGATCGACGACGATGCGGATGTCCCGCACGGCATTTTTTCCGGACAAATCATCACTCACGGATTGAACCTTCTCAAAAATCGGCTTCATCGCATCCGTGTCGTAGACGCTGTCGACTTTCTGCAGTACGACCGCTACGCGATCCAGCCCCATGCCGGTATCCACGTTCTGCTGTTTCAGTGGCGTGAAGGTTCCATCCTCATTCTTGTTGTACTGCATGAAGACATCGTTCCAGATTTCCATCCACTCGCTGTCACGGGTTTTCGGGTTGCCCTTGGGCTCGCCGTCGCCTACCCAATAGAACATTTCGGTGTCGGGACCGCACGGTCCGGTCTTGCCGGCGGGTCCCCACCAGTTATTTTTCTTCGGCAGGAATGCGATGCGTTCCTCGGGAATGCCGCACTTCTTCCAGATGGCTGCGGATTCCTCATCCTTCGGGGCATCCTTGTCGCCCTCGAAACATGTCACGGCAAGCATATTCAGGGGAATCCCGAGGGTCTTCGTCAGGAATTCAAAGCTCATCTCGATCGCTTCCTTCTTGAAATAATCGCCGAGGCTCCAGTTGCCGAGCATCTCGAAGCACGTCAAATGACTTGCATCACCGACTTCATCGATGTCCTGTGTGCGGACGCAGAGCTGGACGTCAGTCAGCCGACTCCCTTGCGGATGCTTCTCTCCCATCAGGTACGGGACGAGTGGGTGCATGCCCGCAGTCGTGAACAGCACGGTTGGATCATTCTCCGGTACGAGGGATGCGCCGGAGATCACGGCATGGCCCTTGGCCTTGAAGAAGTCCAGATAGGCTTGGCGGATGTCGGCGGATGTTCGCGGAGGCATACAGAAGTATCGGAAGCGGATGCATGGTACTGGACTCCGTCATCCGATTCGAGAGGAGAAGGGGAAGACGGGACTGAACGTACGAATCGGCTGAGGCAGTGAATTGCAGTCAGCAGGAGCCGCAATGAGCAGCGGAATCGTTGTCGTAGAGACGCAAAATTTTGCGTCTCTACGACAACGAAGCCTGTGACGAAAGTTTGCGCATCCCGCCTTGTATGACGGATGTCAGCCATCCTGAGCAGTCAATTCGTGAGTGTATTTGTAAGCGAGCAGCTGCTCACTGACTCTGCACAGTGCGCCCTCTCCCCCGACCCCTCTCCCGGGCTCGCGTCGGCGAGCAGCCGGGAGAGGGGAGGAGCAAATGCTTCAATGCCGGTTCCCCTCCCCCGGCAATCCCCGCAGGGATCCGGGGGAGGGGTCAGGGGTGGGGGTGACATGCGGAAGAAGCAGCATCAATCAACGATGCATTGCTTGATGTGCGCAACGTCAGTAAGCAGTTACGTAAGCAGTTACGTAAGCGATTATTGACAAGATTTCAAAAGAAAATAGGATCATCGTTCCTATGGCACTCGGCTTCATTCGTCTTTCTGATCCTCCGTGCATTCCGGGATTGATCGGGTGTACTGACGGCACCGGCGATGATTCGGGCTTTGG
>JAQTSK010000068.1 GCA_028711345.1 Candidatus Peribacteraceae bacterium
CGAAGGAATGTTCACACATATCAAGAAGAAAATTGCTCTCCATTCAGGACTTCGAATCGACCGAAAACAGAAGCTGATTCAGGAGCTCTTACGTGGAAAGTAGCCCAGAAAAACTTCCATTAGACCCTGAATCGGTATTCGAGGGTCGCTTGCGAATTTTACATTCTACATGGTTCGGCTACGCTCACCACAGGTTTTACATTCTACATTCCGTTCATGCACTCCTTCTTCTCCTCCTATCTCTTCATCATTCCCCTCTTCGTCGGCCTGCTGGCTGAGGTCACGAAAATACTGATGGAGGGCATAACGAAAGGAACATGGCATGAAGGAATCTTCCGCTCGGGCGGGATGCCCAGCAGCCACTCGGCTCTGGTCACATCACTCCTGATCGTCGTGGGGAAAAAGCTGGGTGTGGGCTCGACGGAATTCGCCATCGGCATCGTGTTCGCATGCATCGTGTGGTACGACGCAGTCAGTTCGAGGCGTGCGATCGGCGAGCAGGCGAAGGTATTGAACCGTCTCCAGCACTGGGAGCATTTCTCCGAGCGGCTCGGCCATTCTCTGAGACAGGTGATCGGCGGGATCGTCTTCGGCACGGTGGTAACATACTTGGGAATATGGATGCTGGGATGACTCACGAAGCAGCGAGATCCTATCGATTATTTCTCAAGACGTAACGTCCCCATAACCCTATCTAATAATTGTATAAAGTCTTCTTCCATACCTTGGCGACAAGGCCCATCGTAAATATTACATTCAACAATGACACTGCTAATTGGACCAAACTCTTCAGTGTTATTTCTTGAATCAAACCAATAAGAAACAAGGTAAGGATGTCCATCTGACCGATAGAAAATCCTCTTGTTAAATGTAAATCCGTTGAAAATCTTTTTCTCATCCTTGCTGCTTGCAGCATCCGTTTCCGTTCCCAGGGCATCTATCTTGAAAAAGAACGACGTTTTGCCAGTTAAAAATCCATGGTCAGGGGAGTTGTCAAAATCGACATAAGTCCAATCTTGAGGATGCCGAAGACTGAAGTGAAATTTGCGCCCTAATTGAATGCTGGAACCGGAGTATGTCTCCCATTCATCGATATTTCTCCATGATGAATCTTGATTGTCCTTAGAGCTACTGTTTGCCTGAACACGAACTGAAGAATTTTTTGAAGTAAAGTCACACCCGGTCAATGTTAAGACCAGAAAAATGATAAACACACTCGTAAATCGTCTCATATTAGCATGATTACACAACGATTTCATTGACGCAAGCCAGCAAGAGAGGTACATTGTTCGTGTAAACGCCTTCGTATTTAGAGTCAATCGGATACCCGATCTGCGCTAGAAAAGGAGGAAGGTTGCATCCTTACTTCTTTTTTTTATTACTATGGCTGATCAACAGCTAACGTGCCGCGATTGCGGCCAGCCCTTCACCTTCACGGATGGTGAACAGGCATTCTACGCCGAGCGCGGCCTCGCCTCACCACAGCGGTGCAAGGACTGTCGCAACAAGCGGAAGAATGACCGCATGTCCCAGCGCCAGATGCACCCGGCAACGTGTGCACGCTGCGGCAAGGCATGCGAGGTTCCGTTCAAGCCGCGCCCCGAGTCCGAGGGCGGTCGACCGGTCCTCTGTCTCGAGTGCTTCCGCGCCGAGAAGGACGGTGGTGCTCCGGCCCCACGTCAAGACAGCGCTCCGGCTGCGTAAGCAACTGAACCGAAGCAACTGTAAGAGCCGGGGCGCGAGCCTCGGCTTTTTTTGTGGTGGTTCGGCTCTCAAACGCTTTTCTTGAATCCTCCATCCTTTCTGGCAGTTTCATAGCTATGGTGAGCGGTAACTTGAAATTGACATCTGGAAGATGGCGAAGGTACAGATACAGGAGAACACGCACATTCCGGTCGGACATCCTCAGGATATCTTCAAAGCTGTTTTGGGATGCATTTCCTTGTTCAAAGCAGACAGGATTTTCCTGAATTCCACACTGGACACGTCCTCAATCTTCCATTGTCCATCTTCACTGACAATGCGGCTACTCCCTAACTCCTTTGTAATGGCTGCCACGAATACCTCTGGTTTTTTGTCACTCTTCTTCTTCAAGATAATCGTCGGCCGTATGGCTCCTTCGCGTGCCTGCTCAACTTCCAGCAAAACAGGTGATTTTTCTTTTCTGCTCTCTTCCTCGAGCTCCTTGAATAAGTCGAGGTCTGCGAACGTGTTGTACATGATCCAATCAAGGACGAAGCTTCCGCCGACCTTCGCTTCCTCTCTGTCTCTCTCTTGAAGAAAGGACTTCCCCTCCGTGCTCTTGTTCTTGAGGAATTGATCAACATTGCTCGAAAAGTTCTTGCCCGCTGTATGTTCACTTTCCGTCAGTAATGTGTTCAGACGACCATCGAGCCGCTGTGCAAGTGATTCCAATTCAGCATCTTTATGCGTCGGCCGTTGTATTTGCTCGTGCCGTTCAATATCACCTTGGATCTTTGACATGAGGATAAAACCCGGCGTCTCTACGCGCTTCATCACTGAATCGATGAGCGGCCGCTTGGTGTCGGAATACCGGTCATAGCAGAACTGCCGTAAATCTCTGATAACTATCGAGCATTTAGCAATACCTATGCCCAATTCTTTCGTGCTTACAGGAGGAGGACCTTGCAACCCCGCATCGCACACTTCTCTGAAATTGCCGGGAAGAACGGCGACTGCCTCTTGCAGAATCTTCTCTCCATCCAAATTCTCTATTTCCTGCTTGATGAATTGCTCCTCGATCTTCGAAAGATTCTTTTGGCGTTCATTCTCAGTCTCTGAAATTTTTCTACCAACTCTATCCGGCATCTCCGCCTTCGACCGATGCGCCTCCGGAATATCGCTGCAACGCTCGACTGGCTGATCGCTCGATTTTTCTTCACTGTCACGACCACCAGTTTTTTCTATAGAGTTGCTCATAATTTGTTTGTGTAAGAAATTTTTATTTTTATTACTATAGCAGATGTAATCAATATTGTCGAGCAAAACTTCGTGTACACTCGTCCACCTATGTTCGCGCACGTCGACGCCGACGCTTTCTTCGCTTCCGTGCTGGTGCGGAAACATCCCCATCTGCAGGGGAAACCCGTGCTTGCGCTCGGCATGGGAGGCGGATGCGTCATCGCCGCAAGTTACGAAGCCAAGGCCAAAGGCGTGAAAACGGGCATGCGCGTGATCGAGGCGCGGAAGCTGGCGCCCGGAGCCATCGAGATGCCGTCGGACTTCCGCGAAACCGGACTCGCCTCGAAGCAGATCGAAGCCGCTCTGGAAGAAGTCTGTCCGGCGATAGAGCAGATGTCCATCGACGAGTGGTTCTTGGATCTCCGGACAATGATGAACGGCATTCCGGAGCACCTTGACGCTTGGGCGCAGGAAATAAGACGAACAATCCTCCAACGCACGGCGATCTCGGTCTCCGTCGGCATCGGACCCACCAAGACGCTTGCCAAGATGGCCAGTGAGTATCGCAAGCCGGGGGGAATCACCGTAGTTTCAATCTCCGATTCAGATCAAACAGCTCATTCTACATTGTACATTGTACATTCTACATTTCTCCACGATCGTCCCGCCGCGGCCATTCCCGGCATCGGCCCCCGCCGGCAGATCGAAACCGAAGCGCACGGATGGAAGACGGCGTGGGACTACGCCAACGCCGATCCGGCAATGATCAGAAAACTGTTCGGCAAACCCGGACGGGAGCTGCAGCAGGAACTCCTCGGAGAATCCATCTACCCCATTGCAATAATCCGCCCGCCGAAATCCGTCTCCCGCTGCCGGTCGTTCCATTCGACCATGAATCGCGATCTCGTGAAAGCACATCTCCTCAAACATCTGGAATACTGTACGGAAAAGATGCGGCGATCGGGATTGGCGACGACGGAGATTGCAATCTGGGTGCGGGGCAAAGAGTACCGACACGACGGTCGGAATATGAGAGTATCCAAAGCCGCCGAGACCGTCGACGATCTCCTGATGCCGACGCTTGCCTGTCTGAAGCCGCTACTTGAATCATGCGGTCCGTGGAATCAGGTCGGTCTGGCGCTGAACGGTCTGATCCCAAGCGGATCACTCCAGCAATCACTCTTCGAAAACCCGAAGGACGCCGCAGACAAAGAAGAACTGCAAAAAGCCGTTGATCAACTGCATAAGCGATTCGGGCGGGATGCGGTGACACGGGCAAGTGCACTGCAAGTACCGAGCGGGACGAAGAAGGAGATGGATTTGCCGATTATCGGATAGACGGAGACAATCCCATCATCACGCGGAAAGCATTCCGCTCCCTATTCAAAATTAAGCGATCTCCTTCATCCTCTCCTCCACCTTCTTCAGCTTCGCCTCCGCCTCCGCAAGCTTCGCCTTCTCCGCCGCCACCACCTCCTTCGGCGCGCGGTCGACGAAGCTCTTGTTGCCAAGCTTTCCTTTCAATCCTGCGACGTAGCGGCTCATTTCGACCTGTTCCTTCTGAAGCGAAGCTTTGAGCTTGCCGATATCGAACAATCCTTCGAGTGACAGATGAACTTCGACGTCCTTCAGGAATGCCGACGCGACCTTCTCATGCTTGGCTGGCTTCGCGTCGATTACCAATGTCCCGATGTGTCCCATGCGCTCGATGTGACTGCGCTGCGACTCGAGGAGCTTGGCATACTTCTTGGAATGAATCGTCACCGTGACTTTCTTCCCCGCCTCCACATTCTGCTCGGCACGGAGACTGCGGATAGAAGTAATCACATCAATCACGACCTGCAATTGATCAAATGCCTGCACGAATTCCTTCGGCGTCTTGCCTGCTTTGGGCCAAGGGGCAATGATAAGCGACGGACTTCCTTCGGCTGCCACCTGTGCCCAGAGCTCCTCGGTCACATAGGGGCAATACGGATGAAGCAATTGGAGAATTTTCCGTAAGCCATGCACCAGCACCGCACAGTTCGCCTCGCCTTTGCTGAGTTCCAGATACCAGTCGCAGTAGAAATCCCAAACGAAACTGTAGAGCCGATCACCTGTGTCGCTCAAGCGATATTCTTCAAGCCCTTTCGTCACATCGACAATCAGCCGATCAATACCACAGAGCAACGCCTGATCAGCGATCGACAAATTATCAATTTTCCATTTTCCATTTTCCATTTTTTTAGGATCAACCCCCGCCTGCTCACACTGCATCAATACGAACCGTGACGCGTTCCAGATCTTGTTGATGAAGTTCCGGTAGCCGGCGATCTTCTCTTCGTAAAGCCGTGAATCGTTACCGGGACTCTGCCCGACGATCATCGAAAGTCGAAGGGCATCCGCGCCGTACTTGGCGATCATATCCAGTGGATCGATCATCGTCTCCGGATCGGACTTGCTCATCTTGCGGCCGTCACGCGTGCGGATGAGGCCGTGAAGGTACACCGTCTCGAACGGAATCTGTCCCGTAGCGTACGTCGTCATCAGGATCATGCGCGCCACCCAGAAGAAGAGGATGTCGTACCCCGTCTCCATGACACTCGTCGGATGGAACATCTGATAATCCGGACTGCGCTTCAGGATCTCCTCAAGACTCAGACTCGCATCACCCGTCAACTTGGGATCAACCAGCGTCGACCACGTCCACATCGCGGAGGAGAACCACGTATCGAGCGTGTCCGGATCCTGCTCTAGTGGGCCATTGCACTCTGGGCAAGAATCAATTGGTTCGACAGAAACAATCGTGCCGGCTTTGAGCTTTGAGCTTTGAGCTTTGAGTCCCCCACCGCTCATCGCTGACCGCTCATCGCTTGTCGGATCTTCATTTCCTGCCGCACATTTCGGACAATAAAAAACAGGGATCCTGTGTCCCCACCAAATCTGTCTTGAGATGCACCAATCACGCAGGTTATCAATCCAGTGGAAATACGTCTTATTAAAGCGCTCAGGAATGATCTGAATGTCGCCGTGATGAATAACGGAATGCATGATCTGCTTGAGGCTCATCAGTTGCTTTTTGGCCTTTTGCCCTTTTGCCCTTTTGCCTTCGTTCCATGGCACCACCTCCTTATTCACATCGATGAACCACTGCAACTTGATCTGCGGCTCGATCATCCCGTGTCCGCGCTGACTCACGGCGACGTTGTGGACGTAATCTTCTTTGACGGAAACCAGCAATCCTTTCTCTTTGAGCTTCTCGACCACCTTCGGCCGCGCGTCTTCGATGTGCATACCGGCAAATTCACCGGCAACCGGCAGGAGGCATCCGTTAAAATCAATAATCTGCTCCTTCTCCAACCCGTGCCGCTCGGCGAGGGCGAAGTCCACATGATCGTGCCACGGGGTGATGGTCATGACGCCGGTGCCGAATGTCGGATCGGAGGCGGGATCCTTGATGACCGTCGCACGGACTTTGCCGTTGATCCACTCGCACTCGAACGTCGAGCCGTGCTTGTACTTGGCATAGCGTTTGTCATCCGGATGCATCACCACGTATTTGTCACCGAACTTGGTCTCCGGACGCGCCGTGGAGATCTGGAAGGGTCCGTACTGGAACGTGTAGTACGGATCGCGGCGCTCCTGATAGACGATCTCGTCATCCGATACCGTCGTCTGCAGCTTGGGGTCCCAGTTGACGATCCGGTGACCGCGGTAGATGAGACCGTCGTTCTTCATCTTGCAGAAGACTTCGTTGACGCAACGATTCAGCGACGGCTCGAACGTGTACCGCTCGCGGCTCCAGTCGCAGGAACTGCCCATTTTCCGTATCTGTGAACGGATGGTTTTCTTGCTCTTTTCGACGAATTCGGCGATCCGCGCAACCAGCTTCTCCCGTCCCAACTGCTTTCTGGGATCGGCCATGCCATCCTTCTTCAAGAGCTTGATGACAACACTTTCTGTCGCGATAGCCGCATGATCGGTCCCCGGCACCCAGAGCGCGCGCTTGCCCCGCATGCGATTGAACCGGATGAAGATATCCTCCAGCGCCAGCATGACAGCGTGGCCGAGATGCAACTGCCCCGTCGCATTCGGCGGCGGCATACTGATCGTAAACGGCTCGCCCTTGGGATCGCACGCCTCGGGCTTGAAGGCACCGGCGTCCTCCCACATCTTATAAATGCGGTCTTCACAGGACTTTGGATCGTAGGATTTGGAGAGCATGGGGCCAGTGTAATGGATTCTCTGAAGCGTGCGGAGAGGAATTTTCAACCGTAGCCGGGGCATCAGCTCCCTCGCCCACTCTCTGGAACCTTGATGAATAGGATTACAGGATGAGTTTGATTCTTACTGCAGCTCTGATTCAAGCATCACGGTAATCCTTTCATCATGTGAATCAAGCTTCCGACAATTGAAAATCTCGACAAAATCCTCGCTATCTTTCGATTAAAGGACTTAGAATATCTGTTCCAAATGCTGACTTATTTATCACTAACGGCACGAGAACACCGTGAACTGCATCGCCTCGATCATGTTCGTCAAACGTGGAACGAAACAGTGGGTTACCATCCTTTTGGAACACAAGCCGAAGGTGCGACCGGCCGAGTAGTACAAACGACAGGCAATCTATTGGCAAAAGCAGCACATGGATTCACTCGATTCACTGATGGGGCTGTCAACCAAATGATTAATCCCAATTCACCAACTCCGCTGGGGACGGGTCCGATGCGTAGAACGCGTCGTTTCGTCCGAGAGCGCCTCGGTGCACTGTTCGACGGCACTCTCAAGGAGCACCCAATAAAAACTGGCTCTTCGGGAAATCGAGTGGGTAGCAATTTGAACTTCTCCGCAACCTGAAGAGCAGAACACCGAGAAAAAACCTGTTACGGTCTGTGACATGCTTCACTCTCTGAAAACACACGGACTTTACG
>JAQTSK010000069.1 GCA_028711345.1 Candidatus Peribacteraceae bacterium
ATTACTGGAACAACATGGCGAGCAGCCCGGTCTTCAGTTTCACCACACTGGCGCACCTGTCCACCGCTGCGGAAGTGGCGGCGGCGGTGGCGGCGGGAGGCGGGGGAGGCTCCACCTTCCGCAGCAACGTCTGTCAGTACCAGCCGTCCCTCGCGCTCACGGATCTCGCCGTCACGGCCGGAACCGGCGGCACTGCGACGGTGACGTGGAAGACGGATTTTGATGCGATTTCTTTGATCAGATTTGGCATCGAGACGGTTGACGAGCGGGAAAAGTGGTTGGTCGGATTCCTTAAAGATCATTCACTTACTCTTTCCGGAATCATCCCTTCACAAAATTATAAGCTTCGCGCCACCTCCGTCGACAAGTGCGGCAACGTCACCACCAGTGACGAGATCACCTTCACCCTCCCCGGAGAAGAAGTACCCCCGCCCGAAGAACATGCCGCCGCTCCGGAGGAACCGGCATCTTCATCCTCCTCGTCCTCATCGCTGAGTCCCGAGGAAGCCAAGGCGGAGTCCATCCTCGCCATTCAGCAGGCGCTGGGTCTCGTGAAGTCCCTCTCCAAAACAATGTCATTGATTGATCTGAAGCAGACGCTCCTCGCCCAGAACGAGGCGGTGCAGGAAGTTCTGGAAGGCATTCCCGGCCCCGTCCTCTCCGGCGAACCCAAGGTCTCCGTCACGGAGTCGACGGCCACCGTAACATGGACATCCAATGAGCCGGCGAACTCCATCGTCGCCGTGAGTCCGGATGAAGAATTCCGTGACGGAACGTACGTCTACGAGGTCGGTGATGCGCTTGCGCGAACCGTCGATCACGAGGTCACGCTGACCGGATTGAAACCGGGAGGGACGTACCACTTCCAGGTCAAGAGTGCGACGCAGATCGGGACGTCAACCGCATCGAGGGATTTCACCTTCGAAACCCCCGCCATCCACGCCAAGGTGGACAACTACTCCTCCTCCGTCCTCTCGCCCGAGTCAGCGGTCTTCCGCTGGCAGACCAACGTGGAGACATCTTCCCGCCTGACACTCCTCCCGTACAGGGAAGGGGAGCCGCAGTCGTCCGAAGCCGTCACCTTCTCGGACACCGCCTTCACCACCACCCACGATCTCACGGCGGACAGCCTCGAGCCCGGCACCGTTTACGAGGTGGAGATCGCCGGACGCACCGCGGGCGGCACCGACGTCTCCCAGATCATCCCGAGATTCGCCACCACCGAACACTCTCTCGCCCCGTCCCTCTCCCGCGTGAAGGCCGACGTCGCCATCTCCCCGGGCAAGGACGCTTCCGCACAGGTCATCATCACATGGGAAACCGACAAGCGTGCCACCGGTCGTGTCCGCTACCGGCAGGGTGTGGCCACCGACCCCACGATCCCCATGGTATCCGTCACCCCCCTCTCCACCGGCTTCGGCCGCACCCATACCGTCATCCTCGCCGGCCTCACCCCCGGCACCGTCTTCAGCTTCCAGGCCGAGAGCGTGGATGACGAAGGCCGTATCGGTCTCTCCAAAGTCTTCACCATCCTGACCCCCCGAAAGCAGGAGTCCATCTCCCAGGTCATCTCTAGGGGGTTCGGGGGGGCATTCGGGTGGATCGGGAGGTTTAGGCAGTGACCCCCCCCCGCAGCCGAAAGCCATGGCTTTCGGCTGCGGGTTTTCGGATGCGGGTGTATGAGCGGCAATGAAGGTGCGTGTCTCTCGGTGTGTTAACTTTGCATTACATGACACCATCACCTTTTGTTGTCCTTAAGCCTTAAACAAAGGCTTCACTTGCGCTATACTGTTTGGATTCACACCCAAACAAATACAAATGTTCATCCAATATTGGAATCTCCGGCTCTACCCTGCGACGATCCTTCTGACATCCCTGATGGGGTCGATCTTCTCTCCGGTGTATGCGCAGGAGAAGCCGCACAAGCAGGAGTTCGTCGTTACGGCTTACTACTCGCCGAAGCCGGATCAATGCTGTTACTTCCGCGGCAACTATGAGGAAGAGATCATGTTCAACGGCAAGGGAACGAATGGCGCGGACGGGACGGAAGTGTATCCGGGTATGATCGCTGCCCCGAGCACCTATCAGTTCGGAACGGTGATCGAACTCCCCGGTCTTGGTATCGGCACCGTGCACGATAGAGGTTCAAGGATCACCGAATGGGGTGACGATGTCCACCGGATCGATCTCTGGATGGGTGAGGGGGAAGAAGGGCTTGCGCGCGCAATGACGTGGGGAGTCAGGAGAGTGTCCGGCATCGTGTTTCCGATTGGCTCGGAGGAAATGCCCGCGGAAAAATTCAGTCTCGATACATTTCCGGCAGACAAGAGCGGTCTCGTCGCTCTTCCCAAGAGTGACCCCGTATTGCTGATGGCTACGACGAAGTTCGGCGATGATACGTACGCGGTTCGCATTCTTCAGTCCACGCTTCGGTCACTCGGATATTTCACGGGTTCTTCTACGGGGCAGTATGGTTCTGTGACTCAGAGTGCCGTCAAACTTTTCCTCGATGATTACAAGTTGCCCGGTGACGGCTCCTCGGTCGATCGTACCGCTGCTGCGTCACTCACCATCGCATCGTCCATCAAGTCTTCCAACCTTCCGGACATTACGGTCGGACTCCGGCAGGGTGCGAAGGGGAAGGATGTTGCCAAGGCGCAGCGAGTGCTCCGGTACCTCGGCGCGTACCGCGGTCGCACCAGCGGCGTCTATGATTCTCATTTCAAAGATGCGGTTTTTGCGTTTCAGCAATCCAACAGCCTTGTCTCCGGACTCGGGGATGCAGGCGCAGGCGTCATCGGTCCGCGCACTACGGAGACTATTCTCAAAGCATGGAAAGCAAAAATCGCATCAAAGCGCGCACAGGCGATGGTGCTGAAGATGGAGGTGGCGGATGTCGTCCGCGCATCAGCTCTCCCCGCGAAGGTGTTGGCACGGGGAGATCGCGGCAAGGACGTCAGCAAACTTCAGAAATTGTTGAATGATATGGGCTACCTGAGAGATGAGGATGTGACGGGGACATTCGCTCAGCGAACGGAGGCCGCACTTCGGCAGTATCAGCTTGATCGAAAGATTGTGGCATCCGAAGAGGCCCGGGGTTTCGGTGTGTTCGGACCGTCGACCAAGGCTCTGATAGCCGGCGAGGCAGTCGAAGTGGCGTGGAGGCAGGTGCGCGCGGGGGGGATGAAGAACCTATGAAGAAGAAAGGCAAAAAGGTAAAAGGGCAAAATGGCACAACATAAAAAGCTAAGGGGAAAGTTTGGAGATACAGAGTACTTCTTGCCTTCTTCCCCTTTTGCCTTTTTGCCTTCCGTATATGCTACAGTTCCCCCGTGCGAACAATGTTCAGCTTCATTCTCGGTTTGACGGTGTCCGCATCACTGGCTGGACAGGTTGTTGCCGCTCCGGATCCGGCCGCCTCCATCACCCGCCGCGACGGCTTCCTCCTGATCTGGCGGAGCATCGCCCGCCCTGCGGAAACGACCCGCGAGAAGCCGTATGCGGATGTTGTGTCGGGCGAACCGGGATTTGCCGAAATAACGTATGCGAAAGCTCGCGGGATTCTGGACGATTCCGTCACGTACTTTTCGCCTTCAGAACCGCTTAAGCCCGCGGATGCGTTGCGGTGGATGTTCCGTACGCGCAGCGTGGAGCCCATACTTGCCGATGGTGATCGTGAACTTTCGAAGTTGCCAGAAGAGGAACAAATCCCGGCACTCGCCGATCACTATGGCATCAGCTACGACCGTGAGGGTCTTTCCATGACACGCGATGATCTTCTGGATCTGATGCGTCAGGTGGACGAAGAGCTCAGGCAGGAGCAGCACGAAGTCAGTCTCTACTCCGAGAAGTTCCACGGGAAGGGGACGGCGTTCGGTGAAACGTTCGATATGAATGCGATGACGGCCGCTCATCGGACGTTTCCCGTGAACACGCTCGTCAGGGTGACGAACAGCGAGAACGGCAAGAGTGTCGTTGTCCGCATCAACGACCGCGGTCCGTACGTGCAGGGGCGTGATATGGATCTGAGCCTTGGATCATTCACGACGATTGCAGACAGGGCAAAAGGCAAGATCAACGCGCGCTTCGAGCGGCTCGGCGACCGGTCGATGATCGGTCACTGTCAGGATCGTCGCTCTCAGCGTCTGGTGCGTAAAGATCTGACACTTGTGCAGGGCGTCCCGCGCTATCTTCCGCTCGGTGCGTCGGTCGTTCTCTCGGCGGGCACGGATCAATCATTTGTTATTCGCGACGTCGTCTATCCGGACGGGTTGAGCATGGGCGTACAGACGTGGCTTACCAAAGGGGAAATCTACACATTCAAACCGTCGGAGACCGGTACGTATACATTTTTCGTGGGACCCAAGGATGGACTGCCAAGGCAGATGACGACGGAGGTGGTGGAGTGCGGCGAGTGAAGGAAAGATGGCGAAAGGGCAAGATGGAAGGAAGTACTTTTTGCCATGTTTCCCTCTTGCCTTTTTGCCCTGTTCCTGCTGTCTATCAAGCCTTTTTTCTGCTATAATCATGCGATACTGTCACAATAGTTTCAGTGCTCATACTCATACGTCTCCTCTTCTGGCCGATTCTCCTCGGGCTTATCTGGCTCGGGTCTTCCATTTTCCAGCTGCACATCTGGGGATATTTGTGGGATTGGTACATCGCTCACCCCGTCGAGAATGCGCTCTTCATTTTCCTGCTGTATACGGTCATGAAGTATTCCGTTTTTTGTATGCGGTATCTGTACGCCTTCTGGCAGAGCAAGAATTTGATGTCTGTCCGCGTCATGCTCCCCAGAAGCGACAGTAAGATCGATCAGGAGAAGCGGACCGAGAAGGATTTCAAAGAGAAGATCGCCGTCATGGAGCAGCTGTTCCGTGCGATCAACGAACTCAAGGAACTGTCGTTCTGGCAGCAGCTCCATTTCTGGCTGTTCCGCTTCATGACCGTTTCATTCGAGCTCTACGCGGAGGACGGACAGATTTCCTTCTACGTGCTGTGTCCGCGGTACGTGGAATCCATCATCGAGAAGCAGATCACGTCGTTCTATCCCAATGCGGAGGTCAGTCCGCGTCCGACGCCGGACATCTGGCCGACAGGGTACAAACTGTCGTGTTACAACATGCGCACGAACAAGAAGTTCTGGTTTCCCCTCAGGTTTTACGATCACATGCAAGATGATCCGCTCAATGACATCACGAACTCGCTCAGTAAATTGCAGCCCGATGAACGTGCATGCGTCCAGTTGATCACGACGCCGGTCTTTTCCGAGAAGTGGGCCAGAAAGACAAAGGCGCACGCGTCACAATCGTTCAAAGGCAAGAAGCCGTCGATGTTCGACAAAATTCCCGGACTCAAGTTTCTCGGGATGTTTCTCGGCATGATGGGATCGACCGACGGCAAGAGTATGGCACCCGGTGCGTCTACCGGCGATTCCTTCATCCGTATGATTCAGCCGGAGGAGGAGCTCTACAAGCGCATGGGTGAGAAGGCCGGCATGAGCGGCTACCACACCTCCATTCGCATTTTCGGCGCCGCGAAAACGTGGCAGCGGGCGGATGACATCACGAGCAACCTGCAGGTCTCCTTCAATGTCTTCAAAGATCTCTATGGCAATCACCTGAAGAACCGTCGCATTTTCCTCGACTTTCTGCCGATGGCATTCAACCAGTACTTGATGTATCCGCTCTGGAAGCGTCGGATCAACGGATTCCTGCATCGGAGGAACCTGCTGGTGGAGAAGGAGCTCTCCTCCATTTTCCATTTCCCCGACAGCCGGTACAACACCGCCGCCAACATCCAATGGATCCTCTACAAGGTGTTGGCACCGCCGCCGCAGGCGCCGACCGAAGGCATTGTCCTTGGCATCAACCGTCACCGTGGCGTGGATACGAAGGTCCATTTCCTCGACAAAGACCGCACCAGACACCAGTACATCATCGGTAAATCCGGTTCGGGTAAATCCGCGCTCCTAAACTGGATGTCTCGGCAGGACGTTGCACGCAACGAGGGTATCTGTGTGGTCGATCCGCACGGTGACCTGATCGAAGACGTGTTGGCGCATACGCCCAAGGAACGGGCGAAGGACATCGTCCTCTTCGATCCCGCCGACGGTGAACGTCCCATGGGACTCAACCTGCTGGAGGCCAAGACGCCGGAGGAGAAGGATCGCGCATCACTCGACGCCATGGAGATCTTCATCAAGCTCTTCGGCAACGAGATCTTCGGTCCGCGCATCCAGCATTACTTCCGTAACGGCTGCTTAACTCTTATGGACGACGAGGAGGAAGGCGCGACGCTCATCGACGTGCCGCGACTCTTCGTGGATGACGAGTTCCAGCGATACAAAGTCAGTAAGTGCAGGAACTCCGTCGTGCGCAGCTTCTGGGAGAATGAAATGGCCAAAACAGGCGCACGTGAGAAGGAAGAAATGATCCCGTACTTCTCAGCCAAGTTCGGTCCGTTCATCACGAATACAACCATCCGCAACATCATCGGACAGCCCAAGAGCGCGTTCAATGTCCGCGAGATTATGGACACCGGCAAAGTGCTCCTCGTGAACCTGAGCAAGGGAAAGATCGGGGATGTCAACGCGCAGCTCCTCGGTTTGATTTTCGTCAACAAGGTAAACATGGCGGCCTTGAGCAGAGCCGACGTGCCGCAGCGCGACCGCCGACGGTTCTACCTCTACGTCGACGAATTCCAGAACTTCATCACCGACGCGTTCGCCACGATTCTCTCCGAAGCGCGCAAGTACGAACTGGGCCTCATCATGGCGCACCAGTACATCGGACAGCTGGTCGGCAAGACCGCCGCGTACGATCAGGCGTCAACCAAAATGCGCGACGCCGTCTTCGGGAACGTCGGTACCATCATGAGCTTCAAGATCGGCGCCGAGGATGCGGAATACATGGCTAAGGAATTTGCTCCCGTCCTGTCCGAGCAGGACGTCATCGGCATCCCGAACTTCAACTGCTACGTCAAATTGAATATCAACAACACCACCTCACGACCGTTCTCCATGGCCACGATCTACGACGAGTCCGACCGCAATGAGAAGCTCGGCGCGCTCATCAAGGAGTACAGCCGCATGAAGTACGGCAGGAAGAAAGCGTTTGTCGATCAGGAGATCGAGGACAGGATCGGGATTACGAAGGCCGGGTGATGCATTTAAAAATGACATCGGATTCTCACACAAATTCCCAAAGCAAGTATGGTAAGACCTGGATCACCCGAGAATGGCGGAGAGACACAATCCCGAAGCAAGCCTGATGTGCCGTCCCAGCGCAGTGTTGCTTCGGTGCGGGCACCGGAAATGAAACCTCCGTACGAGACCGTGCCGGAAGCACCGGGACTACGCAGGCAGATGTTCTTCGCCTCTCCTTTCAACGTATATGCGGATGTGATGGATGCCGGTGATATGGTTCCGGTGAAGGGGACGATCAGGAATGTTCCTGCGGTCTATACCATCCTCGAAGCACCGGAGAATCTGCGCGGCCGAATCATGCAGATCGGTGATGAGGAAGGGAATCCGGTCGGTTGGATCAATGTGCGTGAGTCGCGCGGAGCCGAGTGGAACATCCAAAGAGCATTTGTTCCGCATTTCAGAGATGCCCCTTCTGGTGTTTTACAGCTGCATGACCGGCCGGAAAGTGGCGCGGATCATATGGATATGAGCGTTCCGTCTTCGACGGTTTTCCCTGTCACTGAAGTGGCGACTGGAGA
>JAQTSK010000070.1 GCA_028711345.1 Candidatus Peribacteraceae bacterium
CGTGCTGGGACAGGGATTGCTGGCGCAGCGGATGGGCAAAACCGAACTGATCGCCGAGACGGGGGCAGGACAGCACGGCACGGCCGTCGCCATGATCGGCGCGCTCTTCAAGATGCCGACGAAGATCTTCATGGGGTCCAAAGACGTCGAGCGTCAGCAACCCAACGTCCAGCGCATGCGGCTCTTCGGCGCGGAAGTGATTCCGGTGGAAGCGGGATCCCAGTCGCTCAAAGACGCCATCAACGAAGCCATGCGCTACTGGGTCTCACGCTGCGAACACACGTACTACGTCTTCGGCACGGTCGCAGGCCCGCATCCGTACCCGACGATGGTCGCCGACTTCCAGCGGATTATTGGAGACGAAGCCCGTGCACAATGCCTGAAGCAGTATGGAAAATTGCCGCATACGGTTTGCGCCTGCGTCGGCGGCGGGAGCAATGCCATCGGCATCTTCAAGGCGTTCATTCCCGACAAAAATGTACGTCTCGTCGGCATCGAACCGGGCGGCAAAGGCATCAAAACCGGTCTCCATGGTGCCGCGCTCTGTGCCGGTACGGTCGGATGTCTGCACGGCGCCAAGAGCTACTGTCTGCAGAATTCCGACGGCCAAATCAAAGAAGCACATTCGGTCTCCGCAGGATTGGATTACCCCGGCGTCGGTCCCGAGCACAGCTTCCTCAAGGATTCAAAACGCGTGGAGTACCGGACGGTCACCGACGACGAGGCGGTCGCCGCATTCGAATATTTGAGCAAAGAAGAAGGAATCATCCCCGCGCTGGAATCCGCCCACGCCATTGCCGCAGCCGACATGCTTGCGAAGGGAATGGAGAAGGATGACATTCTGCTGATCAATCTGTCGGGGAGAGGGGATAAGGATTTGGAACATGTGGCTGGGTACGAGAGGAAACCGAGGAGTCCGATGAAACCGACGAAGACGAACATGGTATCGGATCGTTACCGTCGGTCAGATGCATGATTAACGTACAGTTCCTCGGACTCTTCGGACTCCTCGGTTTCTTCGGTTTCTTCGGTTTCCTCTCCTATCCATGAACCCCTACCTCTCTCTCCATTCCCGGCTCCATCGCCCCCTCTTCATCCCCTTCACCGTCCTCGGTGATCCGGATCCAAGGAAATCGCTCAAGGTCGTGCAAACGCTGATCGAAAGCGGCGCGGATGCGCTGGAGCTGGGGCTCCCGTTCTCGGACCCCACCGCCGACGGCCCCGTCATTCAGGCTGCGGATGTGCGGGCGCTCAAAGCCGGAACGACCGTCGATGATTGTTTCAAGATCATTAGGACCATCCGGACATCGTCGGACATTCCGATCGGCCTGCTCGTCTACTTCAACCTGATCTTCGTGCGCGGCATCGATCGCTTCTACAACGATTGCAAAAAATCCGGAGTCACTTCCGTCCTCGTCGCAGATCTCCCGCTGGAGCATGTTGATGAAATCGCAGGGGCAGCGAAAAGGCACGGCATCGCTCCGGTGTTCATGGTGAGTGAACGGACGACGGATGATCGGCTCAAGGCAATAAGTAAAATTGCCGAAGGATATCTCTACGTCGTCTCGTATACAGGGATCACCGGCGTTGAGGATGCGATATCTGAAGAAAGAATCAGGAAAACCATCCGACGTGCGAGGAAGTATTGTTCGTTACCCTTCTTCGTTGGTTTCGGCATCAATACGCCGACCCATGTTAGAGCGGCAGCCGGTGCCGGTGCCGACGGTGTCATCGTTGCGAGTAGGCTGGTGAAGGAAATTCCCGATCTGAAGCGCATTGGTGCCCTTTGCAGAGAGCTTAAGCAAGCTCTTTTGTCTCCGCAGCCGGGGCATCGTGCCCCGGGTAACCGTCAATTGCTGCCACGACCTGCGGCACGATGCCGCAGCTGCGGGTAAAAAATTACAGCTTAAACCTGCCAAAATATTTCTCTCATTCCCATGCCAACCAATCGAAATCATCAGAAGGACCTCATCGACCTCTTCGCTTCCATTGAATCAAAAGAGGAAGCCGAAATGCTCCTCAAAGACATTCTGACACCGCAGGAACGCGATGACATCGCCGAGCGATGGCAACTGATAAAGGCACTGGCTTCGGGCTTAACGCAACGGGAAGTGGCGAAGAAATGCAACGTCAGCATCTCCAAAGTCACCCGCGGCGCACACGAGCTGAAATATGGAAGCGGAGGGTTTCGGTTTTTTCTCAATAAACTCGACAAGCTTGAGCAGGCACCAAAGTGCATCCGATAGGAACGACACTACTCCCTATAATTTTCTGGCTGCGGAGGATTACTAGCAACAAAGTCCGCTTCCGTCTGGCGAATTTTGCCAGGGGCAGCAGTCGCACTTGGATTCGCCGATAGTGAACTAGTCAGTGTTGTGCGTCCACCCTCAGTGAGATAGTCGGTTCGGTCTTGGACTCCACCTGGAAGGCTTCGTGCGATTCTTCTTGCTCTCTGTAGTTCCAACGGACGATTCTCGAGGGGGGATAATTTACTCATAGGGTCAAGTGGGGAAATCAGCGACACCATACTCATATTTACAAAAAAGTCAAGACTGAGGAATTTGTCTGTGGGTCTACACTCCGATCATTCATGCAAGCCTCCGATTTCGTCCACCTCCACTGCCACTCCACCTACTCCCTTCTCGAGGGTCTTCCCTCGCCGGAGGAGATCGCGGAGCGGGCGAAGGAGCTGGGTCACAATGCCGTGGGATTGGCGGACAAGGGCTACACGTACGGTTTGATCGAATTTTACAAAGGATGCACGAGTCTCGGGCTGAAGCCGCTTTTGGGATTGGAAACGTACGTTGCGGCGCGCACGCGGCTTGATAAAGACAGCGCACAGGACACGCGTCGATATCCGCTCACGCTGCTCGCGGAGACGGACGAAGGCTACAAAAATCTCCTGAAGCTGGCGACCAAGGCGGCGCTGGAAGGCATGTACTACAAGCCCCGCGTGGATGCCGCGCTGCTGCAGGAATTCGGCAAAGGGTTGATCGCGCTCTCGGGTCCCATCAGCGGCGCCATCCCGCAGGCGGCGCTCAATGAAGACGCGGAACGTCTCGCTCTGTTGGTGCAGCAGTACCAATCCTACTTCGGGAAAGACAATCTGTACTTTGAATTGATGGATCTGCCGAACGTACCGGGGCAAGCCGAGGTCAATCAGCAGCTGATCAAATTCGGGAAGGAGCTGGGTGTGTCGATCGTCGCAACGTGTAACAGCCACTACTGCCGCCGCGAGGATGCGGAGGCGCACGACGTCCTCCTCTGCATCCAGAAGAATTCGCAGGTCGGCGACACGGGCCGCTTCACCATGCGCGACAGCGATTTTTCGATGCGACCGTTCGAGGAAATGGAAAAGGCGTTCTGTCATGTTCCCGAAGCGCTGGAAAATACCCGTGTCATTGCAGACAGATGCTCAGTAAAGATTCCTTTCGGGACCTATAAAATTCCGAATTTTCCCGTGGAAAAAGGACAGACGGAGGCGGCGATGCTGAAGGAGAAATGCGAGGAGGGGATGAAGAAAAAATATGGGCAAGCGATGAGCGATGAGCGGTTGGCGATGAGCCCTGCCACTCAAAGCCCAAAGCCCAAAGCCCAAAGCGCTACGGTTATCCGCACGAGGCTTGATTATGAACTTGGCGTTATAGAAAAGATGGGTTTTTCCGGCTACTTCCTGATCGTCGCGGATTTCATTGCCGAAGCGAAGCGGCGGGGGATCACCGTCGGACCCGGGCGCGGTTCGGCCGCCGGCTCCATCGTGAGTTACGTGATGGATATCACGACACTGGATCCGCTGGCACACGGCCTCCTCTTCGAGCGATTTTTGAATCCGGAACGGAAAGAGCTTCCCGATATCGACGTGGACTTCGCCGACACGCGCCGCGATGAGATCCTCGACTACGTCCGCGGCAAGTACGGCTCCGACCGCGTCATCCAGATCTGCACGTTCGGAACGCTCGCCGCCCGTGCTGCAGTCAAGGACGTGGGACGTGCCTACGGCGTCTCCTTCGCGGAGATGAATGCGCTGGCGAAAGCGATTCCCGATCGACCGGGGACGCTTCTCAAGGACGCACTGGAAACCGATGAGCTGAGGGATGCGTTGCAAGGAAACGAGACCTACAAAAAAATCGTGGAAGTGGCGCTGAAGCTGGAAGGGAAATCACGCCACGTTTCGGTGCATGCCTGCGGTGTGGTGATCACTCCCGAGCCCGCGGTTGCGTACACGGCTTTGCAACGCGCGCCGAAGAACGAGGACATCATCATCACGCAGTACGACGCCAAGCCGCTTGCGGCGCTGGGGCTGGTGAAGATGGATTTCCTCGGGCTCAAAAACCTCACCATCATTCAGACGGCACTCCTGATCATCGAGCGGACGCACAATGTCAAAATCAATATGAGTACGGTTCCAACCGATGACAGACCGACGTTTGAAGTATTGTCCCGGGGAGATACAACCGGAGTATTCCAATTTGAATCGCCGGGCATGAAACGGTATCTCAAGAAATTGAAGCCGACGCGTTTTGAGGACTTGATTGCCATGGTCGCTCTCTATCGTCCGGGTCCCATGGAAAATATTCCCTTGTACATCAGCAACAAGGAGCATCCGGAAAAAATCGAATATCCCCATCCGATCCTTGAGCAACATCTGAAAGAAACGTATGGCGTTGCGGTGTATCAGGAACAAATCCAGCAAATCGCCCAAAGCTTCGCAGGTATGTCACTGGGGCAGGGGTACGTTCTGATCAAAGCCGTCGCGAAAAAAATACCCAAACTTCTGGAGGAGCAAAAGACGCTGTTTCTTTCCGGAGCGGTTGCCAAGGGGCATTCGAAGCAGGAAGCCGCAAAACTATTCGCAACCATCGAGCCGTTCGCGGGTTACGGGTTCAACAAATCCCATGCAGCCTGCTACGCGCGCATCGCCTATGAAACCGCCTACCTGAAGGCGCACTATCCCACGGAATTCATGGCGGCACTGCTTTCCAGTGAAGGCGGCGACACCGATCGCATCTCCATCGAAATCGAAGAGACGCGCGCGATGGGGATCAAAGTGCTCCCGCCGGATATCAATGAATCGCTCGCACACTTCACGGCACTCCCCGAGAGCACCATCCGCTTCGGTCTCCTCGGCATCAAAGGTGTGGGGGAGAGCTCCATCCGCCAAATGATCGAGATACGGGAGAAGGCGGGAAAGTTTGCGAGCATCGAAGATTTCGCCACCCGCGTTCCTGCCAAGATCCTCAACAAGAAGCTGCTGGAATCTCTCGCAAAAGCGGGCGCATTCGATTCACTGGGAGAGCGCGGCGTCTTCGTCGCCCAATTCGACCGGATTGCCGAACTGGCCAAGACGACCGGCGACGTCGGGGCATCCCAGACCGATATGTTCTCATCACTCGGATCAGAACACGCGTCGATGAAGCTCTCCTTCGATCCGATGGAGCCCGCGAGCAACGGTCAGAAACTCCGCTGGGAGAAGGAAACGCTGGGACTCTACGTTTCCAGTCATCCTCTGGCAGGCCTCAAGAAGTACATGGGCAAGAAAGCCCGACTGATCGAAGGGCTCTGCGATGACGACGTCGGCAAGAAGATCACCGTCGCGGGCATTGTCGAGGCGACGAAGATCATCCACACCAAGAAGGGCGAAACGATGGCGGCACTCACCATCGAGGACCCGACGGGCCGCATGGAAGTGATGCTTTTCCCGCGAGTCTACGCCCAGTTCAAAGACATCATCGACAAGCCGGATTCCGTGCTGGTCATGGGTGGATCGCTGGACATGCGCATGGGACTCCCGCAGCTCAAAGTGGAGGCCATGAAACGCGCGTCGATCGACACGATGATCACGAAGGCGAAGGAGGCGGGAATGTTCAACGAGGAGGAGTCCAAAAACTGGCGCGGCACCGCCAGGCGGAAGGAAGCGGAAGACGTCGTGGAACAAGTGACGGAGGAAGGGGAGATCGTTCATGAGCACATCGAGAAGCCGGAGGAGACCCGGGCACCCGAGATCCACGGTCCTCTGGCGAAGTGGATTTTCGACGGAATGAACGTGAGGGAGCCACTGGAGAAATTGAGGTTGGATGAAACAGTGAACGATCAGGGAAGCGAACAGCGAACAGCGAACAGCGAACAGCGATCAGAAAATGCATCAATAATTCCACATTCGATTTCCATCCATACGATCTCTCTGCCAGCACGAGCGCCGAAGGAATTGATGATCGAGATCCGCCGGATCTTCGAGACGTTCCCCGGCTCGGAGAAAGTTCAATTGAAAATAGGCGAGCGGATGATTTCCGTCCCGCTGACCATCACCATGTCGCCTATTCTGGAGAAGCGGGTGGAGGAGGCGGTGAAAAAGTTTAGTATGTAGTATTCGGTATACAGTATTGAGTATCTAACACCCCTTCATACTGCATACTTCATACTGCATACTCGGGGAGTGAAAATCCTGTCAGTTTCATCTGCCGCCATCCAAGAAGTACTCATTGCCCTTCGGGGGGGAGGTGTCATCGCCCACGCCACCGAAACCTGCTACGGCCTCGCCTGCGATCTGACGAATCCCGCGGCGGTGAGAAAACTGTTCCGTATCAAGAAGCGCTCCGCGGATCAGCCCGTCAGCGCATTATTTTCTTCAGTGGAGGAAGCGAAGAAATACGTTGAGTGGAATAACGAGGCTGAGAAACTGGCGAAGGAATTTTTGCCGGGTCCCTTGACGCTGATTCTGCGACAGCGCTCCGATGCTCCAATAATCTTTATCAAACCAGAAACCAGAAACCAGAAACCAACAACCGATCTACCTACTACCATCGGCATTCGAATCTCCTCCCACCCGCTCGCGCAGGAGCTAGTGCAGCGCTTCGGCAAACCGATCTCAACAACCTCAGCGAACATTCACGGACTCCCCAATACCTACAGTTCCCGTGAAATCATTGCGCAGTTCCACGGTCAGTCGGCGCAGCCGGATCTGATCATTGATTCGGGAGATTTGCCGAAGAATAAGCCGTCGAGAATCGTGGATTTGTCGCAGGGGGAAGCAAAGGAAGTGAGATGACAGCTCGTTGACCCTGCAGCTCAGGCTGCTCGTCGTCTCGTGCAATAGTCCGGTAATTCGGAATGAACCTGATTCGAATCTTTTATCTCCGTAGCTGCGGTTCGAAAACCGCAGCTACGGTAACATTCAAGTTAATCTCGTATAAGTTGCAGAGAAGTTCTTTGGCTTCTTCGTTTGCGAATGAGAGGGGTATCGGTGCGAGTCCCCTGATTCCACAGTGTTCCCTTCCGCCCTTCGGAAGTGTTACGCTGTGACCATGACGTTCCGGAAGTACAATCTTCATCGAGGCTTCACCCTCATCGAGCTGCTGATCGTCATCGGCATCATCGGCGTGCTGGCGGCTATCGTCGTCGTCGCGATCAATCCGAAGAAGCAGCTCTGTGACGCGGAGAACACACGCAGAAAGGTGATGGCGCGCGAAATGACGAACGCTCTCTTCCAGTACGTCATCTCAACGGGTGACCTGCCGCCGGACATACCGACCTCTCTCCTGACCGCCAAGCAGATCTGCAAACCGGGGGTGGAGACGGGGGAAACTTGTGTGAATCTCGACGTGCTGGTTGCGGATTACATAGCCGCACTGCCCGTCGACGTCGCTGAGACGGATCCGACGCTCACCGGTTACAAG
>JAQTSK010000014.1 GCA_028711345.1 Candidatus Peribacteraceae bacterium
TTCTTCATAGATCGCGAATTGCAATGAGAACATATTTTTCATGATGCATTGGGAAAGAAACACGTGCATCTTCCCTGTAATAAGAGAAAAAGACACTCTTCTAGCCCAGAAAAACTTCCATTAGACCAAAAATGACTTGTTTGCCCTGATCACCACCCTTGTTTTGGATTGGTCGAGCCTGCTGAAAATCACTTCAACCCTTTTGAATTTGTCGTTTCCAAACAGGAATGATGCGTAGTTATCTTTGGGGTTATCATCGTTTGTACTTAAAAACGTTCCAAACCCCAGGAGTGTCGCGCCTGCATCTGTGAGAGCTTTCTCAACAATCTGTTTCGCTGCTTCCATCGGTGCATCAACAGATGCATCCACCTTGATTCTGTAGGGGAACTTGTACTGACTATCTGTCCGACGGATGATTGCATTGACCGTGATTGTTTTAGGGAATTGGATCATATCGAGCAGGATGTCGCTTTCCTTCCGAATCAATACAAAGAGAGACAGGAAGATCAAGATTACTATGCCAGAATGAGCCAACCTCCATCCTCTAGGAATGAACAACAGTGAGACAACTCCATAGATGAGAAGGAGAGTCCCGATTGATACTCGCAATTCCGATCCCATCAGGGGGTCAAGGAACATGTAACAAAGCATGTAGGGCAGTGAGACCAGAAGCGGAATGAATGATCGACCACTTGGAAATACTGCAAGGAAAATAAAGAATTCCAATATTAAGGCTAAAAAATGCCATCGTTTCATTTTGAATATTCTGAAACGCATAGAGTCGGAAGAAAAACCAGTATTACTCCTTCTTATTTTCTACCACAACGATCGCCTTCTTCTGCTCCTCCCAGCTCCAGAACGCCTGATTCAACGCTTTCGGCAGTACCTCTTCCAACTGCTTGTTCGGCTCCGCTTCCTTCATTTTGCCCTCAAGCTTGTAGATCTTCCGCATACTGCGATACGTACCCCACGGGTAATACTTCCTGTGAAATGAACGCTTCTTACCCTTGACGTCGGCAGTGACGGGGGCCGGAGGAATCGCTTTGGACAGCGGACGACCGTTCTTCCCCCACTCGACAATGCCGACGACGGTGCGGGTTTCGGGGTCGACGTACACCAAATCATCATCCTTGTATTTGCCTGCGGTCGACAGAGGCATCTGGCTCATGATCGTGTGGTGAAAAGGGCGTGCTCTTCTGGAGGCGGGGGGGGAGGCGGAGGCGGAGGCGGGGGACGATCATCGGGAAACGTATCCGTCTTCGGCTTCGGTTTCATAACCGGTTGATCAGGATGATGGAAGAGCGCCTGAGCCTGCATGCGCTTTTCCTCCTGATACTTCAGGAATGCATACAGTGACGACAGTGCACTTCCGATCAGCGCAAGATGCATTCCGAAACGGATTTCAATGCCATGCAGCTCGTTGGAAACCCGGAAGAGCACCGTAAACGCGCTCAGCAGGAGAAGAAGAGTCCCACAAGATAACAACAGTCGGACGATGTGCCTGTTCTGACGTCTCACGATGATCGGACCGCCAAACAGCGGAGAAGCGGTGATCGAGAAAATAACGATCAGGAAAAAAAAGCTCACATGACCGATATACCCGGTATGGTAACCGAAACCGTTCCATTGCTGCGTACTGTCGTTCAGCCAGGGAAAGAAGAGACCCGTCAGGCAGAGCACGACGCCGACATGGAGCACTTTTTCTTCCAACTCCATCGCCTTCAGCACACGGAAAAATTTTTCAAACATCGGATGTATGGTAGCAGAAACGGCTGTCAAAAAGACAAGAAAAGACAGCGAGAGCCGATCGACGGCTTTTCACCGTGCAATACGTTCTTCTGCTAGCATAATGACATGGAACTTCGTTACCGAACTGTCGGCATCACGGCGCGTTCCGATATGTCCGACACGGACACTGTCGTGATGAGCATCGCCGCAATAGCGGAAAATGCAGGCGCCACCGTTCTTCTGGATGCGAAAAGATGCCGATCACAGCAGAAAACCAGACCGATGTTCACCCGTCATGATGCATTGGACGCCCTCATTGTCATCGGGGGAGACGGAACCATACTGAGAGCCGTCCGCGAGATGTGTCTCACGGACAGTTCGGATGTTCCCATTCTCTCGGTCAATACGGGGACGATGGGCTTCCTCGCGGAACTGTCGCTCCATGAAACAAAGAAAATGATTCCTGCCCTCCTGCAGGGGAAAGGAGATATCGAGGAGAGAACGATGCTCAAAGTGACTGCGCGCAGAAAAAAGGAAATCCTCTGGTCCGGATCCGTGCTCAATGAAGCAGTAATTTCACAGGGAGCCATCTCGCGTCTCATCGACCTGAGAACAACGGTGAACGGGGATCCGCTGGCAACCTTTCATGCGGATGGAGTCATCCTCTCGACGCCGACCGGTTCTACCGCTTACTCTCTCGCCGCGGGTGGCCCCATCGTTCATCCGCAACTGCAAGCGACGATCCTGACACCCATCAATCCTCACAGCTTCAGTCAGAAGCCGATCGTCCTTCCGAAAGACCACACCATAGAAATAACGATCGTCACGAAGCCCAACAAGTTCCGCGACATCCAGATCAGCCTGACACTGGACGGTCAGCAGTACGTCACGCTGCAACGCGATGACGTGGTTCGTGCGGAAGCAACGAACGAAACGGTCAAATTCCTGCGAAAGAAAGAAGAGAACTTCTTCTCGACCCTGCGGAGCAAACTGAAATGGGGGGAGAGACCGGAGGCGGCGGATCGGGACTGAGAAAGGCAATAAGGGCAGAAAAGTACCTTATTGCCGTTATTGCCTTTACTGCCCTGATTGCCTTCTCCAAATGGCATCAGACAGCGAAGTATGCTATACTAAACCGATGGCTTCGATCGACCCTGCAAGACTGGCCCAACTCCAAGGCGAAGAACTGCTCTCCACGCTGGAGCAGGAAGCCGTGCGCAATCATATCTCGGACATCCACATCAACCCGCAGAAAACATCCGTCAAAATCGAGTGGCGCGAGCTGGGGCTCCTCAGCAAAATCCTCGATGTCTCGTACGAGACATTCGACACGCTCAAGCGTCGCATCAAGTTCAAGTCAAAGCTGAAAATGAACGTCGAGAACGTCCCGCAGGACGGCCAGTACTCTTTCCAGACCTCCGGAAGAATGGTGAACGTCCGTGTCGCCAGCCTGCCGACGAAATACGGCGAGGTGTACACACTGAGACTTCTCGATCCCGAGCGGGGCATCGTCCCGCTGGAAAAACTCGGCTTCCCCGGAAATACGAAAGAAAAACTGCAGGAAGTATCCGAACTTCCGAACGGATTGATTCTCGTGACAGGTCCGACGGGATCCGGCAAAACCACGACGCTCTACGCACTCCTTTCGACATTGTCGGGGAAGGACAGGAACATCATCACACTGGAAGATCCCATCGAATATGAGCTGAAGGACATCATCCAGAGCCAGATTGAAGCGGACTCCGGATACACCTTCGCCTCGGGCTTACGCTCCATCCTGCGTCACGATCCGGACATCATCCTCGTGGGAGAGGTTCGCGATCAGGAAACCGCCCAGACAGCCATCGACGCTTCGCTCACCGGCCACCTTGTGTTCGCCACGCTGCATACGAATTCCGCGATCGAAGCCATTCCGCGCCTGCTGTCCATGGGAGTCAGCACGTACACGTTTGCACCGGCGCTGCGTGCCGTACTGGCGCAACGACTCGTTCGGACGGTCAATCCTGCACTGAGAGCCGAAAGCGAAAATCACGACGAAAACGACAAAGGCTTCTATACCGGACAGTGTGCCCTCTCCGAACTCCTGATCGCGACTGATGCCGTCAAGAATCTTATTTTGAACCAGGCAACCGCATCGGAAATACTGGAAACGGCGAAAAAGGAAGGGTACAAAACCATGGCGGAATGGGGAAGGATTCTGGCGGAGGAGCATGTGACAACGATGGCTGAAGTCGCGCGAGTGACGGCTGTCTGAGAAGCGTTCAAGATCTCCGAGGCGTACGCCTTGCATACTGCAGCAGAAGACGCATATCATGGGATGCCATGTTGATCCGGCGCCATCGCAGGCCGTACCTTGTGAACGAACACGGACAACGAAGACCTGCGCTGCTCCTGAGAATCGTGAGCATAGGCGTCTTGGCGGTCATCATATGGTATCTGGGAGGAAAGATGTTTCCCTTCTTTATGAGTGCGGTGGGTAGGAACGCATCGGTGCTGTTGTCCCTGAAAGAGGGAGCGAACGTACAGTTTTCGCTGCAAGGACAAGGCTGGCAGGCGGCGGTTCCGAACGTGAAGCTCTACCCGCAGGACGGAGTGATGACCAAGAAAGGCGGCGATGCCATGCTCACGTTCTTCGACGGTTCACTCGTCCGGCTCGATGAAGGATCGGAGGTGCTGCTGGAACAAAGCGAGCAGGTGTCCGGAGGAACATCCGAAACGACGTTCACGCTGAAATCCGGAAGAGTATGGATATCGTCTCCGGATGCGGCAACGTATTCGGGAGCCATCAAGAGAACGATCCGGACAACCAATGCCGAAGTCGATCTCCCGACGGATACGCAGGCGGCGATCAGTGAGTCATCCGTCTCCGTCCTGTCCGCGGACGGCCTCGGGGTCGGCGTCACCCTCACGTTCGAGGGAGGAGACGATCGGGTGATTTTCATCGGCGAAGGTCAGACATTCTCGCTGACGGATCAGTCAATGACGGCCATCGGAAATGGCGGGGATCCGTACGATTTCCGGGACCCGCTCACATCCCAGACGGTCCGTGACCCGTTCATCATTTCCAGTTTTACGAAAACGCAGGACATCGCAGCCGCAGCAGGAACGGGAGCTTCCGATGCGGTGGTGAATGCAGGTAATGGCGATGCCGATCTCACGTTGACTTCTCCGGCAGATAACCTGAAGACGCAGAAAAAGACCGTCACCGTAGCGGGACGGATCAGCGAACGCGTCGCGCTTCTGCTGGTGAACGGTGAGGAAGTCGCTCCCGCTCAGGACCACACATTCTCGGTCTCGGTCAGCCTCGGAAACGGTCCGACGAGTCTCATCAAAGTCGAAGCGCAGAATGCCCAAGGCCTTCCGATCCAGAGAATTGAACGCACGATTCAAGTGGAAGAAGCAGTCATCGCCGTGGAACCGGTACGCATCAAGTCGCCGGTCGGCTCGGGTGACACGCTGACGACGAATCAGGCTGAGATCGACATTTCCGGAGAAGCCCCTGCGGGGACAGATGGCGTCATGGTGAATGATTACCGACTACAGCTCTTCAAGCCGGGCAGCAGGACGTGGAGCTACCTCGCGAGTACTTCGCTCGGAAACCTGCGGGAAGGATCGAATGCATTCTCGATCTATGCGCTTGATGCGGACGGAAACAAGAGTCCGGCTCGAACCATCACCATCGTCCTGACGAGCGGAACCGGAGCAGCGGCAGTAACGGGCGATGCGGTGACTACGCCTCCCCTCAGGCAGAATGCGCCGCTCACTCCCGGTGTGCTTTCCGTCCATGAACCGGCACCTGGTACGAGTGCGGAAACCGGACTGAATGAAGTGATTCTGGCGGGCAAGACATCCGGTGACACAGCCTCCATCTCCATTAACGGCTACACCCTTTCCCTCTACGAAGCCGGAAAGACGACGTGGAACTACATCGCATCGACGGCGCTCACAACCATGAAACGGGGGAATAACGTCTACCGCATCGTCGCCCGCAACAGCGGCGGGGAGATCCTGGATGTGCTGGAGTACACGCTGACGTATAAACCATAGGGAGGAAACCGAGGATTCCGAAGAAACCGAAGAGTCCGACGAACCGGCTTTAGGTCAATGTCCATCGTATTTCGGACAGCTCAAGAGCTTTCATGAAATTCCCTGGAAGCGGACTCTCCACCTCCACGCGCTTGTGCTTGAGCGACGTAAATGAGAACTTCCAAGCATGCAGACAAATCCTCTCGATGCCGGATTCCTCTGCCATTGTTTTGGAACGATCTGTCCCGTACGTCTCATCGCCGAGAATGGGATGCCCGATTGTGGAAAGATGAACACGGAGCTGGTGCGTTCGTCCTGTATGAAGATCACATGCCAGCAGTGCGGCATTCTTGCCGTGAGAAAGAGTGCGATATGTAGTCTTCGCCTCCCGCAGTTTGGACGACGCATCCATGACCGACATTCTGGTCCGGTGATGCTTGTGCCTGCCAATGGGTGAATCAATGACGGCAGCGGCAGGGGAGGGGAGCCCTGCGACGAGCGCGAGGTAGGTCTTCCGCACCTCACGCCCCGCAAACTGCTTCTGCAGGGCGATGTGCGCTTCCGGCGTCTTGGCGATGAGCAGGCAGCCGGTGGTGTCTTTGTCAAGACGATGGACAAGAACGGAAGCGGGATGAAACGGCAGATCACGCTTACGGAAGAGCGGCGTAAGCGCGGAGAGAATGGTCGTATCTCCAGGCTTCATGCCGTGACCGGGATGAACAATGATGCCTGCGGGCTTATCGATCACCATGCAAGTGGCATCCTCGTACAGGACAGGCAATGCCACCTGCTTGGCATCTGAATCTTGCACAGGAGGAGGGGAGGGGAGACTGAGTTCCAGCCGATCGCCGGCTTTCACGGACGCGGATGCCTTTAAACACTTCGTTCCGTTGAGCTTCACGCGGCCCGCTTTGATCAGGCTGAGTGCCTCGGATCTGCTCCGGCAATGGGCACTGTCGCCCAAATATTGATCGAGCCGCATGCCGCCCGAGCTCACCGTCAGCGTTGTGTCGGATTTACTCATAACCACACTATGCCGTACTCTACAGTCCTATGGCGAATGCATCCGAACTGTTGACTCGTGCCGTCGAGGACGTCGTGCCGCGCAAAGTGGCGGAAGATAAGCTGAAAAGCGGGAAGCCGCTGCGGCTGTACTGGGGAATAGATCCGACCGGAACGAAGATTCATCTCGGACATTCCGTACCGTTGCGCAAAATGCGAGCTTTCCAGGATGCAGGACACCATGTGATTCTCCTGATCGGAAGCTTCACGGCGATGATCGGGGATCCCACCGGTCGCGACGAGCTGCGTCAACCGCTGAGCGCGGAGGATGTGAGGAAGAACTTCGAAACGTACATCGATCAGGCAAAGAAGATACTGGATATGAAGAAATTGGAAATCCGCTACAACCATGAATGGCTCGAGAATTTGACGCTTAAAGAAATCCTCGGACTTACAAGAAACTTTACGGTCCAGCAGATGCTTCACCGCGATATGTTTGCAAAACGTATGAAGGAAGACGCCCCCATCAGCCTGACGGAATTCATGTACCCGCTGATGGTCGGCTACGACTCGGTCATGCTGGATGTTGATGTCGAACTGGGGGGCAATGACCAACTCTTCAACATGCTTGCGGGAAGAACGCTCCAAACGGGCTTCGGTAAGCGCGATAAGTTCGTCCTCACCACAAAACTGATCGACGGTACCGATGGCCGCAAGATGAGCAAAACGTACAACAACTGCGTCTACCTCACCGATCCGCCGCAGGAAATGTACGGCCGCCTGCTCTCCATGCCGGACAACCTGATTCCGCTGTACATGGAATGCTGCACAGACATTCCGATGGAAGAGGTGAAAGCGTGCGGTAAAGCCCTCAAAGACGGCAAAGAAAATCCGAAAATCCTGAAGATGCGCCTCGCGCGGGAGATCGTGACGATGTACCACTCCAAGGAGGCCGCCTCGCATGCCGAAGCCGAGTTCGAGAACGTGTTCAAGAACAAAGGGATTCCGGAGGACATTCAGGAATTCAAAGCCAAGAAGGGGATGCTGCTGATTGATGCACTTGCAGAGAGCAAGATCGTCTCCAGCAAGAGCGACGCCCGCCGTCTCATCGAACAAGGAGGCATCAAGATCGATGACAAGCCCGTCACCGCGATGAATGCCAAAGCGGAGAAGGGGATTGTAAGGGTGGGGAAGAGGAAGTTCTTGAAAATTGTCTGATGCTTCCCCGATCCATCATCGCCATCGGCGCAAGCTCGTTCTTCGGACGGGTGGATCCGGAGGGTGGGGGATTCATCGGACGCCTGAAAACATGGCACGAATCGAACCATCGCAAGAACCGCGTCTACAACCTCGGCATTTCCAGTGAAACGTCCACCGATCTGCTGAAGCGACTCACATCAGAATGCACGCCGCGGAAGCCGGATTTGATCATCCTCGGTGCATCGAGCAACGACGCAAGACGAACCGGGTCGAAAGAAGCGCCATGCGAAACGCCGATTGGTCAGTATGCGGAGAACCTCTTGGAATTGATCGGACAGGCGATGTCCTTCTGTCCCGTCCTCGTCATGATCGGCCATCCGATCGATGAAAAACGAACCAATCCGGTGCAGGGAACGAGCAAATACTTCAGCAGGGACGATCTGGAGATCTATTTCGATGTCGCACGGAAGATTTGCAGTGAGAACAACGTGCTATGCCTCGACATCTACACTGAATTCATCAATGACGAATTCATGCAGGGGCTATGGGAAGACGGGCTCCATCCCAATGCATTCGGACACCGGAAAATCTTCGAATCACTGAAGGATTACCTGATTGCACATTTTGATGTGAAGTAACTTTTCTCCGGAGAAGGGGATAGCAAACCGCACTCCCCTGCTCAATTCCCTGCTTTGTGCATAGTTTCTGTGACGTTTTGAACCAATTCAGCTAATCACGGTTGATAATAATCCTCATCTGTAAGCCAAATACGGGTGAGGGGAGTGCATCATCAGCTATCAGACAACGATTTATTGATTCGGTCGATCAAAGGTTTTCCACAGTTCTGTGCATATCTTTGTCTGTGGATATCTTTTGATAATTTGTATGTTTTTATTGAAAGGATGCGCAAAACAGAGAGAGGGGAGGAGAATCCGGCTATCTGGTTAATCACGCACAATGTATCTTGTACATAATTGAAAGAGCGAAGAGCTTCAATTCTCCATCTCAGTGATCGAGATACTGTCTTCAATGGACGGCACAGTCATCGCCCACGGCGGCCATAACGTCACTTCAACACGGGAGACCTCGGGGAGGTTCTTGATGATCCGATAGGTTTCTGCGACCGACTTCCCTGCCGTGTTGTCCCGAATATACTTCCCGAACTTCGCTCCGCTGGGCGTGACGGGGCTGATGATGTACCGATGACTGTACGTGAGGTCGACTGTCAGCTTCACCCATAGTAAATCATCGTTCCACGGCGGAATGACGTGCAGACCGATATTTTCCTTCACGAGTGACGCGGGGACGATCATTTTGTTTGCCGGAACACGAAGGGCGACCTCGCTTTTCAACATGTCCAAGAGCACTTGCTCGTCATACAGAATGACCGTGTAATCAATCTCCCCCTCAATGGGAATAGAGGAAACGTTCTGTCCAATGAACGACTCACCGAGATCAAAATTGCTGAAAACGGTCTTCGTGAGTTCTTCGTACTGCAACTGAAAAAAATGGGTATTCTTAAGAAAATTCCTGCTCGTGCGATCTTCTTCCACCTGCTGCCGTACAACCATGAGGAGCTCCTGTTCCAGGCGCTGTCGGGCTCCCGGAAAGCGGGGGGCTCCCTCTATATCCTCCCTCGTCAGAATATTCACGTAGGAGGTCTTGCCTCCGAAACCGGCACGGTCGTTTCTGGCATAAACGTACTTGCGATCCGCTTCCGGAAGCCCGATGAAATCCCACTTCACCCCGATCGGAACATTTCCCCGCTCACCCAACACCTCACCATATTGATCCAGCGGATCCGCTACGGACAGAACCTCCTTCTTGGAATGCGCCGGAAGAAGCACATCCTGCTGCAGCCGGAACCGCATTCCCGCTTGGTTGATCAAACGCGTCCCCTGCCTGAGGGAATACGGCTCATCCGCATCGTTGATCACCGTCACATACATCTGCGCATTCGTGCCCGTAAACTTCTTGCTGACCTGATCGTACGTCATGCTCCTGCTGATGTGGACGGTGAGCAACTCCAGAGGGAGAACATGAACGCGATCCAATGGCACAGGCAAAACGGCTCCGGAGGACATCAGATAGACGTTGGTCGTGAAGTTCGCCGTTTCCTGATTCGGCCAGATGCGGATCTGGGCGGAAGGAAGCAAGCGCAGAAAAACGAAAATGAACGCGAGGATGCTGATGACAAAGAGCGTCCAGATGCGCACTTTCGGCAGCGTCAGCAAACCTGCGGACTGGAGACGCGAACGGATGTCCTGCCTCCACGAAACGGGGCTGAATGCACGGATGCCGCCCGCCTCATGGGGGGATCCGGCCAAGGCGATGCGCAAATCCTTGAGTGTACGGATGACAGTCCATCCCTCCGTCGCCGCCAGCTTCGCGGCTCGGGCATCTTTCGTCGCAACGGTCAGTGACCTGTCGGAATGGAGTGCGCGTGCTTCGCGGAAGAACGTCACCAAATCCTCATCGGACAGATGCTTGAATCCTTCGGGCACGGCAATGACGATGACCGCACCCGCAATTTTCCGGACGACACTCAGAAGAATCTTGCCGGACGACTGTTCCTGCACAATGAAGACCGTCGGTAACACTTCAGGGGTAGCCACGATGCAAGTATGCAAGGTCGCTGGTCGAAAGTCACCCGCTCTTTGCGAGGTTCACCACCGGCGACTGGTTTCAGGTCAACCTGCCACGAACAATGGACGACCAGTGACCTATTTTTCCAGAACCTTGAGCGATGCAAATTTCTTCCCTGCGACAAATTCAAGCATTGCACCGCCTCCCATACTGACAAATGTATAGGCCGAAAGCGGATACTTGTACTTCAGATGGAAATCGATGGTATCCCCTCCTCCGACAAGGCTGACTGCTCCATTCTTCGTGGCAAGGGCAATGGCTTCGGCGATCCGCTTCGTGGCATGAGAGAAACGGTTGTATTCGTACACGCCGAGCGGACCGTTCCACACGATCATTTTGGATGCCGCAATCATGTCGCAGTATCGCTTGACCGTGACTGTGCCGATATCGAAGATCGACATGTCCCCCACCACATTTTCAACCGGAAGATCCAGCTTCGCAGCTTTCTCATCCAGCGCGGAGGCGACAACGACATCTCGCGGAATGATAATCTTGGCGGCACCGTCTCCTTCGCTTGCGAGCATGAGATTCTGCGCAAGCTCGAGCCCCGATTCATCATACTTGGAGGTTCCGACATCAAAACCGCGAGCGGCGATCAATGTGTTGGCGATACAGCCGCCGACCAATATGTTGTCCCCTTTCTTCAGAAATCTCTCCATCACCGGAACCTTCGTTTCCATTTTCGCGCCGGATACGATGAGGGTGAGCGGTCTCGGAGGATCTCGCAATACCATCGACAGATACTTGACCTCTTCAGCCAGATTGAAGCCCATGAAAGCGGGAACGATGGCCGGCAATGCCACCATGCTGGCGTGGACACGATGGCAGTTAGTGAAAGCGTCATTCACGTAGATATTACCGAGCTTTGAGAGGGCTTTGGCGAACACTTCATCGTTCTTTTTTTCCTCCGGATGAAAGCGTAGATTCTCAAGGAGAACCACTTCGCCGGGTTTCGCGGCCTTCACGGCTTTCTCCGCTGCCGGACCGACGCAATCTGCTGCGAAATGAACGGTGGTCTTGAGCAGCTTCTCCAGTATGGGCACAAGCGGTTTCTGCGAGAACGCGGGATCCGGCTTATCCTTGGGACGACCCTGATGTGCGAGAAGAATGAGAACGGCACCTTGATCCAGAATGTACCGCATGGTCTTCTCGACTGCCTCGATCCGCGTCGTATCGCTTACGTTTCCGTCTTCCATGGGAACATCGAATCCGGCGCGCATCATTACGTGCTTCCCTTTCAACTTTGCTTGATCGAGTGTGCGGTAGGTGGTCATGGCAGTAAGTCTAAATGGTTGAAAGAAAAGAGCAAGAATTCCCGAGGGCATACGTGTGTACAAGAAAAGAAGAAAGAGGACATAATTTATACCTTTCAAACACCTACCCCATCAAAACCACATTGTAAGTATCCGCATCCTCACTGCCTCATCATTCCAATCCCCCATCCAATATCCGCAAATCACTCCACCGTTATTCACAACGATATCCACACTCCCCTCCCCTTTCGCCGAGGCATCCAGTCGATCCAGGAGAGGAACAATAATTTTTTGCAGTGCCGGTACCACGAGGTATCCGCGCCTGCCAAGATGGAACATCTCCGCAAGCCGGAGCTCCAGATCGGCAATCGTTGAAGCTTTGTAACAATCAAAGAACGCATCGATCCCCTTCTCTAAAAACAGCGCATTCCACCGCTTTCTCTCCCCCGCGATACAGCGAGGTCCCAGTAACCCGCAGACAGACCGATGCGCCATCGGTACAATCCTACGCAATGGTCACCCAAGTTGCCATCGTGTTCCTCGCCACCGCCGTGATGTACGCCGTATCACTCCGGCTCTTTCCGATACTCGGACTGATGGACTTCCCCGAGAGATACGGACTCAAACGTGCACGACTCCCCTACCCCGCCGGCATCGTCGCGATCATCGCATTTCTCGGAGCATTCATCCTCACGACCGACATCGGCCGGAAAGAGATTGGGCTGATCGCAGCCGTAGTACTCCTGGGAACCGTATGCTTCTTCGATGACCGCACTCCCCTCCCCTCTTCCGTCCGATTGACGATCCAGGCACTCTGCGCAGTGATCGTATTTTTGACAGGATCGCAAATTTATACGATCACCAATCCGCTGGGCGGAATCATCAAACTCGATTCCATCATTCTCACCGTACAGGCGATCGGACCGATTCCGGTATTGAGCGGCGTCTTCACGCTGGTCTGGCTCCTCTTCACCATCAACGCGCTCAACTGGCTGGACGGCATCACCGGACAGGTGAGTGCTCTATCCACCGTCGGCTTTCTGATGCTCGGGTGCTTGGCGTATTTCCGCAACGGCGAGATCCAAACCGCACAAATTGCTTTTACGCTTTCCGCCATAGCCGGTGCCGGTATCCTCTTCGATTTTCCTCCGGGGAAAATGCTGATCGGTGATGCCGGATCGATGTTCTTCGGCCTGATGCTCGGCCTCCTCGGCATCTTCAGCGGAGGAAAAGTCGCGACGGTCTTCCTCGCGCTCGGCATCCCCCTGCTGGACGCGGTCTTCGTCATCATCCGCCGCATCAGTCAGGGAAAATCCCCGTTCCGCGGCGGCAGAGATCACCTCCACCACCTCCTCCTCGCCCGCGGGTGGAGCCCGAGACAGGTGATTCTGCTGATGACCGGAGCCGGCACCGCATTCGGCGTAGCCGCACTGTTCCTCTCAACGGGGGGAAAAGCTGCGTTGGGAATCGTCCTGATCCTTCTCATGCTTCTTCTCTACATCCAAACCAGAAACCTGAAACCCCGCCCTTGGCGAGGTCCGCCTCCGGCGACAGAAACCTGAAACCTGCGCCTCAGCGCTCATACACCATTGGCGCGCTCGTCGTGTTGAATGCTCCCCGTGTCGCCAGAATGATCGTCTTCGTGCCGCGGGAGAGGACGTTGACCGTCGCAACACCGTTGACGAAGTCCGAAGCAGACAATTCCGCCGGACGGATCTCCGCCTGTCCGAAATCGGTAATCAGATAGATGCGGCCGCTGAATGATGGGGTTTTCACAAGATTACCATTGCGATCGAGTGCTGAAATCTTCACCTTCTGCCACGTGCGGCTCAGCGTTCCGGAATGATCGATCCGGATGTGATCCACATCAGAACTGATGCCGCCGGATGGAACGGGGGCGATGGCGTCCACCTGTGCCGTTTGAACGGTGGAAGCCGTGGAAACGACGGAGGGAGGGGCAGCGGAAGCGACGACGGCCGCCGGCTGCCGCGAAGCACTGCGTAACGTCGACCGGGACTGTGCCTGCGCCAACCGAAGAGCCCGCCTCGCAGCAATGCTCTCCGAGAGGCTGAGCGGCGTATTCGTGAGAGACGCGATGGTTGTCGTGGTTGTCGTCTTCGTGATGACGGGAACGGAAGAGGCCTTGAAGTTCTCAAATCGTTGCACCAGCAGGAGAGGGCTCACAGTGTACTTATCCCCCTGACTCTGATTCAGTCCGGAGTCGATCGCAGCATTGAATGACAAACGCGCAGCGTTCATATCGGCAGTATTGAACGGCCAGTACGGATGGAACGGCGCATCGTCGCGGTCGATCTGGAAATGCAAATGCGGACCGCTGGCCAGCCCGGTCTGCCCCGACGTGGCGATCGATTGCCCCATATGCACCGTCTCCCCCTGCGTCACGAGAATGGTATCCAGGTGAGCGTAGATCGAGTAAATGGTTATAGTCTGACCCGCATGATCCGGATCCGGTACATTGGGGTGACGGATGACGACATGGTGACCGTAGCCGCTCGAGATCATCGCTTCGGTCTCGACGACACCGTTTGCGATACTGACGACCGGCGTCCCGACAGGCACACGGATATCGACGCCCGGATGGCTGCCGCTGTGATCCTGTCCGGTCGCGTAACTGCCCATGTGGCCGATGGAGTAGACGAGATTCAGGAGACCTGCGCCTTCCGACGTGCGATGTAATGCGGAAGGATCATACGTCGGAAGAGGAATCAGGACGCTTGCGGGAACCTGACGGAACGTATGATCCGGCGAGGAACCTCCCCCGTACGACGACCACGCGCCATAGTCCGGCACACGCTCGATGGGCATGACCATCCCGACGAACGGGATCAGCGCATCATTCTCCTTGCCGAGTACTGTCTTCCAGAACGCATACCAACCGTGCTGGCCGACCATGTTCCCTGCAACGAAGGCGATCAGAGACAACGACGCTATAAGGAAAGACATCTTCTGCTTCGCGATCTCGAATGCGCGAGGCTTCCGAAGTCTGTAGATCGTCCGAATGCGGAATCCAAGTCGTTTCATAGGAATTTCGGCGTGATAGAGTGGGTATGGATTTCGACCGTTACTTGCATATTGTATTACATATTATCTTTTATGTCAATAGTTGACCGCTGCACTCTTCGGGCTGATAACGTCGATGAGATGCGGAAAATCGGCCAATCCTTGGCTAGAACAATCTACGTGCAACCCGTGACGATCCTGCTGAGCGGCGAACTGGGTGCAGGGAAGACGACATTCGTACAGGGATTGGCGCGGGGACTGGGCGTCCTCGGATCGGTGGTGAGTCCCACGTTCGCGCTGGAGCAACGGTACGGAGACATTCTTTGTCACATCGATCTCTACCGGCTGACCTCTCCTGCACAGGCGCACGACGTATTGGCGCACTCGCACGACTTCCCCGGCATCCGCATCATCGAATGGCCGGAGCGAACAACGGAATCCATCGATGCCGGCATCTGCATCAAGATCGAAGAAACGGCTCGATCATCGAGAGAGATTCAATGCACCTTTCAAGACATCGCCATTCCTTCCGAAAAGGAAATCACACAGTGGATGGATGAGGTGATGCTGCCGGAGAATGTCCGGCTCCACACGCGTGCAGTTGCCGGAGTCTCCGATGTCATTGCTCAAGAACTGATCTCACAAGGAAGGATCGTACGACCCCGAGCGCTCCATGCGGCGGCACTGGGACACGACCTCCTGCGATTTCTCAATTTTCGCGCCACTGTCGCGGGAGAGCCAATGGCAACTGACGAGCAACTCACGGTCTGGGAACGTTTCCGGAAGAACATGCCGGCAAGACATGAGGATGCGGCGGAGCAATTCTATGCAATGCGGAGATATCCGGAAACCGGCTCCATCATAGCCACACATCAGGGAAAGCCGGAAGAAATGGATATTGAAAAGAGAACGATTGAACAACTCGCTTTGGCATATGCGGACAAGAGGATTATGTTCGATACGCGCATCCGTCTCGACGAGAGATTTGCATACCTGAAGAAACGTTACGGATCTGGAAACGGGAAACAGGACTACGAAGAGCGCGAAACTGCAATGGAGCATGTAGAGAAATGGCTCTTTCCCGACGGAACGCCATTCTAATCACAGTGCCGGAATGAGCTCGTGCGCCAGAATATCGAGCAATGTGATTTCGCGTCCATGGAAAAGCAAGACGGACAGAGCGAGCAGCATCAAACAGAGATACGACACCTTCAGAGACCAATGCTGGATTCTTGTGAGAGGAACCTGAAGATTCGGATGGATGGAGTGAAGGTATGATTGGAGATTGAACAGAACGCAGGCCAGGTTCTCGAGTATGCGGACTTTCGGAACGATCGTCCCGAAGGCACGGAGAATCGTCATCTCCGAACGCAGAAGTCCGCTGAGAGCCGTCATGAAGTAGGCATGACTGAGGTAGATGCCCACAGTGAGCGAGAAGAGGAAGAGCGCGATATCAACGATGCTCTCGAGTAGCATCCCCTTGAAGGTCATCCGTAAGTTGAAATGATGGACGTCGCGATACTTCACGAAGTCGAGCGCCATGTGAGCGATAATGAGCAGCAGGAAAAATCCGAGGTTGAAAAGCGCTGCGGCGAGAACCGTACAGACGAGGAACGTGGCATGGAATGCGGGCACATCATCATGTTGATGCGCGAAGATCCGGAAACGGTGTAACACAGTATGCATATGAATTTTGATATATTCTAACACCTTTTGAGCTTGTTTGCAAATCACCTCAATATTCCCCGGACTCTCTTGAGCCTCTCTGAAACCTCCGCTTCAAACCCCCGATCAGTCGGCTCATAGAAACGCTTCCCGCCCTTCCAATCCGTAGGGAAGTAGTCCGCATCCACCACCGCACCGACAGCGTCATGCGGATACCGATACCCCTTGTGATACCCGTGTTGCTCCTTCATAGCCTTCACCGGCGCATTGCGCAGATGCAGCGGCACTTCCAATGATGACGCTCCTTCGATTGCCGCTTTGATCGAATCCTTTGCCACCGTCACCGCATTGCTTTTGGGTGCCTGTGAAAGATAGACGCAGGCATGGGCAAGGAAGAATTCGCCTTCCGGCAGACCGACCATTTCAAAGGCCTGCCACGCTGATACGACCAGCTGTAAGGCACGGGGATCCGCATTGCCGATGTCTTCGCTCGCAAAAATCATCATCCGCCGGAAGAGGAAGCGCGAGTCTTCGCCGGACTTGATCATTTTGAAGAGCCAGAGCATTGCGGCATCTGTGTCACTTCCACGCATACTTTTGATGAACGCGGAGATCGTATCGTAGTGATCCTCGCCTTTTCGATCGTATCGCTTATAGCGCTCCTGCAGGAGCTTCTCGGCTTGTTCCCGTGAAATCTTTCCTCCGATAACAACGCAGGCGAGTTCCAGCAGATTGAGTGCGGCACGCGCGTCGCCGTTCGCCAGCATCGCAATGTATTGCAGTGCATCCTTCGAAATCGAGATCTTTCCGGCGAATCCTTCAGGATGTTTCAGCGCACGCTCAAGGATCCCGATCAAATCATCCTGCGTCAGCGGCGTCAGAAGAAATACCTGAGAGCGGGAAATCAATGCGGAGTTGACTGAAAAGTACGGATTCTCCGTCGTCGCCCCGATCAGAACGATCGTTCCGCTCTCGACCGACGGCAGCAGCGCATCCTGCTGGGATTTGTTGAACCGGTGAATCTCATCCACGAACAGAACCGTTCGCTGCTTGAATCCGGTCTTGAGCTGATGCGCATCGGCGCACACTGCCTTGATGTCAGCGACTCCGCTCGTCACGGCGCTCAACGTCACAAAATTTGATTTCGTCGTCTCGGCAACTATCGTCGCCAGCGTCGTCTTACCGGTCCCCGGCGGTCCGGCGAAAATCACGGACGTCAGCGCATCTGCCTCGATCAACTTCCGGAGCGCAGTCCCCTCCCCGATCACGGCGCTCTGCCCGAAAAACTCGGCGAGTGTCGTCGGCCGGAGACGGTACGCCAGCGGAGCGTGAGGGTCGGGGTGGGACATGGGGTGAGAATAGCAGCCGGGATGAAGTACGAGGAGACCGAACGTAGAGGATTCCGAAGAATCCGAAGAAACCGAGGATCCCGAGGAACAACTGCAATTACCTTCGAGTGAGAAACAACTTCTTTTCGTCGGACTCCTCGGACTCGTCGGTATCCTCGGCTTCCTCCCTCATTTCTTCTATTATGCACCAGAACCTCCACTACATTTCGATGTCCACCCGCAAGATCGCCCTCTCCACCTTCTGGCAAATTCTGAGTCAGGCACTGATGGCTCTGATGAGCGCGGTGTCTGTGAAGTGTGTCGCTCTGGGATTGGAACGTGAGCTGGCAGGTGCGTACAACTCGGCCTACGGCTACCTCCAGCTCTTCGCCATCCTCGCGGACTTCGGGCTCTACGCAGTTTCCGTGCGGGAAGTCTCGATCGCAAAGGATAAGAGCCGGGTCTTAGGCTCGCTCTTAGTCCTCAGAACAATCGCCACCATCCTGTCACTCGGCGTCGGAGTCGGCATCGTCTGGCTCGTGCCGGCTTGGGAAGGCAGTCCGCTGCGCATCGGCATTTCCATCGCGGCGTTCGTGCCGTTCTTTACTTTATTGGCAGGCGTTCTCCGGAGCATCTTCCAAGTGGAGTACAAGATGCACTTCGTCTTCATCGCGGAGACCTTTCAGCGCATCCTCACAACCGGTGCAATGCTCCTGATCATCTGGTCGGGAGTGAGACTGAGTCAGAATCCGAAAACCTACGAAGCATTCCTGTGGATCGGATCGCTGGGAGCCGCAGTCCTCTTTTTGATGTCACTCTTTTTTGCGCTGAGGATTTCCACCGTGCGTCCCTGCTTTGATCCCGAGCTGCTCAAAAGATTATTCATGAAAGCCGCGCCATACGGACTCGCATACCTGTGCATCGCGCTCTACCGGCAATTCGACCTGACGATGATCGCGCTCCTGCGACCGGACTTCGCGAATCTCAATGCGCTCTACGGGTTCGCATCGCGCATCACGGAGATGACGTACATCGTCCCGACGTTCCTGCTCAATTCCACATTGCCCATCCTGAGCGAACGGCATGAGAATCGCCAGCCGGTGGATATGCTCCTCGGCAAGACGCTCCTCGCCGTTCTGATTCTGGGATCCGTCGCCGCCACGTTCTCCTTCTTCTGGTCCAGACCGATCATGCTCCTGCTGACGACTGTGGATTACGTCACTCCTCTCAGCAGTCCGGGTGCGGATACGGCTCTCAGACTCCTGAGTGCGCCGCAATTCCTCAATGGCATCGTCCTCTTCAGTTTCTACGTTCTGCTGACCAGGCACGCATGGAAAACACTCGTGCTCCATATGGGCATCGCAGCGGCACTCTCCATCTCACTCAACCTCTGGCTGGTGCCTGCCTACGGATTCGTCGGCGCGATTTCGACACTCACCATCGTCCATCTCTTCCTTGCTGTGACCCTGTTCTCCGCGGCACAACACGCACTCAGAACCGCTTTCCCGTGGAAAACCGGACTGCTCTGGGGAGGCTTCTTCCTCTGCATCGCCGTGGGCGCCGCAATCTCCGCACCATACATCACCACAACCGCTTCAACGTTCATCGGACTGACAATTGCCTGCATCATGTTGGTAGTGCTGGCCTTCCTCTTCCGGTTCCATCGTCTCCTCCGCTGGAATGCGGACGCACCGCAACCGGAAGCCGGACTGGAAATTGCAGTGTGAACTTAACTGAAACCTTAAAAATGGAACGGATTGAAATTAGTCTCCAGATCGTACACATCTTCCTGTTCCGATCTCTTGAGGAACGAGACGACCGCATAGGTCAGCGGAGTAAGAATGATTTCTATCCCCACTTTGAAAATGTAGTTGGCGACGATCAGGCTGAGCGCGATCTCCCACGGGAATACGCCGAATGCACAGGCGATTGCCACAAAGACCACCGTATCCAATCCCTGACCGATGATCGTTGAACCGATCGTGCGCATCCAGAGCCATTTTCCATCGGTCACGACTTTCATTTTCGCCAGAATGTACGAGTTACTGAATTCCCCGAGGAAATATGCTGACAAGCTGGCGATGATGAGCCCGAAGCTGCTGACGCCGCCCAGAATGGCTGCGTAGGCGCCGTCTCCTGCAGACTGCTGCCACAGAGTCTCACCGGGCAATTGTTGAATGACATAAAAGAAGAAACTCATCCCGAGAGACGCGATGAATCCTGTCCAGATCACCCGTCTGCTCCGAGCGAAGCCGTAGACCTCGGTCAGAATGTCACCGAAGATATAGCTCAAGGGGAAGAGCAGCGTTCCGGCATCGAAACTGAGCGGCAGTCCGGCGATGGCCACGCCCCAATCGAGGATTTTCGCGGACGAGGCAATATTGCTGATAAGCAATACTGCGACGAACGCGGCCATGACGAGGTCGAAATGGCGGTAGGGACGCATGAAATATTGGAGGGAGACAGAGGGGCCCGCCTTCGCTTCTGATGGCTTGCCATCCGTAGCGCAGCGGTTTTTCATGCAAAAGTATAAACAAGACTCAGAAGCTACGGTGGGCATCCTTGGCTGCGCGAAGGATGGTCGGGGCGGCGGGACTCGAACTCGCGACCTCCTGCTCCCAAAGCAGGCGCTCTAGCCAACTGAGCTACGCCCCGAAGTGGCAGGGCGAAGAATACGGGGTTCTTTACTGAAAAGGAAGGTCAGAGAACCGAGACGCGCTTGTCGACCGAAGCCTTGGCGAAGGCTGAGCGTCCCGGCTGCGGGAAGTAAACAAAATACCATGCTGTCTTCACATCCAATCAGCGGTAATCTTCCCCTGACCCTGACCCTGATACCTGACCCCCTCCATGTTCCTCTCCGTCGTCACCGCCGAGCAATCATCCTTCGGATCCGAAGGACTGACGTATCAGACGAATGACCACGTGTCGCTCGGATGTCTTGTCTTGGTTCCGCTACGGAAACACGAGGTGGAGGGCATCGTCATCGCGATGCAGCAAGAGAAACCGGAGACCAGCTTCGAAGTGAAATCCATCATCCGCGTCATCAGCGACAAACCTCTCCTGCCCACCGCACTGCTCAAGACATTCCAGTGGCTCCGCGGGTACTACTGTTGTTCTGCGCGTCAGGCGATGCAGATATTCCTGCCTGCTCCGCCGTGGCACCATCTGAATGAACGTGAGCCGGATCCGGTTTTTACACTCGCGAAGTCCGACGTAACCGTTCGCGGAAAGAAACAGATCGAGATCATTGAATTCCTCCGAACGCGGCGCACGGCGAATCAGGATGAAATCATCGAAGAGACAGGCGCATCGGCAGCGACACTGAAAGCACTTATTGAAAAACAGATTGTCATTGCTGAGAAAGCCGAACGAAGCGAAGGCGAATCAACGACAATCGATCCGACAAGAATCCAAGCCACCCGATTGAGCGATGACGATTCCAAGCTTGTGACTGCCATCGGCAATGAGCGGAAACCTGTCCTTCTGGTCGATGGAAGATCCGAAGAACATCGAAATCAGCTCTTCGCCGGTTTGGCGACCGATTGCCTGAAAAATCAGGAGAGTGCACTGATCCTCTTCCCGAATATTCATGCGGCGATCGAAGCCAACCGACAAATCGAAGCATTGATCGGATCGGAATACGTCCATGTCCTGCATAGCGGCACCGGTCAAGCGGGAAGACGAGAGCTCTACCGTCAATCGCAAACCGGAAAACCGATGATCGTCGTCGGTACGCGGACGGCGCTCTTCACTCCCCTTCCCTCCCTCGGTTTGATCGTTCTGGCGGACGAGCACGAGTGGACGTGGAAGAGCGACCAGACACCCAAGTATCACGCACGGCTCACGGCGGAGATTCTGGCGAAGCAGTCCGGCTCAAAGCTGCTCCTGACATCGCCGACGCCGTCGCTGGACAGCCTCAAGCATGCACTCGGCGATGATGCCGATGTTCGCTACAAACTCATCCGGATTCCGACGCACAAGGATGCCGAATGTGCCATCCAGCTGATCGATCTCGGCACCGCTCAATTCGGAAAATACTACCCGTTCACGCAGCCCTTGGTCGATGCCGTCACCGGTAGGATTGAGAAGAAGCAAGCATCGGTCCTCTTCCTCAACCGTCGCGGGACGGCGACCAGCCTCCTCTGCCTGGATTGTCGCGAGACCACGCTTTCTCCCACGTCGCATTTGCCGCTGAGAGTCATCACCCGCAACGGAAAGCCGCTGCTCATCGATGAAGCGACAGGTGAGCGATCGGAAGTGCCGATGGAATGTCCGAAGTGTCACTCCCCCAAACTGAGAGCGGTGGGTGCGGGAACCGAACGCGTGGAAGCCGATGCACGGATCCTCTTCCCGAATGCGAAGATCGCACGGGCGGACGCCGACACACTGGATCATCCGAAGGCGATGGAGGAATTGATCGAACGACTCAACGCCGGACACATTGACATTCTGCTGGGCACACAGCCGGTTCTCCGAGCGCTCCGGTGTCCCCGCGTGACACTCGGTGCAATTCTCGTCGCAGATGTCGGACTTTCCATTCCCGATTTTCGGGCAGGTGAACGCATCTTCTCCACCGTCTCATCCGTCGTGCGGCACATGCACGGGAGAGAGAACGGCAGAGCGATCATTCAGACCTACCGTCCCGATGCGCCGGAAATCCGTTGCGCCATCACCGGCAACGAGCACGAGTATTGGGATGCGGAACTGAAGCTCAGGAAAGATGCGGGCTACCCCCCGTTCACGCAGATGATCGAGCTCTTGATCAGAACCGACAGAGCGAAGGCGCTGGAACTGCATAAGCGGGCGAAAGGACTGGCGCAGGAAATGAAGACGAGCGTGGTATTCAGGGAAGAACAGCGCGGCGGACTGACGACATTCCGGATCACCTTGCGAGGGGAACATCCGCGGATGCTGCTTGCGGCACTTCCTTTGCGCGGTGTTTCGGTTGATATTGATCCTGTTGAGTAAATGGCTAAATTGTTCAATGGTTAAATGGCTTTTGTGACACAAAAACAATCCATTCGCTTGCGAACCATTTAGCCATTTAGCCATTGATCATTCTTTTAATTTGATGATGTGAGTTCCCGATTCCCTCCGATGACCCTCTCCGCCGCCTTCCTCGCCCGCACCACCAGCTCCGCATTGAGGAGACTCGCGAAGCGGAACTCCGGAATGCCGCTCTGACGGGTGCCGAACATCTCCCCCGGACCGCGCAGCTTCAGATCGATCTCTGCAAGCATGAAGCCGGAGTCGTGCTTCTCCATGGCTCTCAGCCGCTCCGATTGAGCCTGACCGGGTGATGTGGTGAACAGGAAACAGTAGCTTTGAAAATCACTGCGACCGACGCGTCCGCGGAACTGATGCAGCTGGGAGAGGCCGAACCGTTCCGCGCCTTCGATAATGATCATCGTCGCATTAGGAACGTCAATGCCGACTTCGATGACCGATGTGGAAACCAGAATATCCGCTTTCTTCGCTTTGAACGCATCCATGATGTCCTTCTTCTCCTCACTGCTCAACCGACCATGGAGCTTGAGAATTTTCCGTCGTGGAAAGGCGAGCTTCAGCCGTTTCTCCTCCGCTTCGACGTTCTTCACCTCCGCAATCGAATCATCTTTCGATTCTTCGATCAGCGGACAGATAACGAAGACCTGCCGACCCTCACCGATCTGCTGATCGATGAAGAGCTCCACAGTTTTCCTGCCGGTCGGCGACACGACCTTGGTTTCGATCTTCAGCCGCTGTCCGGGCTTTTCAAGCAGTACGGAAAGATCATGATCACCGTACGCCGTCAGTGCCAATGTCCGCGGAATGGGTGTCGCGGTCATGGAGAGGAAGTGCGGATTGCCCTTGTCCTTGAGCCGTTGCCGCTGCATGACGCCGAACCGGTGCTGCTCATCAACAATGGCAAGGGAAAAATTCTTGAAACGCACCGTGTCCTCGATCAGCGCATGCGTCCCGATGACGATATCGATGCGGCCTTCCGCAAGTTTCCGGCGGACGTCATCCGCTTCGATTTTCGGAATGGAACCTGTCAACAAAGCAACTGTCGGCTGCGGCAGGGTCAACAAATGATCGGCTTTGATCTCCTGCTCCTTGAACTTCTTCGACTGAATGTAGGTGTGATAGGTCATGAGTAATCGCGACACAGTTGCAACGTGCTGCCGCGCCAATACTTCCGTCGGCACCATCAGCGCACATTGGCCATGATGTGCCAGAACATTCGCGATCACCGCGACCGCAACGAGCGTCTTGCCTGCTCCAACGTCGCCTTCGAGTAACCGCGACATCGCCCTGCCCTGCTCCATATCTTTGAGAATCTCGTAGATGGCGACCTTCTGTCCGCCCGTCGGCGTGAAGTTCAGTGATTGGAAAAAAGCTTTGATGAGTTCCACGTCCATCGAAATCGTGAGACGATCCTGCTTCTCGCCCTGCCACAATTTTTTCCGCTCCAACGCCTCCTCCTGCACACGGAACAGCTCCTCGAACGCCATGCGTTCCTGCGCCTGCTTCAGGCGTTCCGGTGTCGTCGGGAAATGTAATTCTGTAAATGTCTCAACTCGGGAAAGCAATTTTTCGTCCGAAATAATTTCTTTGGGAAGCGTCTCCTTGAGTTCGTTGATGATACTTTTCACGAGTGCCATCTTCTCCCGAAGCCACCGGCTCGTAATCTTCTCAGTTTGGGAATACACCGCAACGATCCTCCCTGCATGGAGAGGAGTAGCCCGACTCGCATCCTCAAACTGCGGGCTCTGCAACACCAGCTTGTACCCGCTCTCCATGACCTTGCCGGTGAGCGTGACCGTCTGCCCGTCCTTCAGCATCCGCAGAATGTGCGGCTGATTGAACCAGACCACTTCTGCCTGATCTCCATTGTCGTCCATGAAGACGCCCTGCACGATAACCTTCCTTGATCTTGTTCTGACCAACTTCAGTTTTTGGATGATGCCGCGCACGGTGACCTTCTCATTCAACGGTGCATCCGCGAGTGTGGTCACCTGACTCAGGTCCTCGTACGTCCGCGGCAGGTACAGAATCAAATCCTCCACTGTCCTGATGTTCATGGCATCCAGCGCATCGATGAACTGCTGGGTGGTTCTGAGGAGCGCGGTGGTGAGAGGCGAGGAGAGTTGCACGGGGATGAGTGTACACCCGACGAACGGATTCCGACGATACCGAGGAGTCCGAAGAGTCCGAGGAGCAAGAGGCATGAATCGCTGCAAGGAGAAAAATCTTTTTAGCCCGCTACCGGAGCCGCTCCGCACAATCATTTGCATACTATTCTTGACAAGAAGAAGAAGAATGAACGGTAGTGTCAATCCGTAGCGCCTTTTTTGCCCTATGGGCAAGGAGGAATCCATGAAGACGCTGCTAGACACCGGCCAAGTTCGTTTCCACCAGCTGCAGAAGACGTTCCAGAAGAGCTGAGGAAGCGGAGCTTGGTGGGGGGTTTCGGACGTTCCGGAGCCCCCCGGTTTTTTGATCTGAAATCATCACAGTCCATCACTCTGAATATCAGTCATAAAACCGGTTTGCACATCAGTATCCTCACGCAGCCAAATGCAGAAACTGTTCCACGCGCGTGATCCTCGTGCCATGTTCCACGATTTTATGTTCATGTTGCGTCACCCGGTCGCTCTGCGCCCCGAGGAAGTCCGAACGGAAACTCTCGAAAAGCACGTCGACGTGAGTCAATATGCGATCTTCGGAGGCACGCATTTCCTTCCGAAGCCCGCATATATTCCTCTCCAGTTTCTTCTCCAGTTTCTTCCCATCCGCCTTCGTCAGTGGTGACTTATCATCAGTCATGCCTCGCATCATACAACCCGAGTCAAGGATATCAGGATGAATCGTGACAATGTACTGCTGAATAACGGGAGTGTTCCGTCAGTGCTTAGAACAGGATTGAAGCACTGCCTGATTCAAAAGAATGAAGGCACCGGAAATTATTCCACGAACGCCTATGACCATGTGGCAAAAAGGCATGGAGCCATCCCTTTTCCACGAGGGAATGCGCAGGCTCTCACCACAGATTTCGCTGTCGTAGAGACGCAAAATTTTGCGTCTCTACGACAGCAGCCTTAGCCGATTGTGAGTTCTGCCGAGTTTTTCTCTGCAAAACCAAGCCTAAATATGGTATACTGATGCCGTTATGTCGGACTACAAGACAACCATGGCTAACCCTCGGACTCTTTCCGAAGCTGCCCAGAAACAAGCGGGTCAGCCGATCGGCGGGGACATGGGCGACCAGGAGAAGAACTTCTGCATCACCATTACCAAGCTGTTCGAGAGGAGCGAAATCGACGTCACCAAGCCGGAATCATTTCTGAACAAAGATGTATACGATCGGCTGGAACCGGAGTGGAAGACGAAGACGGATCTCTCCATCGGCAATATTGCCATCCTTCTGAATCACATCTACGAGTTCTACAAGTCCAAGCAAACGCCCGACGCCTGTCCACAGCTGGCAACAATGATCAAGCAGCTCTGGGAGATGAAACAGAGAATCGAAGTCCACGCCGACGTTTTTAAGTTCTAATTCCATTTTCCGACAGTTCTATGGCGAATCAGGGAAAAACCCAAAAGATCGATGTGCCGCGGGAAAACATCCCTGCGGTGGAACGCAATCCATCCGCATCTGAGAAGGGGGTACTGGATGAGCTCCGTACTGTCGTTGAAGCAGCCAAAAAGAGCCCCGCCGAGTCGCTGGGTGCGCTGGCCAAACTGCTCCAAGCGAAAGCGGAGGGTATTGTGGCATTCGAGAAAAGGAATCCGGAACTCGTACAGCCGGGGAAACCCCATGATTCATACCTCGCGAAGCGGGTCGCCGTCACTGACAGGCTGGAGCTTGTTCAATCAATGGCCTGATCACTCTCGTATCTCTCTTCCACCACGCGCAAAGCATTGCGCTCCTTTGCCTATTTATTTTTGAATCGGAATCCACCTGATTCTTGCATCCCTCCTCCACCACGTCATGTGCCGCTTGGCATAGGCCCGTGTTTTCAATGCAATCTCATCTGATAATGATTTGACATGCGGACTGTGCGCGTTTTGCAGCGGCAACTCGAAAGTCGCCTCATTGTTATGCCGGGATCCGCAGCGGTTTTCGAACCGCTGCTGCGATTGTTGCAAATACCCGACGATTTCCCTGTACCCGATACTCTTCATCCCCGGATCATCGACGGAATAACCGCGATCGAGCAACTGCCGGACTTCGTCGATCCAGCCGGACTCCATCATCAACTTTGTTCTATCGTTGATCCTCATATTCAACTCTTCCCGCGGAACATCCATGCCGAATATCAGCAAATCATACGGTGAAACAGCTTCAATCTTCTGCACTGACTTCGGCTTGCCGGTCTGCTCAAAGATTTCCAGTGCGCGCAGAAGATAGACCTTGTTCTCCCGCGGAATGGATGCGGCGGACTGCGGATCCACTTGAGCCAGACGACGATGCAATGCCTCCCCCTGATCGATGTCATACTCTTCGCTCAGACGCGTACGCAATGCCGGATCGGACGGAAGAGGCTTGAGCCCGTCGACCATCGCCGAGACATACAGCATCGATCCGCCGACGAGTACGGGGATGTTTCCGCGGCCATGGATCTCGCCGATGACCCTTGCCGCTTCCTTCTGAAACCATGCGATGGAACACGGCTCCTTGGGATCGAGTACGGAAAGAAGATGATGAGGAATGCCGTGCATCTCCTCCGGTGTGATCTTGGCCGTTCCGATATCCATGAAACGATAGAACTGTCTGGAATCGGCATTGATGATCTCTGCTGACGCCGCAGGAAGAAAGCCTGCTCCGCTTTTCATAGGAACCTCTGAAAAAGGAAGAAAAGTTGTCATGGTGAGCGGAGTCGAACCATGACAACGAGCCAAAATGTTCATCCTTCGACTCCGCTCAGGATGACATTTTGGTAGTTTTTCAGAGGTTCCCATAGATAATGCCAGATTCACTGAGAACATTGTCTTGCCGCTCGCCGTCGGACCGATGACGACAATCAGAGGTTTATCAGGAGAGTATCCGAGAAACTCCCGAAGAATCTTGAAAGGATTTTGCGCGTCTGAAAGCGGTGAAGATAACATGATAAGTAAACTAATCTTAGTACGATCCAACAACAATCGGAAATAGTGAACACTGACCGATTCTCTGCATCTACGGTATACTAACTGCAGAAAAGAAAAATACTTTTCAATGTTCAATTATCAATTTTCCATTCTTCCCATGCATCCCCAGATTCAGTCGATCGCCCAAGGTATCTCCCGCGGATACATCACGCCGCACAGCGACGTTCTTGTCCCGACCGTCATCGAGAAAACACCGATGGGAGAGCGCGCCTACGACATCTACTCCAGATTGCTGGAGGAGCGCATCATCTTCCTCGGCACGCAGATCAACGATGCGGTCGCCAACACCGTCATCGCGCAGTTCCTCTTCCTCGAGAAGCAGGATCCGAAGAAGGACATCATCTTCTACGTGAACTCTCCCGGCGGACAGGTCAGTTCGACGCTTGCGATGTACGACACCATGCAGCTCATCACGCCGGACGTATCGACGGTGTGTCTGGGCATGGCAGCCTCCGGTGCGGCGATCATTCTGATGGGTGGCGCCAAGGGAAAACGGTTCGCACTCCCCCACTCCGAAATCATGATCCATCAGCCGCTGGGCGGCACGGAAGGACAGGCGACGGACATCGCCATCCACGCGGATCACATCATCAAGACGAAGGACATGCTCAACGAGATGATCGCGAAGCACTCCGGCCAGAAGATCGCGAAAGTGAAGATCGACACCGAGCGCGACAAATTCATGACGGCTGACGAGGCACTCGCCTACGGACTGGTCGATAAGATCATCACGAGGAAGGACACGCTGTAGAGAGAAACCCGAGGAGTCCGAGGAAAAGTGTGCTCGTCGGTTTCTTCGGTTTCTTCGGACTCGTCGGTTTCCTTCCAGAATCAAGTATTGTACGAAACTATCTCAACTCGCATCCTCATCCGGCGCCGTCTTCAGCGCAATCACGAATGCGAGCAGCCAGACAATCACCGGATAGGAGGCCGCAAGCATGTCGGGGAGTGGCAGTCCGGTCATGACGGTCTTCAGCACCATGCCGATAGGTACCGATGCCAATGCAAGACCGCCCGTCCACGCCGCGAGAACCAGATACCGACCGATCACAAGGAATACCCCTCCGAAAATCAGGAGGGCAGGGAGGAAGAATGCCCAGACGTACCCGAGGAACGTGATGCCTCCGAGGCCATCGGTGACAAGTTCGACGAACGGGACAAAGTCACGATACGCGGTGATGCCGATGAACGCCATGGTGACACCCAGTGAAAGACGGAGGGTGAAGTTTCCTGCGCGGAGTGCTGGAGGGAAAGACATGGAAGCGGGGGGAAAGTCAGTGCACGGACTGTGGAGAACAGCAGGAAGCGACCCCCGAAGAACACTTGGTCATCTTCCTGATGACGAAATAGAGAATCATGAGGACGGCGGCATTTTGAATGGCGAGGCCGAGATTCCCGATGGAATTCGGGTCCGTGCTCAACAGTATGGCGAGTCCGGCCCACCCGATGATGCCGCTCAATGCTGCGAGGATGCAGAACTTGCTCACCGGACAGAGCTGCTTGATCGCAAAGAGAACCCCGCCGACAATCATCAGCAGAGGAACGACGTATGCGAGAGCAGCGACGACGGCTGCGATGAGAGGAATCGCGACAAACGGTAGCTTCGCAAAATCCGTGAATCCGGACAAATTTCGATAGTGGTTGACGCCGTAGCCGACGAGAACGAGTCCGAAGGCGATGCGGGGAAACCATACTGCAAGACGAGAAGGGCAAGTAGAAGATGAAGAAGCCGAGCAACAAGTCATAAAAAGGTGGGAAAGGAGGGAGATTATTACAGAAAGAAATATGTATTTGAAATAATTACAAGATTTGTCATTGTGATTCCGCTTGGCACAATTCTGAATCAAACGGCGGACACGCATAATCAAAACATGTTTGAGCTTCATCGCACCACCGCCGACGGAAGAAGCGGAGAGATCAAGACTGCTCACGGCACCATTCAAACACCCGTCTTCATGCCGGTGGCAACGGCGGGAGCCATGAAGGGAATCACGCTGGAGGATCTGGAGGCTCTCGGCGCTGACATGTTGCTCTGCAACACCTACCACCTGCATGCATCACCGGGGGAGGAGGTGATCAAGAAAGCCGGAGGCCTCCATGATTTCATCGGATGGAACCGGCCGATCCTGACGGATTCCGGCGGCTTTCAGGTCTTCTCGCTCAAAGGAATCCGGAAGATCACGGATGACGGCGTGATGTTTCAGGATCATCGCAGCGGGCAAAAACGCTTCATCGGTCCCGGAGAAGCGATCAACATCCAGCATGCGCTGGGTGCGGATATCATTATGTGTTTCGATGAATGTCCGCCGTCGACCGCTCCGAGGATCGAGCAGATGAAGGCTGTGGAAAGAACACTCAAATGGGCGGGGGTGTGTAAGAGGGAACATGAGAAACTCAAGGCAATAAGGGCAGAAAAGGCAGTCAAGGCAGTAAGGAAAGTAGTGAAACGAAATCCATCAAAAACCTTACTGCCCTTATTGCCCTCTCTGCCTTCACTGCCCTCTCTTTTCGCCATCATCCAAGGCGGCCTCGAGCGCGATCTCCGGACGAAGTGCGCAGAGGAACTGATCGCCATCGGATTTGACGGATACGCTGTTGGAGGATTAGCGGTGGGCGAAACGGAAGAGGATATGTACGGGATTCTCGATGTGGTCTGTCCCCTGCTTCCCGAAGACAAGCCCCGCTACTTAATGGGAGTCGGCGAACGGCATCAGATGAAAGCGGCGATCGCGAAAGGGATCGATATGTTCGATTGCGTATCACCGATGCGTGAGGCGCGGCACGGCAACATCTGGTTGTCCGACGGAACGAAACTCAGAATCAGGCGCTCGGAGTACGTCACCGATCACTCCCCCATCGATCCCTCATCCCCCGCCCCCACAAGCCGGAAACACTCCCGAGGCTACCTGCATCACCTGATGCGTATCGGAGAACGGTACGGCGAAACACTGGGATGTCTGCAAAACATTGCGGTGACGCTGGAGACGATACGGGAGATACGAAAGGACATTGACTGCAAAAAGCAGTTGTAGGAAACCGAAGAAACCGAGGAGTCCGAAGAAACCGACGAAAGTTATGTTCGCCGCCTGGAGATCCACCATCGTTTGATGAATGGAAGAGATTGAACTGAAAGTATGAAACCAATCGTCGGAATCAGCGCACTGAGAAACGGCTGCCACGAACCGATCCAAATCAATACAACCGACGCTACGACGTACGTCATAACGGCAATCGTCGCTTTCCTGAACACACTCACCTCCCACGCTTTCTCCGCTTCGACCCGCGCATTGCGCTCCTCGATAGTTTTGATTCTCTGCTCAAGTTGTTCCAATGATTCGGACATAACAAAAAGAATGAGGTAATTATCAATTATCCATTTTCAATTATCCATTATTTGACAATTCCCGTCACCTCCACTTCCGTGAAGAGCTGCCGGTGACCACGGAGGATCTTGTGGTATCGCTTGCGGCGCTTGAACTTGCGAACGACGATCTTGTCGCCCTTGCCGTGCTTGAGCACCTTGAGAGAAACCGACGCGCCGGTGACGTACGGCTTGCCGACTGAGACGTCCGTCCCATCTGAAACCAAGAGCACCTTGTCGATCTTGACCGTCTCCCCTTCCTTCACATCGATATGCTGAACCTTGAGCACCTGACCCTTTTCGACGATTTCCTGAAAGCCGGTGATATCGACGACTGCGAACATGAGCTGGCAGAGTGTAACGGGGGATGTCACCCGACGCAATACCTTGTATGATGACACCCGTGGGCGCCTAGCTCAGTTGGTTAGAGCGACTCGCTTACACCGAGTAGGTCAGGGGTTCGAATCCCTTGGCGCCCACCATGCCGAATGGCTTATTTATGCCAAAGTATTAGTCAATGCTATCATCGGTACTGAACAGACCTGTCTTCTGAATGAATTCCCGAAGCGGATCCGAATTTTCATCAAATAAATCTCCAAGAGTGGAATCAGTTTGTCTTTCTGCCATTGTGCGATACAGCTCTTTTGTCTTATTTGTTTTACCACCAAGGAGATAATTTGCAGTTGTCGAAGAAGCTGATTGCATCAACGCCACAATACCGGTTATACGAAGCTGTCTTGGAGATGTAGGATGCTTCAATTGAGCTTTACCACTTGCATGTTGGAGCATATCCAGAACGTTCCGACGGGTCATTGGTCGAATCCCCAACACTCTCTTTCTGGTGCATGAGGGGAAAAGAGTTGCATTTTGATCATCAGATAATGGTGCGATATCGAGATATGTATCAAGATGCCCGGATGCCACAGGGTGCAAGGGAACGAAATACTCTTTACCAGACACTGTTAACCGTAATAATTTTTGATTCCTTCTGTAATCACCCATTTTCAAATCAACCAATGAAGACAGTGGAATAAATGCATACAACATCAGAGCTGTCATGGCACGGTTCCGATGATCGAGAACAGTATCCTCATCGAAAGACTGAAAGATTTGATCGATTTCTTCTACGGCAAGACAGGGCGTCTGTGGTCCATTTTCATTGTTTGCATCAGGGATCTTTAAAGCAGGAACGGGATTCCCTTGAAGAAAGCCTTCCTTCATCAGCCAATCGCATACTGTACGGATCGCGGAAATATTTTGTCGGACGCTCGCGAGGCTAAGTTCTGATTGAAGAATTTCGATGTATGCGGCGACATGTCGATATTCCAAGGAAATCATTGAAAGTTTTTGATCTGTACACCATTGGAAGAAACGTCTAAATGCTCTGATGTATGCGCTCTTTGTCGATTCATTTTCAGAATAAGACGATAAGAATGTCTCTATGCGCTGGGCTAATGATGTAGCAGTTTGCTCAATATCAACAGTAGAAAAACATGTCGATATTTGATCTTTCAACTGAAAGACTAACTCAAGAGTTTTATCTGGTAATTCTCCATCAGCTTCAACTGCTCTTGTAAGAAGCCGGGCAAGATCAGACAAACCAGCTCGTTTATTCTCGATAGTAAGCTTGCCTTCCGGAGAATCATTATTGTTCCTGTGATCCATCATGAGTGGGTAATTTTCGATTTTTTGCATGACTGGCTGCTCGCTTCTTGAAGCGTTCCAGTCCAGATTGAATGGCTTCGATTGCCTGTTGTAGCTCTTCTGCCCTTTCTGGAGACCAGCGCGCTAGAGGAATGCCTTCGAGAAAATCCAGTAGTTGCTCACCCCGGAGTACCACGCCTTGCAGCTTTCCTTTCATGTGATCATCAGAGAGTGCCTCGCCTTGTTTTCTAAGTTTATGCTTGCGAT
>JAQTSK010000015.1 GCA_028711345.1 Candidatus Peribacteraceae bacterium
ACGAAGAAGAGAGGATTGCAAAGGTAGTGGCAGAAAGCCCTGGGAGAAGAGTCTCTTCTTCTTCATTCACACTACGCCCGATGAAGCATGTTCAAAGGAGCGTGTGTTCTTTATACGGGAGAAGGGCTGGGGATGAGGCGGGGAAGAGAAGCTGCTCCATCTTCTTCAGCGTCTGTGGCAGATGCTCGAGGATCTCCTCATTCTTCAGTCTGAGAACCGGAATGTTGTGATCTTCAACAATTGCTTCCGTGCGCTCTGCATCTTCTTTGGCGGTGCAATCGTGAATCGGTCCATCCAATTCAATGATCAGCGCAGGGTTCGTGCAGAGGAAATCCACGATGAACCGCCCGACCGGCACTTGTCTTCTGAATTTCAGTCCATGGAATTTTCGGTTCCGGACGACATTCCACAGGATCACTTCGGCAGGAGTTAATCGTTTTCGGAGATCCCGGGCATGGCGTACCGCATGTGGCAGAGGGTGCTTGAAAGACACGATGAAAGAATAGTACACATCAACATCAGCGATCCAATAGTACTCCACCCAATAATCATGTGCTCCATACTCAATACTGGATACCGAATACTGATTCCGGATGCTCTGTACCTAATGAAATAATCGGCTACAATACCGCGTCTCATGCAATACCGGACCATCGCCATTATCGCGCACATCGACCACGGCAAGACCACGCTGGTCGACCAGATCCTCCGTCAGGGAGGCGCCTTCAACTCGCACGAGGAAATCGGCGAACGCGTCATGGACAGCAACGAACAGGAGAAGGAACGCGGCATCACCATCTACGCAAAGAACTGCTCTATCCTGTACAAAGGTTCGAAAATCAACATCGTGGATACTCCCGGCCATGCAGACTTCGGCTCCGAAGTGGAGCGCGTGCTCCGGATGTGCGACTGCGTGGCGCTCTTGGTCGACGCATTCGACGGTCCTATGCCCCAGACCCGATTCGTGCTGAAGAAATCGCTGGAGATCGGCATCAAACCCATTGTCATCATCAATAAGATCGACCGCGTCGGATCGGATCCGGAAAAGGCGCTGAGTCAGGTCTTCGACCTGTTCATCCAGCTGGGGGCACATGATGACCAACTAGACTTCCCCTACGTGTTTGCGGTCGGACGTGATGGAATAGCGAAGCGAAAGATGTCGGATGAATCGAAGAACTTGGATCCCCTCTTCGATCTCATTTGCGAGCACATCACCCCCAAGGGAACCGACGCCGAAGCTCCGCTGCTCCTGCAGCCGGTCAACCTGTCCTACGATCCGTACTCGGGTCGAATGGCGGTCGGACGCATTTCGCAGGGAACGGTCAAGAAGAATCAGACGGTCTATCTCATCAAGCCGGACGGCACGCGCAAGGCCGGACGCATCACGAAGATCTACGTCTACTCCGGCATCCGCGAGGTGGAAGTGGAGAGCGCCGCAGCCGGTGATGTGGTGATGCTTGCAGGTCTTCCCGAGGTCTACGTCGGAGACACCATCGCGGAGAAAGAGGACGCCGAACCTCTTCCCGCACTCACGATCGATCCGCCGACCGTCGCCATGGACTTCATGGTGAACAATTCCCCGTTCGCCGGAAAGGAAGGAAAACTGGTCACGACCAGACACATCCGCGAGCGTCTGGAACAGGAGCTGGAAACGAACGTCGGACTGCAGATCGAATTCGGCGAGCGCTCGGATGCGTTCCGCGTCTCGGGACGGGGCGAAATGCACCTTGGCGTCCTCATCGAATCCATGCGACGAGAAGGGTTCGAGCTGGCCGTTTCCCGTCCGGAAGTCATTCTCCACAAGGAGAACGGCATTCAAATGGAACCGATGGAAACGGCGTTCATCGATGTACCCGAAGCGTACGTCGGCACTGTGATCGAGAAGCTGGGGAAACGGAAAGGAATGATGCAGAACATGGAAACGAAGCACGGGATCACGCGGCTCACGTACGACATCCCCACCCGCGGTCTCCTCGGCTTCCGCAATGAGTTCGTCATCGACACGCGCGGCGACGGCATCCTGACCCACGCGTTCAAGTGTTACGCACCGTACGTCGGCGAGATGCCCGGCAGAACGACCGGATCGATCATTTCCGATATCACCGGCCAGTCCGTCGCCTACGCCATCTGGCAGCTACAGGACCGCGGTGCGTTCTTCATCGGCTCCGGCGTTCCCGTGTACGAAGGCATGATCATCGGCGAGTCGCCCAACGGTCTCGACATCATGGTGAACATCGGCAAGGAGAAGCGGCTGAGCAACGTACGCGCCTCCGGAACGGACGAAGCCATCCGCCTGATCCCTCCGCGCATCATGACGCTGGATATGGCTCTGGAATACATCGAGGACGATGAACTTGTTGAGGTTACACCAAAAAGTATCCGACTTCGCAAGAAGATTCTGAATGCGACAGACAGGAAGCGGGAAAGCAAGAAGGCCTGATCTATCACGAAATCCCAGAGTGTTGATTTATTTGTCGAATATGATTTTATCATACCAAGGAGCATGGGAAAAACGGCAGAAACATGCTATAATAACAGGATTATGTTCTGGAGGAAACAAACAACAAATCATGAGGCTTGTGTGAGAATTGTCCGGAACCTGCAGATCGCCTTCACGGGCGACCACTCCCTGCGCCTGTCCGTCCTCGTCGTCCTCGCCGTCGTCGCATGGGGGTCGTTCCTCCTCCGGCTTCTGTTGGGAGCGCATGCGGGGCAACCGGGACTCTTCCTGCCGGCGGTTTCCGTCGCCACGGTCTGCGGCGTCACCGCCCTCCTCGCCGCATGGCGGAAGACCGTCACGGACGGGATGCACGCCGACGGCGAGTCACTGGCAATGGTCGAATCCAGAGCCTCCGTCGTCCCGCTCCTCGGCCGGATGCTCGCGCTCTTCCTCGTCACCGTCTCCGCATCGTTCCTGCTCCCAAGTCTCCCCGCGGCGGCGGTCTGGTGCTCCGGACTCCTGTGGCTCATGGTCTCGCTCGCCATCCTGTGCGGCGGAGCCGTCCTCCTTGTCGCTGAGTGGAGAGTCATCAGAAACAGATGGCACCTCGACGACGCATCCATCGGCGACATCGAATCCGGTCTGTTCTTCCTCCCCGGCCTCAAGCGCATCCTCGCCACCCTGGTGCTCACCGCCGCTCTTCCGGTCTTCGCCTGGCAGGCGGGGGCGCAGGTCATCGAGCTGCGTGAGGGATCGGGAGCGACGGTCATCACGGGCTCGGGTGAGACGCTGCATGGAGCGGAGGAGGACGAATTGAAAATGGATAATGGAAAATTGAAAATGAACGAAGGTCAGTCATCTGAGGTTCAGACTGCCACCGGATTAACGAACAATGAACAATCGATCAGCGGATCCGGTGCGACACTGTCCGGAATAGTAATCATTCCGGCTGAAACTGAGACCGGCGTCATTGTACAAACCGCCTCCGGTGCTCTCGAGGGTCAGGGGTCAGGGTCAGGGACTCAGAATCAGGATGACACCGGAACCGGCTCCATTGCCCCCGAGACTTCCTCCGGCTCTCTCGAGGGTCAGGTGCCAGGGTCAGGGTCAGGGACTCAGAATCAGGATGAAACAGGAACCGGCTCGATCATTTCCGAAAGCTCCTCCACCACCGTTATTCTTACGAACGGCAGCACCGTCCCCGTCCTCTTCATCCCGCGCAATGATCAGGTCAATGACATTGAAACGCTCCGGGATCGCATGTCGGTAGACGTGCACTCCTCCTCCGGCATCACTGTCCCCGTCGCGGCAACCATCGACGAATCCGGCACGGGCTTCCTCCTCACCGTCACCCCGACTGCAGCCTTCACCCCCGGCACCGCAACGCTCACGGTCACTCTCAGAGACACCGGACTCTTCGGCTTCTTCGGTGCCACGGATGAACTCTTCGCCGGAGACATCATCCTCGGTCGTCTCATCGCCAACGCCGATTGGGACACGTACGTAACCGGTCAGCAGGCAGCCGTCACCCTGAGTCTCTTAAGCGAATCGAACGATCCTCTCTGCGGCCAAGATGTGATGTCCCTCGCCGCCTCTCCCGACGGAACCGTTCAATCCTTCTCCACGATTAATGACACCATCACGACCCTCCCCAAGTGCCGCCACCGCATCATCAAGACCGATCCGGATTACGCCGTCACGGTTCCGATCACCGGCAACGCCACTCGCACCGTCACCATCGACGCCGGATCAGGACGAGCCATCCTCCCGCTCCCCATCAAAACCAATGCCATTGCACAATTCAAGCGTTCGACCGTCACCCGCACCTACGCGGACCAATCCGAGACGATGACGATCACCATCACTCCCGCCCTCTCGTTCATCGGGACGATCACCGAGAGAATCCCCGCGGGGGTGGAGATTTCGGACATCTCCGTCGGCGGCACCCTCGAACGGAACGGAGCCGCAAGCATCATCACGTGGGAGAAGGCCTTCGAAGCGGGGACGCCGCTCACTGTGTCGTACGATTTCACCATTGCCGATGCTCCGCTGGTGGTGCCGTTTGGACCGGTGACGGTGAAGGGTGAGGGTCAGGGTCAGGGTCAGGAAGATGCGGAAAGCATGGAAAGTGCATCGGAATCTTCGATCAGTGATCAACCGGTACAGGTGGAAACGTCGACAGGATCAACAGCCTCCGGAGGAATCATTGATGCTTCCGGCTCTTTGGCACCCATGAGCCCGCAGCCGGGACGCCGCGTCCCGGAGGACGTCATCGATGGAAGCGAGACTGCCAGCGGCACAAGTGTTCCCACCTCGTCCGGCTCGCTCAGCATTGTTCCGGCACACACCGCGACACGCCTGCCGGCCGAAGCTTTAGCGAAGGCTGGATGTCGCGGCTGCGGAAACAAAACGATTCCCAGCCGTCTCCGGTCATATTTCACGGCTTGGATATCCCCGCCATCCGTCTTCGCCGAACCCCTCACCATCTCCGCAACCGAAGGCCGCAGCTGGTTCCTGCTCGTGACGTCGTCTGACCTTCGACCAGCCGACCAGCCGACGAGCGACAATGCTTTGACCCTCACACCCAAGACTTCCGGCACCGTCTCCGCCTCCGACGGCGCCGCCTTCACTCTTCTCGACACCGTCATCCCCGAGCACTCCCTCGATGCGAACGGTCACCTCAACGAAGACATCGCGCTCAAGGCCATCGCGGATGCAACGACCGCATCGCAGGACGTCCTCGATGCGACGGTCTCCGCCTTCGTGCAGGAACAAGCGGGCACCATCGCCACCACGATTGCGGAGGATTCCGTGGCGCTCTCCGAGGTCACCTCCCTCGCACCCGACTCCTCGGCCAAGCGGCTGAAGGCCAACGTCATCGCCGCCGTCACCGACGCGATGGAATCGAGCGACAGTGTTCAAACCGCCGTCACCGGCGTGGTCGGCGCTCTCGTGCAGGACGCCATCGATCCGACTCTGGAAGCCTCCCTCAAATCCGCCGCGCTCGATGCAAGCCTTGCAGGGGAAGATTCCGCTGCCGCCATGATCGCCGCAATCGAGCGGACCGATCCCGCCACCGCCGCACTCATCCGCGACACCGTCAACGCCGAGGCGGAGGAGAAGGTCACGGAGGTGGCTGCTGCGATTAACGAAGCGAGCGCACCCCCACCCCCGGCCCCTCCCCCGGGCTCTGCGGAGCAGCCGGGGGAGGGGTGGACGCGCAGCGGACGGGGAGGGGGCTTGATCCACGTCACCCTCACCTCCCGCTCCGGCCTCGTCACCACCCCTGCCTTCCACTTCGAGCACGGCTCCGTCATCCTCGTCATCGAACCCGAGCGCGAGTTCGTCCCCGGGCTATACACCGCCGAGGTGACCATCACCAATCCGCTGACCAATGAAACTCAAACATTAACCCAAGACTTCGCGTGGGGTGTCCTTGCCATGAACACGGATCAGGATCGCTATCTGATCAATCAAACCGGATCGATTGCCATTGGAGTGCTGGATGATGAGGGGAAGATTGTTTGCAACGCCGGCCTGAAGCTCTCGGTAACCGCGCCGTCGGGAGCCGTGACCGAGCTCTCCTCGGAAACAACCGGCGGATTCATGGGGATCGGGGAAACTCCGGCTTCGATCACCACCACCGGCACCTGCGGCATCAAGAACTCGATGAGCGTCTCGCCGGATTACGAGACAACGTTGCAGTTTGAGGAATCAGGAACCTACACGTTGAAGCTTGAGGCAACCACGGAGAACGGGACAAGGGAAATGAGCCAGACCGTGATTGTCGAGAGTTCCTCGGATTCTTCGGACTCGTCGGACTCCTCGGTTTCCTCTCCGTTCATCATCACCCGCTTCGCCGCCACCCGCCTGTATCCGGTCGGCAACTCTCCGATGACCATCGAAGTGAAGTTTCTGGAGGATTTCAGCGGGACGATTACTGATACTGTTCCGGAATCGTTTGAAATAAGCGGGATATCTGATGGAGGAAAGGAGGACAGAGAAGGGCAGATTGGTTCGTCGGATTCCTCGGACTCTTCGGTTTCCTCGGTTTCTTCCGAAGCAACCATCTCTTGGCAAGGCAGCTGGAAATCCGGTGACACCGCCACCTTCAGCTACCTCTACGATGCGCCGGACATCTCACCGGATTTCTTTACGGTGGGGCCGCTGGAATTGACGCCGGATAAAACCTCAGCAATGGTCGCACCTCCGCCTTTCCCGCCGGTCGCGCTTGTGCAGGAAATGAGCAATGAAGGCAAGCAAAAAAGCGATGGCAAGAATACCGGAAACGTAATAGCCGGTGGTGAAGAATTGGTCGATATTCATGGGAGTTCTTCGAGAATCTCTTCGCAGAGGAGCGCCATGTACGCGAAAAGCGTACCAAATCCTATGCTCCAAAGCAACCGGGATGCACTGTCCAATGCGAAAAGTGCAATCAGCCAGAAAACGGCAATATCGGTGAATATTGCCGACAGCAGCCGCAGCCTTGGTTTGGTAAATAAGGTAATCACAGGTGTACAACCTACCACCCTGCGTTCTGCACCGTCAAGAATCGTCACCGCGCTGGGTAGCGCACTACGCTCACTCCTGCCCCGTGCAATCGCGCAATCCCCCCCTATTGCCACATTCCACAATTCCGCTGCTGCGGTCTGGCGCGAATCCAGGTCGTGGCAAATCGCCAACGACGCCGTCGCCACCGACAGCCTGGTGGGCTACTGGAAACTGGATGAATCTTCCGCCGGAACATTTATAGATTACTCCGGGCACAATAACCACGGCACGGGTTACGGCGCAACCGGCACCAACAACACACCGCAACCAAGCAGCGATAGAGCGGCTGGTTTTGATTTTACCAATCCCAAGTCGTTGAGTTTTGACGGGACGGATGATGTAATTTCCACATCCGGCGCTCCGGTGATTACCACAGGAGACTTTACTCTTTCAACATGGGTAAAAAGTAACACCACCGCATTAGTCAAAATTCTCTATATTATTGGCAATCAAAGTTCCGCAAAGGGTTCTGCATATTTCTATATTCAGGATGCATCAAACTTGGTATTCGGAGTTTGGACGGTTTCTGCCCCATCCGCTCCAAGCATCACACCATCATCAGTATTTGACGGTAATTGGCATCTGATTACAGGAACAAAAACCGGGGATACAATGACTCTCTTTCTTGACGGTGTACAAAGTAGCCAAAAAACTGTTACTGGAATCAACATCGTTCATGGTTCTCCGTTCGTGCAGATTGGAGGTTTTAGTAGTGGTTACTTTAACGGCCTCCTCGACGACATCCGCATCTACAACCGCGCACTTTCGCCAACTGAAATCGCACAGCTGGCGGCTGGCAGCCACACCACCGCCACCTGGGACGGCAGCGCCAGTACCGACTGGGAAACCGCGGCCAACTGGGACATCGGTGCCGTACCGGATCAGTTCACCAACATCATCATCCCCGATGTCACCAACGATCCGCACCTCACCGCCAGCGAATCCGGCGCATCGGTGACGGTGAATCTGGGAGCTGTGCTGGATCTGCACAATTACACGTTCGACATCACGGATGGCGGAAGCTTCAAAGGAGGCGGCACGGTCAGGCTCGCCGGAGGCCAGACCATCGGCGGCGCAAGTTACACCGGCACCGGCACTGTTCTCTATTATGGAAGCGGAAGCACGTATAACGGGCTGGCGCTGGGAAGCACATATAACAACCTCACGATCAACAACAGCCTCGTCGGCTACTGGAAACTCGACGACGGCTCGGGTTCCACGGTTGCGCGGGATGATTCGGGGAACGGGAATCATGGAACATTAACCAGCGGTCCAACGTGGAGCGCTAATCCGACGCATGTGAGCAAGTTCTACAACCCGTTTGCATTAAGTTTTGATGGAGGATCAAGAATTCAAGCATCGATAACAAATATTTCCCAAGTTGGCTCAATCTCAATTTCAACATGGTTAAAAGCAGGCAATAAAAGCAGTTATAATGTTGTCGCAGCCAATACAAATGGATCGCCTTCATATATTGTAGGTTTAACAAATGGATCTCCTGATTCATTGTTCTGGTGGTACAATGGATCTTTCCGTCAATCTGTAAATTCTTCACAGGAATACTCTGATATTTGGCATCATGTAATATACGTCTATAATGGATCCACATATAAAATATATGAAGATGGATCTTTGTTGAATAGCTTAGAATCAGCAGCAACAATTAACATAAACGGGATATGGTATTTTGGAAACGATCAGTACAACAGTTATCTAAAAGGTTCCCTCGACGACGTCCGCATCTACAACCGCGCTCTCAGCGCATCGGAAGTGGCTGCACTCGCCGCAGGGAATCCGAATACCGGAAGCGGGGTATATATCCTCGGTTCCGCGCTTTCGCTTGCGGGTAACCTGAATATCCAATCCGGCGAACTGCGGACGGGCAACGCATATCCTGTCACCTTGAGCGGCAGCTTCGTAAACCATGCGCAGTTCACGAGCACGGGAACCGTCACGCTGGATGGAACAAATCAGACGATTTCCGGGAGCACGATCTTCCAGAATCTCACAAAGACCGTGACGGCGGCGGATACGTTGAACTTCGATTTCCGCGCGAAGCAGAGTATCAGCGGAGCGCTGACGTTGAACGGCGCTGTCGGACAATTGCTTTCGCTTCGATCGACGAAGAGCGGAAGCGGAGCAAGATTGCTGCTGGATGGGGATGCGGGATCACAGACGCTTAGTTACCTGAATGTGAAAGACAGCAATGCCACAGGCGGAGCGATGCTCATCGGCGGACTGACGAGTACCGATGCCGGAAACAACACCAATTGGCTCTTCGGTTCCTCCATCTCCGGCAAAATCTATTCCGATGAAGGAACGACGCCGATCACCAGCGGAACGGTGGCGGTGAGCATCAACGGCGGAACCAAGGCTACGGATGCGGTGGATGGCGGAGGTATGTACACGGTGACAGGGCTGACGCTCACGGGCGGGAGCATTGTCACGGTGTTCATGGATGACAATGCCGCGGATGCGGTGACGGTGACGAGAGGATCTGGAAGCTCCATGACCGGGGTGAACCTGTATCAGAATCACCTTATTATAAGGAGCAACACCGGAAGCTCGGCGAATGCTCCGGCGCTGACGAATGCAAATCTCGATATCGCCGATAATTCCGGCGACAGCGATATTGCCGCTATCTACAGTGCTCAAAGCTCACAGCTCACCGCTCAAAGCTCCACCGAACTCTATGTGTGGACAGGCTCACAATACACGCCGGGCGGCAGAGTGAAATCCCATGATCTGGAAGTGAAGGGAACGATGGCAATGGGAACAAGCGGACTCACCCTGAGCGGGAGCTTTGTCGCTTCTGCCGGAACATTCACGACGGGTAGCGGTGTCATCCTGAATGGAGCCGAAGGAGACTCTACTGCGCCGGAATCCCTCACCCTCGGTGCCAACACACTTCAGAATCTGACGATCAATAACGGCTTGGTCGGCTACTGGAAACTTGACGACGGCTCCGGCTCTTTGATTGCGCGGGATGATTCGGGGAATGGAAATCATGGGACATGGAACGGAGCTGCGGGCGGGAATACGAAGCCGCAGTGGAAGACGGATACTGCTGCAGGATTTGATTTTTACAATCCGCAGAGTCTGCAGTTTGATGGGGTGGATGATTATGTTTCGTTTAATCCTGCGCTCACGAACTTGATGACTTCTTCAATTAGTATATGGGTCTATTTCCCCGTTGGGTATGTGTTTACCAACTCTCAAAGTTTTTTGGGATTTTATAAAGACGACAACAACAGACTTGCTCTTTCTGCGGATGGCGGAAGTTCAATTTACGATGGTAAAATGACATGGCTGATTGTAAATAACGGGACTATTTATGCTTGTGTTTCTAATGGAACACCCACGACTGGATGGCATCATGTTGTTGCGTCGAGTGGAGTAGGTGGGATGAAACTTTTTATAGACAACGCTCTCCAATCAGATACTGATAGTGCAACGGTAAGCCTGAACACGACGGGAACAACAGGTGGAAGATATTTGGGTGCAGTGGATCATTCATCATACTCAACGCACCCTGATCTACACTTCCCCGGCCTCCTCGACGACGTCCGCATCTACAACCGCGCCCTCTCGGCATCCGAAGTCGCCGCTCTTGCCGCGGGAAATCCGAATACCGGTTCCGGCCTGTACGTCCTCGGTTCCGCACTTTCTCTTGCGGGAAACCTGAATATTCAATCCGGCGAACTGCGGACGGGGAATGCGTATCCAGTCACCCTGAGCGGGAGCTTCGTAAACCATGCGCAGTTCACGAGCACGGGAACGGTCACGCTGGATGGAACAAATCAGACTATTTCCGGTTCCACGATCTTCCAGAACCTCACCAAGTCCGCTACGGCGGCGGATACGTTGAACTTCGATTTCCGCGCGAAGCAAAGTGTGAGCGGAGCGCTGACATTGAACGGCGCTGCCGGACAATTGCTCAGTTTGCGGAGCACCAAGACCGGCTCCTCGGCGAACCTGCTGCTGGACGGAAGCAGCGGGACACAGAACCTGAGCTATCTGAATGTGAAGGATAATGATGCGACTGGAGGCACGATGCTCATCGGCGGACTGACGAGCACCGATGCGGGGAACAACACCAACTGGCTCCTCGGCTCTTCCATCTCCGGCAAAATCTACAGCGATGAAGGGATCACGCCGATCACGAGCGGAACGGTGGCCGTGAGCATCAATGGCGGGACGAAAGCCACGGATGCGGTGGACGGCGGAGGCATGTACACGGTGACAGGGCTTACGCTCACGGGCGGGAGCATTGTCACGGTATACATCGATGAGAATGCAGCGGATGCGGTGACAGTGACGAGAGGCTCGGGAAGCTCCATGACCGGAGTGAACCTGTACCAGAATCACCTCATTCTAAGGAGCAACACCGGAAGCGCGGCGAATGCCCCCACACTGACGAATACACACTTGAATCTTGCGGATAACAGCGGGGATTCTGACATTGCCGCAATCTACGGAATGGCCGATTCCAATGCCACGCTGCAGCTTGCTTCGGGGAAGGAGCTCTATGTGTGGGCTGGCTCACAGTACACACCAGGCGGCAGAGTGAAATCCCATGATCTGGAAGTGAAGGGAACAATGGCGATGGGAACGAGCGGACTCACCCTGAGCGGGAGCTTTGTCGCTTCTGCCGGAACATTCACCACTTCCACTGGCACCCTGCTCACCTCGAAAGACAGCACAGAAACGCTCAATCCAGGTAGCAATGTAACATTTAACAATGTAACAATTAATAATGGTCTAGTCGGCTACTGGAAACTCGACGACGGCTCCGGTTCCCTGATTGCGCGGGATGATTCGGGAAACGGAAATCATGGAACGTGGAACGGAGCGGCAACCGGGAATACCAAGCCGCAGTGGAAGACGGATATCGCGGCGGGATTTGATTTCTACAATCCGCAGAGTCTGCAGTTTGATGGGGTGGATGATTATGTGAATATGGGAAACACATCGGCGGCCAATTTCGAAAGAACTGACCCGTTTACCATAGCATTTTGGGCAAGACTGGATATTCTCGACAACGCTCCACAGATATTCATTTCAAGACAAGATAACGAATCTCCAAATAGAGGTTGGAACATATTCCGTTATGATAACACCCCGTTGGGAAACGCTCAGTTGGTCTTTGCCCTTCGCAGCACAATCAATACAAATGAAATTCGTGTTCAGAGTACGGATAATCTCTGGTTCAGCGGAAATATCCGCCATGTTACTGTCAGTTATGATGGCAGTTCCAATGCAGCCGGTATAAACATGTATATCGACGGGGTACCATTTGCGTCAACGATAATCAATAATAGTTTAAGTGCCACCACAGCAACAACGCAGAACCTACAGCTTGGTGCAAGGGAAGGAAACAATTTTCCAATCACCGGCCTCCTCGACGACGTCCGCATCTATAACCGCGCTTTAAGTGCTTCCGAAGTCGCGGCGCTGGCGGCGGGAAATCCGAATACCGGAAGCGGGGTTTACGTCCTCGGTTCCGCGCTTTCGCTGAGTGGAAAGTTGAAAGTTGAAAGTGGAGAGTTACGAACCGGCAATGCATATCCGATCACAATGTCAGGAAATGTGGCCATCGGAGGAGGAGCATTGACGAGCACGGGAACCGTCACACTTGATGGCATCAATCAGACCATTTCCGGTTCCACGATCTTCAAGAACCTCACGAAGAGCGTGACGGCGGCGGATACGTTGAACTTCGATTTCCGCGCAAAGCAGAGTATCAGCGGAGCACTGACCTTAAACGGTGCTGCCGGGCAGCTCCTGAGCTTGCGCTCAACCAAGACCGGCTCCTCGGCGAATCTGCTGCTGGATGGAAGCAGCGGGACGCAAAACCTGAGCTATCTGAACGTGAAAGATAATGATGCGACGGGCGGAGCGATGCTGATCGGCGGACTGACAAGCACGGACAGCGGAAACAACACCAACTGGCTCTTCGGCTCCTCCATCACCGGCAAAATCTACAGTGATGAAGGCGTGACACCGATTACGAGCGGCACCGTCGCCGTGAGCATCAATGGCGGAACCAAGGCCACGGACGGCGTGGACGGCGGAGGCATGTACACGGTGACAGGGCTCACCTTAACCGGCGGGAGCATTGTCACGGTGTTCGTGGATGACAATGCCGCGGATGCGGTGACGGTGACGAGAGGATCCGGCAGCTCCATGACCGGCGTGAACCTGTACCAGAATCACCTTATTATAAGGAGTAATACCGGAAGCTCGGCACATGCTCCCACACTCACGAATACGCACTTGAATCTTGCGGATAATGTGGGCGATGCTGACGTTGCAGCCATCTACAGTATGGCCGATTCCAACGCCACGCTGCAGCTTGCATCAGGAAAGGAATTGTATGTCTGGACAGGATCTCAGTACACACCGGGCGGCAGAGTGAAATCCCACGATCTGGAAGTGAAGGGAACGATGGCGATGGGAACGAGCGGACTCACCCTGAGCGGGAGCTTTGTCGCTTCTGCCGGAACATTCACCACTTCCACTGGCACCCTGCTCACCTCGAAAGACAGCATAGAAACGCTCAATCCAGGCAGCAATTTAACATTTAACAATTTAACAATTAATAATGGTTTAGTCGGCTACTGGAAACTCGACGACGGTTCGGGCTCCTTGGTTGCGCGGGATGATTCGGGGAACGGAAACCACGGGACATGGAACGGAGCGGCAGGCGGGAATACGAAGCCGCAGTGGAAGACGGATACGGCAGCGGGGTTTGATTTCTACAATCCGCACTCACTGCAGTTTGATGGGACGGATGATTATGTGAACCTATCAGAAACCATGCTTGCAAATGCACAATATTGGTCTATTTCACTTTGGATATACAACGAAGATCCATATACCGATTATAGATCGTCATTTGGGGATTCTTTGACAACATTTGGATTTCCAACAATTCGAAATGAAAAACAAGGAAACCATTACCAGTTCTATGCAGGTAACGGAAGTAGCTTCTATGTAAATGGAGTCATAACCTCAGGATTCGCTCTTGGAAATGTTTGGGAGCATATTGTATTCCTCTATAATGGGGCGGATTTACTTGTTTACCGTCAGGGGACTCTAACTGATATTCTCACAGCATTAGATAATCAAACACTTCCACCATCTGCAACAGAATATAGAATTGGAGGTGGTTCAAGCGCTTCAGCAACCAATTTCAACGGCCTCCTCGACGACGTCCGCATCTATAATCGCGCTCTTAGCGCTTCGGAAGTCGCAGCTCTCGCCGCAGGAAATCCGAATACCGGAAGCGGCGTTTATGTCCTCGGAAGTGCTCTCGACATCGACGGCAATCTGAATATCGTCAGCGGTGAGCTGAAAACAGGCAATGCACAGGCAATCACGGTCGCCGGAAACTGGAACAATGCCGGCAAGTTCACTTCGACGGGAGCAGTGACTCTGAATGCGGTGGACGGCGTGACGCAGACGGTTTCCGGATCAACGGTCTTCAATGGCTTTACGAAGCTCGTCACTGCGGCAAGCAATCTCTTCTTCGATTTCCGCTCACGGCAGTCCTTCTCCGGCTCCCTGAACCTGATGGGAGTCGAAGGAGGGTTACTGAGCTTGCGTTCAACCAAAACCGGCTCTTCTTCGAATCTGCTCCTGGATGGAAGCAGCGGTACGCAGAACTTGAGTTACCTGAATGTGAAAGATAGTGATGCGACGGGGGGAGCGACACTCAACGCCGGTACCTTCTCCACCGACAGCGGAAACAACACCAACTGGAGCTTCCCGGTGATTCCGGATGTCTACGGGCATGTATACAGCAACGAAGGCATCACCCCGCTGGCCGGTCAGACAGTATCGATCAGCGTCAACGGTGCGGCGGATAGCAAGAGTGTGGAAACGGATGCCTCCGGTGCATTCTCCTTCACGGGGGTGACAATCGCGGCGGGGAATGTGCTCACGCTGTATCTGGAAGACGAAACCGCCGATGCGGTGACGGTGACGATGGCTTCGGGCTCCACCGCCATGACCGGCGTGAACCTGTTCCAGAATCGGCTGATCACGCGACATGAAACCGGAGGAACGCTTACAAGCACACATCTGGATACGGCGAATAATGTGAATGATGCGGATATCAATGCGATCTATACGATGAGCAGTCTGAATACGACGATCGTGACCGGAAAGACCTTGTACATCTGGACGGGATCAACACTGAACCTCGGCGGGACGCTTTCGGTTGGAACAAGCGGAGCGACCTCGGAGCTGCACATCAATGGATCGCTGACGCAGAATAATAATGTGATCACGACGTACGGTCCCTACACGCAGAGCGGGGGGACGTTCACCGGTTCCCCCGGAGGATCGGCCATAAACCTCTATCATCACTTCACGCAGGATAACGGCGTGTTTACAGCTACCGAGGGTATCCTGACTCTCAGAGGGAGCTTCACCAAAACCGGCGGCACGTTCGATGCCGGCAACGGAAGCATCGTATTCTCTGCCAATGATTCGCCATCCGCGCGGTCGATCAACGTGGACACCAGCGAGACATTCCATGATGTCACATTCAACGCAACCGCAAACTCGTATGGATTCACGATAGCAACCGGCGATACCATCATCGTCGGAGGAACCTTGACGCTCACCAACGGCGTGGTGAAAACCGGCACCATCGACGCGCGAGGGGATATCGTTCAGGAAAGCACAGCGGACGACGGAGGCACGGCCACGATCAATTTCGGCAATAACACGCTCCCGCAGACATACACCGTCAACGGGGGATACGGTCCGCTTCTGCGGTTCGACAATGCCGCGAATGCCGACGACGTCCTGACGCTAGCCGCGGACGGCGGAATCTACGGCCTCGTCGTCGATGCCGGCTTCGGCGACCATGACATCCCGCTTTCCTTCGACAATCATAACCTGACGATCAGTTCGGGAGGATATTCCCAGGCCGCAGGAGCGTTCACGGCATCGGGTGTCCTGACCGTCATCGGTAACTTCACCAAAACCGGCGGCACGTTCGCTGCCGGGAACGGTGGCGTCGTATTCTATGCGTACGACTCGCCGTTCGCCCGGTCAATCAACGTGGACACCAGCGAGACATTCCATGATGTCACATTCAACGCAACCGCAAACTCGTATGGATTCACGATAGCAACCGGCGATACCATCATCGTCGAAGGAACATTAACAGTTATCAACGGTGTGGTGAACACCGGCACCATCGACGCGCGGGAGCGGATCGTTCTACAAAGTACCGCCGACGGCGGCACCGCCTCGCTCACTCTCTCCGGCACCGGCTCACAAATAATCGAACAGAAAGGTGGAACTGCACCCAGCGGGACTTGGAAAATCGCAAAGACTGCGGGAAGCGCAACCTTGAGCGGCAATCTCGTGCTGAACACCGCGGGACAGGATCTGACAATGACCGGCGGCACCCTCAACCTCAACGGCTACAATCTGACGGTCGCGGATCAGTTCGTCGTCGGAACGGGAACCACTCTCCGACTCCACGGCGATGAAACGATCACGGGAGGACCGGACAAGGTGTATGCCGCTTCCACGATCTGGTACGACGCGCCAGGCGGAAGCAAAACGCTCAAGACCTTCCCGCACAAAAACGTGGTGATCGGTAGCACCGGATCGGCGATCTATTCGCTTCCTTCTTCCTATTCCGTCGGCGGCAACCTGACGATCAGCGGAGGAACACTGAGCGCGGGGGCAAATACGCTAACGGTGTCTGGAAGCTTCATCGAATCCACGGGTACATTCACTGCAGGAACGAGCAGTGTCATCCTGAGCGGAGTCGAAGGAGACACTGCGAGTCCGTACGCACTTACAGCTCACAGTTCGCTCAACAACCTCACGCTCAACAACGGCCTCGTCGGCTACTGGAAACTCGACGACGGCTCCGGCTCCTTGATTGCGCGGGATGATTCGGGGAACGGAAATCATGGCACGTGGAACGGCGCGGCAAGCGGGAATACGAAGCCGCAGTGGAAAACGGATACCGCAGCAGGGTTCGATTTCTACAATCCGCAGAGTTTGCAGTTTGATGGGGTGGATGATTATGTGGATTTTGGAGATCCTCCAGTCCTGAGAATTACCCAGAGTCTCACCGTTGGAACATGGATTAAATCATTAGATAATGGAGGTCGTGTCATCGGAAAGTGGGGTACCAACCATCATTCCTGGATGATGACCACTACCGCGTTTCCAAGCAGTAAACTCTATTTCATGCTTGGAGCAGGTACATATCGTAGAATTGGAACAGATATTGATGATGGCAGCTGGCACTATGTTTCAGCAATTTACAACAGCCAAGCACAAACCTTGAACTTCTATCGTGATGGCATCCTCTCCAATGGTCCGTTGACGGGCACTGTGCCTACCAGCCTCGAAGATTCTTCCAGTGATAATCTAATAGCAGGATTCGATAATGGTGGAAACGGCTACTACGCGGCTACTCTCGACGACATCCGCATCTATAACCGCGCACTCAGCGCTTCCGAAGTCGCCGCTCTTGCCACGGGTAATCCGAATACCGGAAGTGGAGTCTACGTTCTCGGAAGTGCGCTCGACATTGACGGAAATCTGAACATCGTCAGCGGTGAAATCAAAACCGCAAACGGAGAAAACATCACCGTCGCGGGGAACTGGAAGAACGTGGGAGGATTCACATCCACCGGAACCGTCATACTCAACGCTGCGGACGGCGTTCCACAAACGGTCTCGGGTTCCACCGTCTTCAAGAACTTCACAAAACTTGCGACTGCGGCAAGCAATCTCTTCTTCGATTTCCGCTCACAGCAGTCCTTCTCCGGCTCCCTGAACCTGATGGGGGTCGAAGGAGAGTTGCTGAGCTTGCGTTCCACAAAGACAGGGTCATCCTCAAATCTGCTGCTGGACGGAAGCAGCGGAACGCAGAACCTGAGCTATTTGAATGTGAAAGATAATGATGCGACGGGCGGAGCAGAGCTGGATGCGTCGGACGGGACAAGCACGGACAGCGGGAACAATGCGAACTGGACGTTCACACCGACCTATTCCGTCACCGGCAACATCTATTCCGATGAAGGGTCTACCCCCATCACCTCCGGCACCGTCGCCGTGAGCATCAACGGCGGCACCAAAGCCACGGATGCGGTTGATGGCGGAGGGCAATATACGGTGACGGGGCTGGCCATGACCGGCGGAAGCATCGTCACAGTGTATCTCGATAATGGAGCAAGTCCGCGGGCAGTAACTGTCACAAGAGGATCCGGAAGCTCGATGACCGGCGTACATCTTTACCAAAATCACCTCATTCTCAGGAGCAACACCGGAAGCTCCGCCAATGCTCCGGCGTTCACGAATGCGGATCTTGATCTCGCCGATACTTCCGGCGATACGGATATCAGCGGCATCTATTCAGTCACGGGCAACGCACTGACAAGCAACGCGACGCTGCTGGTCTGGCCGGACACAACATATGCTCCCGGCAGCGCTGTTTCCTCTTCCGGCATCACGCTGTGGGGGACGCTCAGCCCCGCGGCGAACATCGTAACGGCTTCCGGAACGCTCACCTTAAGCGGAGGGACCATCACTGCGACGGCAAACAACATCACAATCAACGCCAATGCCATCGCCACCGTCACCGGATCCATCGTGACACGCACATCGGGAAACATCACGATCAACGCAACCGGCGCGACCGTCGGAGCTTTCGTTCTTCCGGCAATGACTTCGTCGGGTTCTGTGTACGTCGGAACCGTGACGGCGCCTTCTCACATCACCATCGGCGGAACGGTGCTTGCCGACGGCGAGAACAGCTTCCACTCCGCGGGAGGCATCACCCAGAACGGAACCGTTTGGAGCGGGAACGGGTATGGACTCACCGATTTGTTCATGGATACGGATAATTCCGGAACATGCGTCTTCTCGGGCGGCGACCACACTATTTTTGCCTTTGCCAGACTGGGCTGCGGAACCGGAGGAACGAGCGCACTGGAAATCCATGGACTGCGCACCAGCTACCAATTCTCAATCGCCGGCAGCCGAATCCCGTCTACGCTCAGGGTCACGGATGATATCTACGCAGGACAGTACAGTACGCTGTACGCGTACAACGGCATGACACAGGACGCCGATATCAATATCGCGAACGGCACGAATGACATCATGATGAATATTGCTTCCGATTACATGGGAAGCTCCACCTACACCCGGCTTTCGGGAACCATTACCGCGAACAGGGTGTATATCGAGCAGATGACGCCGCTCACGGTCGACGGCATTGCAGTCAGCAAAGGACTCCGCATCCAAAACTGGAACGGATCGGGGCCTTTGTCGATCTCGATCATCGGCCCAATCAGCGCGGGAAGCGGCATTGAGCTCAAGGCACAAAATTCCCTGACACAATCGGCATCCGTAACCGCCGGTTCAGGAATAACAATTGCTGCAACGGATTACATCGCAGCAGCCGACATTACACCGGGGAGATACCTCGACATCACCACCACCGGGAACTACACGCAAAGGGGCGGAACCGTCGGCGCTGGGCATGCGGGAAGCGATCTTGTAATCGGCGGGAACATGACGCTCACCGGCGGTACGCTTACGGCGCCGGCCGCTGCGGATACATCCTCCTTTACGGTCGGCGGGAACTGGCTGGTAAACGGCGGAAACTTCGTGAAGAACGGCGGACAGGTGACCTTCACAGGTGCCGGGAACCGGACGATCAGCGGCTCGACGCTCTTCCATAACCTTACGATCACGGGAAGCACGACGAAAACAGTAACATTCGCCGCCGGCACCACCCAGAGCGTGAGCGGAGCGTTGGTGCTGCAGGGAGCCGCCGATAATCTCCTTACACTCACGGGATCACTGAGCGGGCATCCGTGGTACCTGAATGTGGACGGCTCTTCCGCACAGACCGTCACATACGTTCGTCCGAGCCGGAGCGATGCGAGCGGCGGGGCGGGGATCGAAGTGAATACGGACACCGGCGTGGATGGCGGGAATAACGTGCACTGGAACTTCGACGTGGATGATCCGGATCTTCTTTCGTTTACATCAGATACTCCCGACGGCACATATCGCGGCGACTCGCAGATCGAAATCATCGCGACGTACGACGAACCGCTTGCCGCAGGATCGACGATCACAATCGACCTGAATACGGGACGCTCCGTGACGCTCAGTACGATCCAAGGCTCAACACTTTCCGGAACCTATACGGTTCAGGCAGGCGATCTATCGGATGATCTTACGGTCGATTCCATCACCAGCCAGAGTGTCTCCGATGCCCTCGGCAACGAGCAGACAGGCATCGGCCTGCCCGACACGAATATTGAGGATGGAAGCGATATCGTCATCAACGCGTATGTCACCGGCACCGGATCCATCTTCGGCTTTGTTTGGAATGACGTTGACGGCGACGGGGTGAAAGACGCAGGAGAAGTATCCGGCCTAACAAACGTCACAATCGATCTTTCGGGGAATACGGTGACGGGCGCGGCACTGAGCTTACGCGACACCACGAGCTCAACCGGCGCATATATTTTCAGCGCCATCCTCCGCAGTGACAGTTCCGGCTACACGGTAACTGTCAGCGGCGCGACACTTCCGGCGGGTTACCTGCGGACAACGGCAAGCGGCACGGGGGTGATTCTTGGAACCGGCGCCAGTGTCACTGCGAACTTCGGCTTCGTACAGGCAAGCACGCTCAGCGGTTCCGTCTTCCTCGATACTGATAACGATGGCGTATTAGATGCATCGGAGACCACGGTCTTCTCCGGCACGACGCTCACACTCACCGGAACATCCGCAACCGGCGGAACGGTCAGCCTTGCAACGAGGACGAATGCGAGCGGCGCGTATCTGTTTGAGAATCTTCCGACGAGTGCCAGCGGCTTCCTGCTGGTGACAGCACCGCCGTCGGGGTACGAACCAACGACGACGAACAGCCGAACGGTCATGATGACCGCAGGAGGGACGGCTGCGACACAGGATGTCGGGTACAGGCTCATTCCCGTAGCGGCAGAGACTCCTGTCGTGTCCGCCGGTGAGGATGAACGAACGCCGTCAGTCGGCGGGCGAAGAATCATTTCCGTGCAGCTCAAAATCGCCGGACCGGCTTCGGGTGACGTGGCAGGGACGGATGCACCCGCAGATACAGCAACTGAGCCTGTCGCAGAACAAACCGTTGTCACGGCCCCTCCTGTTATCGAAGAGGATGCAAAGGATGCTCCAATGATCCTGACGAAGACCTTCACACCCATGACGATCCGATTCAGGACTGTCCGCCCGCTGGGCATCGCCGGAACCATCCCCTCACCTGCAATCGTGCAGCCTTCCGTCAAGACAAGCAATCTGTCAGCCATGATCTCGCGCATGTCCGCCATTCTGTCCTCTGTGAAATCGACAACCGGAGTCGCGCAGAAGAAGGTCATGACAGCGTACGAACGCATCGTGCTCCGGACGGTGCAGTCAACCATCGCATGGTTCCGTACTCCCGCACCGACGCGGATGGCGCTCTCGCCGGCCGCCACGGACATGATCGCTACGGTGCATCCGTACGCCGTCGGCGTCATTCCGAACTCCGTCGCTCTGACGGACACGGCCGCGAAACCCGGACTTGAATTGGTCGCGAAAACAGAACAGCCTTCCGCTCCCCTCCTCCCGACGGAAAGTATCGGCGCCTTCGTCGCGCCTCAGCCGATGACGCCGGGGCCGTCACTCGCCTCTGTCGTCATGACCAAGACGGAGGAGGCAATCGACGGAAGTCTGAACCGGGCGGAAGCGATCATCAGGAATCTTGACAATGAAATCACCGACACCGCCAACGACGGAGTTGCGATTGCGGGTGACGGATGGGATCTGATGGCATCGGGGATGGGACGGATGTTCGATGCAGCCGGCAATGCGGGCGGAAAACTGCTGTCCTATAGCCGCTCTCTCCTCCCGCGTGACAACGGTGATGCCGTCACGAACGGTGAAACACAACACGCGGCGGCTCCGGAACAGGAGTACCGAACAACGCTCACGAAGAAGGACGACGTCGCCGTCATCGCTTCCCTGCACGTGAGCGTGCTCAACTCGCTGGGCGTCCCCTACGCCACAACGCCTGTCGTGCTCTTCTCCACGCCGAAGATCGCCATGACGGATGAGGAAGGCATCGCGACGTTCCACGATGTGGAAGTCGGGAAACACAGACTGGAAATCCACGTCGAAGGAGCGCAGGTCGAAAGCACGGATATCATCATCGAACCGCCGTCGGGACTCAGCATTGAAGAGAAACAGTCTGTCGATGTCCTGCTCCCCGTCATCCGCGTCACCGTGGAGAAACAGCAATTGCACGGCAGCGCACCGACGACGATCGGCCTGATGGGACTTGGACTCATCCTGTCGCTTTCCGCAGGCATCGGCATCGGAGTGTACGTCGGGGTGAGACGAAGAAAATGCAGTCGATGACAGATTCTTGACGAACTCATACCAATTCCATTTCGATCTGACACTCAATCAAGATGTCATGGTGAGCGGAGTCGAACCATGACATCGGCATGTCGCCCTTCGACTCCGTCACTGGCGTTCGCGAACGCCGTGACTCCGCTCAGGGTGACATGCCTTTGTATACTTTTGAATTGGAATGAGTATCACTCTCTGTGCAAGCGAGGGGATATCGAGCCGAAAATTCAAATGACTGGCACTCTCCCTCACACCTCACACCTAACCCCTAATACCTAATACCTGGATCGCCCCTCTCTCTCCTCACACATCACCTCTCCCGCTTCCCACGTCACACCGACTCTCCGTACATCAACCGTGCACGCCTCTTTCTTCGTATTCCATGACAGCGAGAATGTACCGGATGGAAGGACGGTGACAGTCACCGGATCCGTGGCCTGTATTTCCGGAACAATACTGACACCGTCGGCATATACCGAACTGAATCGTCGTCCGCTTCTCATAGCCAGTAATGAAGTTCCGCTCAGATCGGTGAGCAGGAATTGATCGAATCCTCCGGACGCCAGCACGCCCGGACCGCCGCCCGACGATGGCATCGGGGCTTCTTCTTTCTCTCCCGTCGAGGCGATGAGAAACTCTTCAGCCCCGTCACCGGTAAGATCGCGGCGCAGTATGAGCGAGCCGTCATCGCTGCCAAGCACTTCGTTGGCACGTTCTACGATGACGCGTTCCGCCTCAATCTTCGCCTCCACCTCCGCTCTATGCGCTGCGTCGGCCTTGGACCATTCGTCGAATTCTTTCCTGTACCGATCGACATCCCGCTGCTTCATCCCGATGAAGAACGACGTACTGCCGCTGGCGGTGAGCATTTCGTCCCCCTCCCCCTTCATCGCATCGATCCTGAGCATGTACGGAGCGGGTTGCCACGGTTCTCTGGACGCGAAGCTGAAGCGCGCCACGGTGGCGCCGGATTGGGTCACGATATTCGTCCTGCCAAGCGGCATCCGGCGTTCGTCGGGCGAGAACCATGTCGCCTGTACCGTCGTCCCCTCCTCGATGTGATCGAATGCCACGACGCCGACCAGCTCGGATTCCCCGACGTCGAACATGTCCCGGAACCGTATCTCCTCAACCGGAGTTTTCAGTGAACCGGCGCCGATACCGATGAATTGGATGGAAGGTTTGGCCTGTTCGGGGGAGCGACACCCCGTCAGCAGCAGAACCAGCAATGATGTGACAATCAACGTACGCATACGTCGAGTGTAGCAATACATCATGCCGGATCGGTAGTGGACCCGGCTTCGAAGCGATCGGAACAGAGAATGAACTCAGGAGTCGGCTCATTGTTCGTAGAAGACAAGCGACGGAGAGCAATGGTGTCTGCGTCCTGTTCTCGTAGAGACGCCCGATCGGGCGTCTCTACGACAACAGCCTCAGCCGATTCGTGAGTTCAATCAGAAGAAAACATTGCATCGTAATCGTTTCTATGTTATTATATTCTTAATACACATGAATACCATCATACAACGGTGGCGTGAGAAATCCCGTTCCTGCGTACTCCCTGCGGGCGCTTTGGCCATCGCCGCCATCCTGCTGGAACTGTCGTCGGTCGTCGGGCCTGCGGGAAAGATACAGGTATCCGGCGACGGAATTCCACTGCCTTTCGCGGTTCACGGCGTAGCGTCATTTGCCGGAACCGTGACGGAAATCGGCTCGCTGAACGGAATGAAAATAATCGATGTGTCGTTCGATGAAGGGGAATCGTACCACGATCTGGACGAGCACGCGCTCCACTTCATCGTGACACCGGACGATGACGGGATCTCGACATACGCAACTCTCCGCGACGCATTGACGAAGCGGAAACGCTTCTTCGGATACCGGTACACGACACGGGATGCAACCGATGAAATGGCGAAGCAATCGGCCAGAGAAGCCGATCCGTCAGCTAAATGGGACTATTCCGACATGTTCTCAGGCGAATTCTTCGCATCGGACCAAACCCTCGCTGATCCTGAGTCTGTTCCGACAAAATTTACAAAAGACCATCCGGATGTCCGGTTCCGGCATCTGTCTGAGATTCCACTCATGAAGAACGCCCGCTATCTGATCATCACGGATGAGCCCGGCATCGGATTCAGAGCGCGCAATGTCGTGCTGCCCGACGTGACATTCACGGATATGGGGACGCTGCCGTGGAACGAGGAGACCTTCGCCATCCCGAAGACGAATTACAATACCGACTCGGACACCGGATACTTCGCGTATGTCGGACGGGAAATGATGAAATTATCAGGTAATCTGCTGACCGCGACACGCGCCCACGATGCCCCCGTCGGCCCGGAGAACTACTGGTGGTACCCCATCGAAGGTCAACAGACGACCGTGCAGGGGTTCCCGGTGCTGTTCGATGCCGGTTTCCGTCCCTGCGTCGACAACGTCGGCAGTATGCATCCGTGTGCCGAAGGGGAAACGCCGGGGAACGTCATACCGCTGAACGGACAGTTCGTGATGGATCTGACTCTCGGCGGGACGTGGCGCGTCGTGGCGGGAGGGAGTCCTCCCATCGGGCAGTACGGCGGTCTTCCGGCCGTTGCATCGCAATTCGGATTCTTCCGCATGTCGAATGCCGATGTGGAAAAATGGAACAACGGCTCCTGGGACAAACTTGCAACGCTGTCGGAGTCGATCGGTGACGCGGTCAGTCACGGCGGACTCCTGTACGCCCTGTCCCGGGACGGCTCTCATCTGTACCGTTCGTCGGACGGGATCGACTGGGAAACTCTGACCGTCGATGGCATCGATTTCCCAGTCCGGAGGATGGGGCTGCTCAGCAAGGACGGCCACCTCTGGCTGGCGGGGCGTCAGGAGGGCGCCGAACGCGACAGCCTCCTGGTCTGGCCGCCGCCGCCCGCCCATTTCCCCGACCGCTCACTGGCGCTGTCCGTGCTGTCAACGGGGACGACCAACGGAGATTCCACCCAATGCGCGAACAACACCGCGGACGGACACCGGTGGCGCCTCCCCAGCAAAAGCGAGTTTGTGGAGCTTCTTCCGTCGATCATCCGCCTCCACCTGAATCCTGCCGACACCGCATTCCGCATCGAACGCATCGGAGATGAATATTTCCCCGTCATGGATACCGACGGCACCGGCCCCAAAACTTCCTCCAACAGCGACAACCTCCTCTGCGTCGCCGAACCTCTGCCGTCCGATACCAAGCCGCTCACGTCGGAACCGGGATGTTCCGTCACGCGCCAACCGACATCGGCATCCGGCGGACAGATCCATTTCCTGCCGGCGGACGCACGGATCGCGATTCGGCTGGACGACAGCTGCATCGTGAAGGAGTGGGATCGGGTACTCGTCATGCGCAGTGATTGCTCGGGCACGAATTGCTTCGTCAGAACCGTCTCCTGCGCGGACGGCCTGCCCTCGGAGCAGATTTCCGGCTGCTCCGGTGGGTGCAAGGACGGGGTGTGCACAACCCAGGCGGTACAATGATGGACGAAGAAAACGGAATGATGATTTTTGCTTATCTCCACACCACACTCATTCATGTCAGACCGATTGCCCAACGGGTTAATCATCGAGCCAAATTGGAATGATTATCACGTATTGGAGACTGTCGCTGACTTCCTCCGATCCGGACTTAGAACGGATGCCGAAAAGTTACTTCGGGTATACGTTATACACAACAGAAAAAGAAACCGAAGCATTTATGACATGATCTGGAAAGCATCTCCGGAAGGAATGACGCAAAGAATCCATAATCTTCTCACTGCCGTGGAAAACGTGGAAAATGGCTACGGTAGAAGTAAGCCTAAGCCACGTTAAACGCGACGTCGTCATTGGCTCCGTATTGCGCACTTCAATCGCGCATCTGCCTCTTCTTCGCGGTAACGCAGTTCCGTATCAAGCTCGCAACCGTCATCGGCCCCACTCCTCCGGGAACCGGTGTGATCGCTGAGACACTGTCTTTGACTGACTCAAAATCAACATCGCCCTTCAGTCCATCTTTTGTTCGTGAAACACCCACGTCGATAACCACAGCACCCGGCTTCACCATGTCTTTGGTAATCATTCCCGCTCTGCCGACGGCTGCAACAAGAATATCGGCTTGTTTCGTCATGAGCTTCAGATCCTTCGTCCGACTGTGACAGATTGTGACGGTTGCACCGCGATTCAGAAGCATGACGGCCAAGGGCTTGCCGACGGTATTGCTCCTGCCGACGATCACGGCATGCTTTCCGTCGACGGAAATCTTGTAGAACTTCATCATTTCGATGATACCGGCAGGGGTCGCAGGCGGGAGGTGCTCGAAATCGATGGAGAGGAACATCTTGCCGATGTTGTACGCACAGAATCCATCCACGTCCTTCTTCGGATCAATGGCTTTGATGATGTCCGGCACGTGCGGCTGGAGATGTGCGGGGAGCGGCAACTGAACGATGAAACCCGTAACATCGGCATCGCCGTTCAATTCTTCGATCGTCTTCATGAGCACGGGCAACGTGACTTCGGCTTTGAAGTTCCTGTGCTCGGTTCTCATGCCGACGGCTTCACAACTCTTCAGCTTCTGGCGGACATAGCTCTGGCTCGCCGGATCATCGCCAACCTGTACGATGACGAGCTTCGGATTGAGCTTGCCGATTTCAGATTTGAGCGAGGCGAGGAGTGCTTCGGCTACAGGTGCGCCGCGGAGGATGGTGGCTGTCATGACAGAAGTATGAATTGAAAATTGATAATTGAAAATTGATAATTGCCATAATGGCAAATGAATGAATGCCTAGGGGAACGATCTCATCAGAAATCCTCAATCATATGCCACTCTGCAGCTTCGCCAGAATCTCCCGGGCAACAATTTCCTGCGGCTTCGAGGTGTCCAAAACGATAATACTGGCATCCTCTTCGGCAACACGCGTATACAAATCGTACACTTTTCGTTGGAACGGATGATTCTCGAAGACGTCCAGCTGCTCCCGCTTTCCGATACGCTGCATGCAGATCTCAAATGTCGGGAGGGCAAGGAGGAGCACGTCCGGCTCGATGAACGGCGTATTCACTCTGAGCAACCACTCGGGATCCAATCCCAACGCTTCACCGTAGACAAGCGTTGAAATCACATACCGGTCGCAGACGACTGTCTTGCCGGCCTCCAATGCCGGTTTGATGACATTCTCAATGTGCCAAGCGCGGTCAGCGCAAAACAGAAGTTGCAGCGCCGAGCCTGAGCTGATGGCCTTCTTCTTCAATTGCTCGCGAATGAAGAGTCCGATGGGACTGTCCGTGGGTTCAGCAGTCAAGAGGACATCCCGCCCCGCCGCCTTCAGACTGTCAGCAAGCAATCCGGAGTGCGTGGATGTACCCGATCCGTCGGGGCCTTCGAGGACGATGAACCTTCCCTTCATGGCACGCAGTATAATCTGTGTTACTCAAGAACGCATGCTAAATGGTTAAATTGTTCAATTGCTAAATTGTTCGCAAGCGAGAAACAGATCGTGCAGCCATTGAACAATTTAACCATTTAACCATTCGTAGGTTTAGATTTTCCCCACCAGATCATCCAGCATATGTGTCAGCCCCTTGAGTACCGCCTTCGGCTGCATCTCTTTGATCGAATACACCATCTGCACGTTCTCCTTGTTCTCCTGAAACCCGAGGACGATGAATCCGGGAACATTGATGGTCTTTAAGAATGCTTCGCACTGTTGTTGGACTTGAGTGATATCCATGGGGAGGAAGATTGGAATGGAATCAGCGGATGTTCGTAGGAAGCATAGAACGATTATCGGAATATGCAAAAAAGGCAGGAGGTCTCATCGACCTTTCTGCCTTTATTGCCTTTTCTGCCCTTCCTGCCTTCCTAGTAATCCCCCATCCCGCCTCCGCCCGGCATGGGCGGCATCGGCGCTTCCTTCTTCGGCGCGTCGACGATTCCCACTTCGATCGTGAGGAACATCGCGGCAACGGAAGCGGCATTCTGGAGTGCGGAGCGCGTCACTTTCTTCGGATCGATCACCCCTGCGGCGACGAGATCCTCCACCTTCGCGGTGACGACGTTGTAGCCCATCTTCGCATCCTTGGACTGCTTGATATGTTCGACGATGACGGAGCCTTCCAGCCCTGCATTGATCGCAATGCACTTGGCGGGATAGACCAAGGACATCTTCACGATGTCGATCCCGATCTGTTCGTCTTCATTCATACCCTTGATCTTCTCGAGAGCCTTGAGCGCATGGATGAGAGCCGCGCCGCCACCGGCGACAATCCCCTCCTCCGCAGCTGCGCGAGTGGCCGACAAAGCGTCTTCAACACGATGCTGCAATTCCTTCTGCTCGACTTCCGTGGCTGCGCCGACTTTGATGACGGCGACACCGCCGGAGAGCTTGGCCATGCGCTCCTGCAGCTTCTCGCGGTCGAAGTCGCTCTTGGTCTGCTCGATCTGCGCCTTGATCTCCGCGACGCGGTTCACGATGTCCTTCTTGTCGCCCGCACCGTCGACGATCAGGGTGTTATCCTTCGTCACAACGACCTTACCAGCCTTGCCGAGATCTTCCAGCTTGGTGTTCTCCAGCTTGAGACCGACTTCCTCGGAAATGACACGGCCGCCGGTCAATAGGGCGATGTCCTTGAGGATTTCCTTGCGGCGATCACCGAACGCGGGAGCTTTCACCGCAACAGCGGAGAACGTGCCGCGGAGCTTGTTGACGACGAGTGTTGCGAGCGCTTCACCATCGACACTCTCGGAGATGATGACGATTTCCTTGCGACCCTTCTGAGCCAACGCCTCGAGGATCGGGAGAATCTCCTGAATGGACGCGATCTTCTTGTCCGTGATGAGGATGTACGGGTTCTTGTAGATGGCCTCCATGCGACCGGCATCGGTCACGAAGTACGGGGAGATGTAGCCGGAATCGAACTGCATGCCCTCGACGTACTCCTTCTCCAGTCCCATAGTCTGACCGGCCTCCACGGTGACGACACCGTCGGATCCGACTTCGTCCATGACATCGGAGATGATCTTGCCGACACCCGTGTCCTGCGCAGAGATGGTGGCGACGGCGGCGTACTCCTCCTTTGTGGAAATCGTCTTCTTCTGCTTGTCCAGTTCGCTCACAACGGCATCGACGGCCTTCATGATGCCGTTCTTCATGGAGATGGCGTTGGCGCCTGCCGTGAGGAACTTGAGCCCTTCGGAAATCATACCTTCAGCGAGCACGGTTGCGGTCGTGGTGCCGTCACCGGCCGCGTCGTTCGTCTTGGTGGCGGCTTCCTTCACGAGTTGCGCGCCCATGTTCTCCCACGCGTCCTCCAGCTCGATCTCCTTGGCGACCGTCACACCGTCCTTGGTGACCGTCGGGGAACCGTAGCTCTTGGCGATGAGAGCATTGCGTCCGTTGGGACCCATCGTAGCGCGGACCGCGTCCGCAAGTTTCCGGATGCCTTTGACGATCTTCTGGCGGGCATCGTCGCCGAATGCGAGTTGTCGGGCTGACATAATATGAGGAGGAGAAGAATTAGAAGAGGAGAGGATGAGAGGAAACTGAGTTGATAATTAAGATTTGAAAATTCATTGAAAATTGCAAATTGAAAATTGAAAATTACTTCACGATACCCAAAATGGAATCAAGATGGAGGATCTTCACTTCGACGTCTTTGCCCGCCTTGCTCTTCAGCTTCACATCGTCGCCGGCATACCTGCCGAACAACACGACGTCACCGGTCTTGAGATACTTGTGCGGATCAGGCGAGAGGACGCCCTTATCGTTCATAATCCCTCCCTTGCCCATCGCAATGATGACGCCTTCCTGCGGCTTCTCCTTGGACGAGGTTTCGGGAATGACGATGCCGGAGGCGGAGACCTGCTCCTTCTCCAGTGGCATGACGATCACGCGATCGCTTAACGGCTCAATGGTGACGGCAAGCTCGACCGTCTTCGGATCTTTGGACATAGAAGGGAATGGGGAATGAATAATGGATAGTGAATAATTGAAAATTGAAATTGAAAATTGAAAATTATCTGAAAATTGAAAACTGAAAATTGTAAATTATCCGATTGGCAGTCGAGAGTTTAGAGTGCCAATTTATGAACGTCAAGAGTCGGATGATTGACGAATCCTCAGATTTGCATACCCGGAATAATTTCGATCCTGACTGGTCAATGAATCACAATTCACCGACCGTACTTTCCTGATGTATGACCTTGTCGTGATGCAGACGATGCGCCTGCTTCTCCATTTCCCGGAGCATCGTGCGCGGACTGACTCCTATCTCCAGCTCCTCCAGCTCTTTATCCGCACCGATTTCCAGCTGCAGATGATCCGCGATGGCATCGACGATGCGCAGCACCTTCGTGATCTCATACTCGGCCAGAAGGTTGATCTGAAGATCCAGATCCGATCGCTGGTCGCTGATGCTCGACATTCGGTTCTGGCTGATCAGGACAAACGTCGAAAGGAAGATGGCCTCCAAGGATACGAGCATCGTCAGAAACCCGAACGGAAAGGGATCGAATACTTTGAGCGGAGTCCACCCCAAATTGATGGCGATCCAGACTAAAAACCAAACTGCGTTGAAGTACACGAACATCGTGCTGCCGGAGAACACTCTTATGCCGTCGGCGATGCGTTCCTGGGGGGTTTTGCGTAGTTCCATCTGCCGCCGGATCTCCAGAAGCGTGTGAATATTACGTTCAACCGCTTCTGCGATGTGAGGATGCTTGTGGTGTGAGGCGGCGGTGTTCATGTCCCCTATGATAGGGCATTTTCATCACGCAAGCATTGCGATCGAAGCCGATGGGGAAGACGTATGTGGACTCAATCCTCAGAATATACTGCTATTCTACTGTCATGGATATTCTAAGCCTTATAATCTTCCTATGTTTTTGCGGCATTACAGTAGCAATAATAATTGTGCTTGTTCGAAGTTTTTGTATTTTCACAAGTATCAAGCAATGGAAAAAGGCGCAGGGATCAATTGTGAAAGCATCCGTTGGTGTCATGCAATCGGAATATGGCCCCTGCCCATATGATATAGCTACGTATACTTACTCAGTGAATGGCAAACCTTTCAACAATGACAAAATCCGTCTGACGTTATTCTCCGGTCCATCGCTCGAATATCCAATAAAGAATTTTCAGACAGGCCAATCGGTAGATGTCTTTTACAATCCAAATAAACCATCTGAATCGGTTTTAGAGCTGCCGAAGAAAAAAGAATCATTTGCTCCAGCACTCATTATCATCGGCTTTGTTGCCCTTATTGGCGTTCTGCTCGTAGCAAAATATGGCTACAGCGGCTAAGAAGGCTCTGAACCAACAGTGAGAATTTCAATCGCATGGCTTGCCACGCGAATCGCAACTCGCATCGCTGCGCGAAGTGTGGTGCCGACGGAGAGAATCGAACTCTCACAGGATTACTCCTACACGCTCCTGAAGCGTGCGCGTCTACCAATTCCGCCACGTCGGCACGGCATTTCGGAAGGCGGCTGCCAAATTCCGCCATCCGGGCTACAAAAAACGGGAAAGAACAATGCGTACACGATCTATCATAACAGATGTGCCGACAGAACAAAGTGTGTCATGGGTGAGCGTAGTCGAATCCATGACACGCGATGCCATCCTTCGACTACGCTCAGGATGACATCGCTTCTGTATGCGTAAAATGATTATTTGAACAGCCTCTACCAGCTACCAGCTACTTGCCACTCCCCTCCTCCCTCCACTCCCTCGGCCACCTCACCTTGAGCGTTCGAAATTCATTCCGCTGGCTCAATGCTGCGAATGATTTTTGCTGTGCTGCATTCTCACGATCGAACTCAATACCCAGATAACACTCCACGGCATCGCCGCCGTTCAGCACGGGGAGGATGTGCACTTCCTGCCAGTACGGATCGCCGTTCTTCCGACAGTTGCGCATCTGTTCTGTGTAGGCACGCTTCTGCTCCTCTATCACTCTCCACATCTCTCGGTAGAATTCCGACGGCATCTTCCCGCCCCACAATTCACCCGGTGTCTTCCCCTTCATCTCGGAAAACATGTAACCCGTGTGATTCTCGGCCGCGCCATTCGCATAGATGATATTGCCGTCGGGATTCGTCACGACGACATGAACGCCGATCTCATCGAAGATTTTCCGGAGAGGAACGAGACGTCGTGGGAGAGACATACGGAATGCGGAAGACGGTCAGTGTACAATACACCCCGATCTTCCCCGACGAATCAAGCTTGCAGACCGGACGGTTTTCCTCTGTGTTTCATTCTCCATCGAGCATGCGTTCGCTCCGCGTCCACACGTTCATCCAAGTTCCGCTGCTGGCGGCCGTCACGCTGGGCATCCTCTGGCGCGGCGGCAAATCCCTCGACGCCACGCTCGTCCTGAGCCTCCTGGCCGCCCTGATCACGCTGCTCTCGCTCATCGATCGATGGCGCGACTCCGGTGCA